>MNFJ01000091.1 GCA_001918155.1 Deltaproteobacteria bacterium 13_1_40CM_4_68_19
GGCTGCCGTCAACAGGCGGATCAGAACCGCTCGATCTGGAAATCGTCGTCCACCGCCGGCGAGGCCGGTTTGGCGGGCGCGGCGCCGGGCTTCGCGGGAGCGGCCGTACCCGACTTCCCCATGACCGGCGGCGCGCGCGGCGGCGGCGCGGGGCGGCCGTCCTTCTGCGCTGCGGCGGGCTTCGGTGCCTCGCCCTTGCCGCCCTCGAAATCGTCCCAGGTGGAGTCGCTCGTGCCGCTGATGCCGGAGACGCGGAGGGCGAAGTCGTCCGGGTTCGAGCACTGCCGCAGCGCCTCCTCGTAAGCGATGATGCTCTGCTTGAAGAGGCTCATCAGCGACTGGTCGAATGTCTGCATGCCGTAGGTGGTGTAGCTCTGGGAGATGGCCTGCGGGATCTCCTTGGTGCGATCCTTGTCCTCGATCATCTCGCGCACGCGCGAGTTGGAAACCAGCACCTCGACGGCGGCCACGCGTCCCTTCCCGTCTGCGCGCGGCACCAGCCGCTGCGAGACGACCGCCTTGAGCACCGAGCCGAGCTGCAGACGAACCTGCTTCTGCTGGTGGGGCGGGAACGCGGAGACGATGCGGGCGATGGTCTCGGTGGCATCGAGCGTGTGCAGGGTGGAGAGCACCAGGTGCCCGGTCTCGGCCGCGGTCAGCGCGGTCTCGATGGTCTCCAGGTCGCGCATTTCGCCGACCAGGATCACGTCGGGGTCCTGGCGCAGCGCCGACTTGAGCGCCTGCGCGAACGAGAGCGTGTCGACGCCGACCTCGCGCTGATTGACGATGCTCCGCTTGTCGCGGACCAGGAACTCGATCGGGTCCTCGATGGTCATGATGTGGCAGGTTTCGTTGCTGTTGATGTGATCGACCATCGCTGCGAGCGTGGTGCTCTTGCCGGAGCCGGTGGTGCCGGTGACCAGGATGAGCCCGCGCTGCTCGCCGGCGACCTTCTCCAGCACCTTGGGCAGGACCAACTGCTCGATGGTGGCGATCTTGAAGGGAATGACGCGGAGCACCACCCCGATGGTGCCGCGCTGCTGGAACACGTTGACGCGGAAGCGACCGAGACCCGGCACGCCGTACGCGAGATCGAGCTCGTTCTGCGCCTTGAACTTCTCCTTCTGATAGTCGTTCATGATCCCGAACGCCATCCGCGAGATCTCCTCCGGGGGAAGGCGGCGGGCGTCCTTGAGGGGGACCAGCGAGCCGTCGACGCGGAACATGGGCGGGAGCCCCGCCTTGAGGTGGATGTCGGATGCTCCGCCTCGCAGCGCGACCTGGAGGATCTCGTTCAGTTCCATCCCACGACGGTAGCATGCGTAATTCGACCCTCCCAATGAACGCACAGGTAGGCGCTGTGCTCGGATGTGGTGATTTGTGAATGCGCCCGAAGCACGACGGCCCCGCCGAAGCAGGGCCGCCAAAACGCGACTGAAGGACCGGACGCCTACCGCTTGGAGAACTGGAACCGCTTCCGCGCTCCCGGTCTCCCGTACTTCTTGCGCTCCACGGCGCGCGCGTCGCGCGTGAGGAACCCCGCCTTCTTCAGTGGCGGCCGGTACTCCGGATTGAGCTTGGTGAGCGCGCGGCTGATCCCGTGCCGGATGGCGCCGGCCTGTCCCGACAGCCCGCCGCCGCAGACGATCACGGCGATGTCCACCTTGTTGAGCTGCTCGACCACCTCGAGCGGCTGCTTGAGGATCATCTTGCTGGTCTCGCGCCCGAAGTACTCGTCGAGGGTGCGGTCGTTGACGACGAATTCGCCCGAGCCGGGCTTCATCCGCACCCGCGCGATCGACTCCTTGCGCCGCCCGGTAGCGGAAACGATCAGGTCCTTGGCCATCTCTCTCGAATCCTCATGCGTTCGCCGCTTCCATGGCGACGGGCTTCTGGGCGGCGTGGGGGTGCTTGTCGCCCGCGTAGATCTTCAGCTTCTTCATCAGCGCGCGGCCGAGGGCGGTGCGCGGCAGCATGCGGCGGACGGCGTCCTCGACGAGGCGCGTCGGCTCGCGCTGCAGGGCCTGCTCCGCGGAGAACTCGACGAGGCCGCCCGGGTACATGGTGTGGTGGATGTACTTCTTGTCGTGCCACTTCTTGCCCGTGAGGCGCACCTTGTCCGCGTTGATCACCACCACGAAATCGCCGCAGTCCGCGTGGGGCGTGAACATGGGCTTGTGCTTGCCGCGCAGCACGCTGGCGATGGTGGTCGCCGCGCGGCCGAGCACCTTGTCCTTCACGTCGATGACCACCCAGTCGCGCCGGACGGTCTTCTTGCTGCCCATCACCGTCTTCATCTGCAGAGACCCCGAGAACAGAAATCCCCCTGCGGCAAGCCGCTGAGGGGCGGCGGTAGATACGCGAATCGGTCCGGAGTGTCAACAGATATGGGGACACCATAGCAACCCGTGCCAACCGCTCGGCTGCCCCGATCGGCATGGGCAGTTGCGTAGGGTGTCCCCTCATTTTTCGTCGAGCAGCTCGGTCATCGAGGCGAAGAAGCTCCTCGCCTTGGCCTGCTGCACCTCCTTCGGGGCCCCCTGCAGCGGCCCACGCAGATCGATGGCGTCGACCAGCTCGGCCGGAATGTCCTCCAGAAACCGCGACGGGGTGCGCGGAACCGGCTTGCCGCGCTTCGTGCGCTCCGCGGCGCGCGTGAGGATCAGCCGCTCCCGCGCGCGCGTCATGCCCACGTAGCAGAGCCGCCGTTCCTCTTCGAGATTGAGGGCGCCGTCCGCGCGCGGCTCGGGCCCGGCGTCGTCGAAGCCCCGCCCGGAATGAGGGAGCAGACCCTCCTCCATCCCGCAGAGGAAGACGCAGCGCCACTCCAGGCCCTTGGCGCCGTGGAGCGTCATCAGGGTGACTGCGTCGCCGGCGTCCCCGTCTGCTTCCCTGGAATCGAGCGCGAGCCGGGCGAGGTAGGCGGAAAGCCCGCCCCCGAACGGCTCGCTGTCCTCCTGCTGCCCCGCGTTCTCCGCGGCGCGCTGTTCTTCGCGCTGCTCGTACTCGATCAGCTGCCGCAGCAGCGACTGCACCGCTTCCACCTTCCGCGCCTGCGCGGGCAAGCTCTGCGCGCTGCGGCGCGCCTCCTCGAAGAGCCCGACTTCCTCCACCAGCTTGCGCGCCGCTTCGGAGAATCCCTTTCCAGCCAGCCTCTCCCCATGCTTGCGCATCAGCCCGACGAAGTCCGCGATCCGCTCCGCCGCATGCGACAGCTCCGCCGGCGCTGCGAAGAAGACGTCCCAGACCGTGCAATTGCGCGCCCGCGCCAGCTCCTGCGCCCGCGCCACCGTCTGATCGCCGATTCCGCGCGGCGGGACGTTCACGATCCGCAGCAGTGCCACCTCGTCGCGCGGGTTCAGCGCGGCCCGCAGGTAGGCGACGACATCGCGCACTTCCTTGCGGTCGAACAGCGAAGTCCCTCCCACCACGCGATAGCGGACACCGCCGAGCCGCAGCGCTTCCTCGAACGGCCGCGCCTGCGCGTTGGTCCGGTAGAGGACGGCGATCTCGCGCAAGGGGATCTTTTCCTCGTACGAGACGCGGACGATCTCGTCCGCCACGTACTTCGCCTCCGCCTCGTCCGAAGGCGCAGCCACGAGGCGCAAGCTTGGGCCGCGGCCGCGGTCGGTCCACAGCCTCTTCGGCTTGCGCGCGGCATTCTTCGCGATGACCGCGTTCGCGGCATCCAGGATGGCGCCGCTGCTGCGATAGTTCTGCTCGAGGAAGATCTCCACGCAGCCGGGGAATTTCCGCTCGAATTTCAAGATCTGCCGGACCTGCGCGCCGCGCCAGGCGTAGATGCTCTGATCGTCGTCGCCGACCACGCAGAGGTTGCGGCGCACGCCGGCGAGCTGCGTGAGCAGCGCGTGCTGCGCGTCGTTGGTGTCCTGGTACTCGTCGACGAGCAGGTAGCGGTAGCGCGCCTGGTACTTCCGCAGCAGCTCGCTGTCCTTTCCGAACAGCGCCAGAGGCACGAGGAGCAGGTCGTCGAAGTCAACGGCGCCCATCGCGCGCAACCCGAGCTGGTACTTCGGCAAGAGCTCCGCGGCGCAGAGCTCGTACTCGTCGTCGGGATGGCCGCGCGCTCCGCCCATGCGCAGCCGCGAGATGATGCCGAGCAAGCGGTTCACGTCGAAGCGCTTGTCGTCGACCTTCAGATCGCGCAGCAGCCGCTTCAGCAGCGCCGCCTGATCGCCGGCATCGAGAACGGCGAACTTCGCGGGGAGGCCGAGAGCCTCGCGCTGCTCGCGGACGATCCTCATCCCGAAGGCATGGAAGGTGCTCACGGTCACCCGCCGCGCATCGGACGCGCTGCCCGCGAGCCTGACGATCCGTTCCTTCATCTCCGCCGCGGCCTTGTTCGTGAACGTGACCGCGAGGATGGCGCCTGCCGCAATGCCCTGCTCCAGCAAGTGCACGACCCGGTGGGCGATCACGCGGGTCTTCCCGGATCCGGCGCCGGCGAGTACCAGCACCGGTCCCTCGGTCTGGATCACCGCCTTGCGCTGCTGCGGATTGAGGAGCGAAAGATCGAGCGCCATGCCGGTGGGCGTTTGGTACCGCGGATCTGGCAGCGCGAACCAGACTTGATCTTGCGGCGCAACCGTGCGTGCGTCAGCTTTTCGCAAGCGCAAGACATCGCTGCTCCTACCGCTGCTCCTCGGTCGCTCGCTGCTGAGGCAGGCCGGCTCGCTTCCTTCAATCGGGCGCCGCGTTGGCGCAGGCGATCCGGAGCGGCGTCGCGGAAGTGAAGGTCGACGCCATCCTGAACGCGGCGGGAGCGTCCATCCCGGTGAAGGTGGCCCGGACGGTGGAGTTGCAGCGGCCTACGGGGTCCGCTGGTCCCTAGCGCGCAGCGCAGCCAAGGCCCTCCTGGCGCGGGCCCGCAGCCAGTCGAGCGCCTGGCGTGCCCAGGGGAACTGGGTGCCGAGCAGCGCCAGCCCCGCGACGATGAGCGGGATTCCAGGGCCGGGGAGCACCAGCAGCGCGATCCCCACCACCAGCAGGACGGAGCCGGCGACGATCACCGCGATCCGGCGAGCGCCGGCATAAAAAGCGTCCACCCGGCCAGTATACGACGTCCGTCGGAACCGGGCAGCCGATCCGCCCCTGAGCGGAATTATTCGTCGATCTTCCGCGCGGCGGCGGAGACGGCGGCGTCGTCGGCCTCTTCGGCGCGGCGCCGCTCCTCGACTTCCAGCCGCCAGCGGGCAAGCCGGTCGCGGATCTCCGCCTCCTCGCCATTGCCGGACGCCTCGTAGAACCGCTCGCCTCGCAGCGCGTCGGGCAGGTACTGCTCCGCGACGTAATTGCCGGAGAAGTTGTGGGGATAGCGGTAGCCGCCGCTGTATCCCATCGCCTTCATCAGGGGCGTTGGAGCATTGCGCAGCTTCAAGGGGACTGGAAGCGGGCCGTGCTCGAGCACCGCCTTGCGCGCGTTCGAGTACGTCGTCAGCGTCGAGTTGCTCTTCGGGCAGGTAGCGAGGAAGACCGCCGCCTGCGTCATGGGAAGCACGCCTTCGGGAAGACCCACCAGCTCGAAGGCGCGCAGCGCGTCGACCGCTACCCCCAACGCCCGCGGGTCGGCGTTTCCGATGTCCTCGGCAGCGAAGATCACCATCCGGCGCAAAAGGAAGCGCGGCTCCTCGCCCGCCTCGAGCATGCGCACGAGGTAGTAGGCGGCCGCGTCGGGGTCGCTGCCGCGCAGGCTCTTGATGAAGGCGCTGATGGTGTCGTAATGCGCGTCGCCCGACTTGTCGTAGAGCAGGGTCTTCTGCTGCAGCGCTTCCTCGGCGTCGCGCGTCTCCAGAACGTCGCGCCGCTCCGCCCGGGTCCGCGCGGCGGCGATCTCCAGCGCGGACAGCGCGCGCCGCGCATCGCCGGACGAATGCTGCGCCACGTGATCGAGGAACTCCGGCCTGGCCACGAAAGCGCCTTTCAGCCCGCGCTCCTTGTCCGCGAGGGCGCGCTCGAGCAGGAGCTTCAGATCGGCCTCTTCCAGCGGCCGCAACGCGAACACCCGGCAGCGCGACAGCAGGGCGGAAATCACCTCGAAGCTAGGGTTCTCGGTGGTGGCGCCGATCAGCGTCACCGTCCCGCGCTCGACGTGCGGAAGCAGCGCGTCCTGCTGCGCCTTGTTGAAGCGGTGGATCTCGTCGATGAAGAGCAGGGTGCGCTGGCGGTGCTCGGCGAGCCTGCGCTCCGCCTGTGCCACCGCCTCGCGGATGTCCCTGATCCCGCTATCCACGGCGGAGAGCGCGACCAGCTCCGCCTGCGTTGCCGCCGCGATCACGCGGGCCAGCGTGGTCTTTCCCGTGCCGGGCGGACCCCAGAAGATCAGGGAGGGAACCTGATCGGTCTCGATCGCCTCGCGCAAGAGCGAATTCGGCCCGAGGATGTGCGGCTGGCCGACGATCTCGTCGACCGTCCGGGGACGCATCCTTTCCGCCAGGGGTACGAGCGAGAGATCCCTCGCCGCCGTGGCGCGGAAGAGATCGCTCGTCTGGCCGGTCCGCGCTGGCATTCGTGCGAGTGTAACGCCGCGATGCGGTAGAGTCGCGCGGTGGCAACCGTCGGACTGATCCCCCGTCTCGCCAGGGAAGCGGCCGCCGAGCTGGCGCGAGAGATGGCGCACTGGCTGGAGGCGCGCGGGCACACGGCCATGGTCGAAGAGGAAGCGGGCGTCCCGGGAGCCCCTTCCGCGCCGGGCCGCGAGATCGCCGCGCGCGCGGACCTGCTGGTGGTCCTGGGGGGCGACGGCACGCTGATCCACGCCGCCGGGCTCTGCAACGATCGGGAGGTCCCCATCCTCGGCGTGAACATGGGCGCGCTCGGCTTCCTCACCGAAGTGCCGCGCGAGCGCGCGTTCCCGCTGCTGGAGAAAGCGCTGAACGGAGATCTGGCGATCTCGCAGCGACTGATGCTGGACGTCGAGGTTCGCTATCGCGACCAGGCGCTGCTCTCCGGAACCGTCCTCAACGATGCGGTGATCTCGAAGAACGCGCTCAGCCGGCTGGCGACGCTGGAGGTCATGGTCGACTCGCGCCCGGCCACCACCTACGAGGCAGACGGCGTGATCGTCGCGACGCCGACCGGATCGACCGCTTATTCGCTGTCGGCGGCCGGGCCGATCGTCGTGCCGTCGCTCGACGCCGTTCTCCTCACCCCGATCTGCCCGCACGCGCTCACGCAGCGGCCGCTCGTGCTGCCGCCCTCCAGCGTCGTCCGCGTCCGGCTGGGGAGCCCGAGCGAGATGTTCGTCACCCTGGACGGGGCACGGGGGCGACCGCTCGAGATCGGCCAGGAAGTCTGGATCCAGCCCTCCCATCGCCGCACTCTCATCCTGCGCAACCCGGAGGTGGACCACTTCACCATCTTGCGCGAGAAGCTCCGCTGGGGGACGCGGTAATCGCGGCCGACGAAGGCCGCTCAGCGACGATGTGGCCTCCGTGGCGGCGGAGGATACCGAACGCGTCATCCGCCTTCCAGAAGCGCCTTCACCGCGATCCCTTCGAGCAGCTCGCGGTCATTCTGGAAAAGGTCGACGAACGCGGCGCCCAGCTCTCCGGGCCGGCTCCAGACCACCTGCGCAGTGACCAGCAGGGGTATCTTGCGCTGCGGGATCTTGATCGACAGATCGATCGGCGTTCCCAACGGGATCACTTCCGCGATCCGGATCGAAAGCCCTCCCGACCCCACGGTGCTGGTGGCGAGCGACGCCATCTCGTCGGGGGCGAGGATGTCCACCTCCAGCTCGGCGGGGGCCCGTAGATGATGGCGGCGCTCGGCGATGCCTCCCTCGGACTGGACGCTGCCCAGGAGCTGGGTGACCAGCTGCCGCCAGCGGGGGCGCTGGCCGTCGAGCAGCGAGCCGCTGGTCGCGAGGCTCGCGAGATCCAGGATCTCCCCGAAGCGCGGATCGCCCGGCTCGAACATCGCGCGAAGCGTATCACCGATGTCGGACCCGTCTGCTATTTTGCCCGGCATGCTGGAGCTGGTGCGGGTGCGGGCGTTCGCGATCATCGAGGAGCTCGAGGTGCACTTCGCGCCCGGGTTCAACGTGCTCACGGGCGAGACGGGGGCGGGCAAGAGCATCCTGGTGGAAGCGCTGCACCTGGTGCTCGGGGGGCGGGCGCAGGCGGATTCGGTGCGCACCGGCGCCGAGGAAGCCGAGGTGCAAGCGCTGTTCCGGCCGCGGGATCCGGGCGAATGCGATGCTCGGCTCCAGCGACTGGGGTTGCCGGCAGCCGGGACGGAGCTGGTGGTCCGCCGCACCGTCCAGCGCGAAGGCCGCAGCCGCGCCTGGGTCAACGGTGCGCTGGCCACGGCCGCGCAGCTCCAGGCCGCCACCCGGGGGCTCCTGGACATCTCCGGGCAGCACGAGCACGTCGGTCTGCTCGACGCGGCGCTCCACCTCGATCTGCTCGATTCCCACGCCCAGCTCGCGGAGCTGCGGGAGGGGTTTTCACAATCGTTCGCGGAGCTGTCGGCAGCGGAAAGGGCGCGCGCACAGCTCGACTCGGACGAATCGCAGCGGGCGCAGCGGACCGACTGGCTGGAGTTCCAGCTCGACGAGTTGGAGAAGGCCACGCCCGAGCCAGGCGAGGACGAGCGGCTCGCCCAGGAGCGGCGGGTCCTGGCCGCGGCGGAGAAGCTGCGGGCCGGGGCCGAAGAAGCAGAGGCGGTCCTCGCCGAGGCGCAGCCCGCCAAGGCGGCGAAGCGGCTGGAAGAGATGGCGGCCATCGACCCGACGCTGGCGAAGCTCGCCGAAGCCGTGCGCGGAGCGGCGGCCGAGTTGGACGAAGCGGCGCGCGAGCTGTCGCGTTACGCGGCCCGCGCCGGCGGCGACCCGCAGCGGCTCGAGGAGATCGACGAGCGGATCGAAGTGCTGCGCCGCATCGCCCGCAAGCACGGCGGGACGCTCGCGAGCGCGTTGCAGCGCCGCGATCAGATGCGCGCCGAGCTCGTCTCGCTGGAAAATCATGACGAGGAGCTGGCCCGGCGCGAGGCCGAAGTGAATCGGCTGGCCAGCGTCGCGCGGGCCCTGGCGGAGAAGATGTCGGAGAAGCGCCGGGCGGCAGCCGGGGCGTTCAGCAAGGCCGTCGCGCAGGAACTGTCGGCGCTGGGGATGGCGCGCAGCGAGATCTCGGTGCGCTTCAATCCGGTCGCTGAAGGGGCCATCGCGGAGATGGGTCCGCGGGGCCTGGAGACCGCAGAACTGCTCCTGAGCCCCAATCCCGGTGAAGAGCTGCGGCCGCTCTCGCGCATCGCCTCGGGCGGCGAGCTGTCGCGGGTGTTGCTGGCGGTGAAGCGGGTCCTGGCGGAATCGGATCCGGTCGACGCCTACCTCTTCGACGAGGTGGACGCGGGCATCGGGGGCGCCACCGCCGAGGCGGTGGGAAGGGCGCTCGCGGCGGTCGCGCGTCGCCGGCAGATCATCTGCATCACGCACCTGCCGCAGATCGCCGTGTTCGCCGGCAAGCACCTGACCGTGGAGAAAGAGGTGGTGAAAGGCCGCACCCACAGCCGTGTCGCTCCGGTGGACGGCGATGACCGGGTGCACGAGCTGGCCCGCCTCCTCTCCGGAAAAGCGACGGGCGTCGCCCTCGAGCACGCCCGCGAGCTGCTCGCCGCGGCCCAGTCAACCGATTCCCGCAAGCGGAAGGCAGTGTAAGTTGCTCCCCATGCCGAAATTCCGCAGCGCCGCTCGCACCGATGTCGGCATGAAGCGCGATCACAACGAGGACAGCTTCCTCGTCAACGAGGACATCGGCCTGTACGTGGTCTGCGACGGGATGGGCGGGCACGCGGGCGGCGAGACCGCCAGCCGCCTGGCCGTCCAGACCATCGAGAAGGAGCTGATCTCCGCGAAACTGCGAATCGACGATCCATTCTCCGCGAAGGCGTCGCTCCCCGAGTCGCCGCTCGCCGGCGCGCTGCGCGAGGCAGTCGAAGGCGCCTGCGCGGCGGTGTTCCGCAGCAGCCGGGCGCATCCGGAGCTGGCGGGGATGGGGACCACTTGCATCTCGCTGCTCGTGCAGGGCGATCACGCCATCGTCGGACATGTCGGCGACAGCCGCGCCTACCTGGTCCGCGACGGGCAGGTCTGGCAGCTCTCGGAGGACCATTCGCTGGTCAACGAGCAAGTCCGGGCGGGCCTGCTCACGGAGGAAGAGGCGAAGCACAGCCGCCTCAAGAACATCATCACCCGGTCGGTGGGGTTCGAAGAGGACGTCCTCGTCGACGTGGTCGGCGTGGAGACGCGATCGGGCGACAAGTTCCTGCTTTGTTCCGACGGGCTGTCGAATCTGATCGACAACGACGAGATCCGGGACGCGCTGGTGCAGACCGAGCTCGACCAGGTGCCGGAGATGCTCATCCAGCTGGCGAATTCGCGCGGCGGCGACGACAACATCACGGTGATCGCGGTGCACCGCGAAGAGTAGTGCGATGTAGGTGCGCAATCCTTGACGCACCATGTGGCCATCCGATACTGAACGACGCTCGCCCGTTAGGCGCGCTGGCCTGCGGTTTGTATTTTGCCGGGGAAGCGCCCGCGTGCGCGGTCGGTTGGGTAAAACGGTTCCCGCCGAACGGAGGTTCGTTGGACAAGTCGTACACGATCCTGCTGGTTCCGGATCGGGACGCGAAGGTGAAGAAGATCCGGCTCGAGCACCGGATGCTCGTGCGGGTCGGCTTCTGCTTCGGCGTGGTGGTGCTGGCGTTGGTAGGCGCCCTCACGCACTACTTCCAGGTGGTGGGCAAGGTCGCGGAAAACGAGCTGATTCGCGCCGAGAACCTGGAGCTGCAGAACCGCTGGCGCGAGGCGGAGCAGAAGTTTTCGCACATCAATGACGAGCTCGACCGCGTCAAGCGCCTGAATGCGAACCTCCGCCACATCACCTCCCTCAACGATCCCGAACGAAAGCTCTCCATGCCCCAGCCAGAGGCGGGGCAGGCGCCACCGGAGTTCGTGGGCGGGGGCATCGCCACCGAACCGGCGCAGTCCGGGATGGGCGCGGTCGGCATGGGCAAGCCTTTGCCCGCGGGTGGCGAAGGCCGGATGATCGCCGACGGGGACGCGAAGCCCGGCACCGCGGACGACGCGGACCTGCTCAAGCAGCTCGACAGCCTGGACAAGAAAGTGAAGGCGCAGGAGCAGGAGGCGCGCGCCCTGAAGAGCTACTTCGAGGACCAGCAGGCGCTGCTCGCTTCAGCGCCTTCCATCTGGCCGGTGCGCGGCTGGGTGACGTCGGACTTCTCGGTCCGCCTCGACCCGTACACCGGCGAGCGGGTCATGCACGAAGGCATCGACGTCGCCACCGGAATGGGAACGCCGGTTCGGGCGCCCGCGGACGGCACGGTGGTGTTCGCCGGGCAGGAAGGCGGCTACGGCCACGTGCTCGTGCTCGACCACGGGTATGGGCTGAAGACGCGCTACGGCCACCTGCAGCGGATCGACGTGAAGCTCGGCGAGAAGGTGAAGCGCGGGCAGTTCATCGCCGCGGTCGGCAACACCGGCCGCAGCACGGGCCCGCACCTGCATTACGAAGTCCGGGTGAACGGCGTGGCCGACAACCCGCGCAAGTTCATTCTCGAAGAATAGCCGGCTGCCCGCCGCGGGCGCGGCTTTGCCGGTTACTGCTTGAGACTGTGCAAGTTGACAAGCCGGGGGCGCCCCTTAGGCTAGCCTGGATGCGCAGCAGGATCGCGGCGGCATGTGCGGCGGTGTTGGTGGGGCTTGCCCCCGCCAGCGCGCTGCCGTGGGCCTCGTTCGCCGCCGCTGCCTCCGTGTCTGTCGACCCCGCCGCCCAGCGCGCCGAAAGCTATGGCGCGCGGCGCACGCGCCGGCCGCCGGCGGAGGGAGCTGGCGTCGAGCGCAGCAGGGAGCGGGCGGACGTCATTCGCGCGCCCTCGATCTTCCGGTCGCCCGCCGGTCCCGCGCCCAGCCAGGCGCCGCCGGCAGCCTGAAGCCGTCTGCACCGGTGCTGATTGGCGCGCCCCCCGCGCACCCACGTTTACGCAGGACAGACCATGTTCAACTACGTTCTCCGCAAGATCGTCGGCACGAAGAACCAGCGCGAGCTCAAGCGCATGCAGCCGCTCGTCGCGCGCATCAACGAGCGCGAGGCCTGGGCGAAGTCGCTCCCGGACGAGCAGATCCGCGAGCAAGTGCGGGCCTGGCGCAAGGAAGTGGCCGACACGCCCGGGCTGCAGAAGACGGCGGTGCTCGACCGCATCCTCCCGGACTGCTTCGCGCTCACCCGGGAATCGAGCGTCCGCGCGCTGGGCATGCGCCACTTCGACGTCCAGCTGATCGGCGGCATGGGCCTGCACAAGGGCATGATCGCCGAGATGAAGACCGGCGAAGGAAAGACGCTGGTCGCGACCCTGCCCTGCGTGCTCAACGCGCTCGAGGGCAAGGGCGTCCACGTGGTCACGGTGAACGACTACCTCGCCCGGCGCGACGCGGAGTGGATGGGCCGGATCTACCGCCACATGGGGCTCTCCGTCGGGTGCGTGGTGCACGGTCTCACCGACCGCCAGCGCCAGAAGGAATACGGCTCCGACATCACCTACGGACAGAACAACGAGTTCGGGTTCGACTACCTGCGCGACAACATGAAGTTCCGCCTGGCCGACTACGTGCAGCGGGAGCTGCACTACGCGATCGTCGACGAGGTCGACTCCATCCTCATCGACGAAGCGCGCACGCCGCTCATCATCAGCGGCCCCTCCGAGGAATCGACCGACAAGTACTACAAGATCAACAAGGTGATCCCCAGCCTGGTGCGCGACCGCGACTTCACGGTGGACGAGAAGGCGCGGTCGGTCGTGCTCACGGACGAGGGGGTGGAGAAGGTCGAGGCGAAGCTCGGGGTGCCCAACCTCTACGATCCGGAGCAGATCGAGACGCTGCACCACGTGGAGCAGGCGCTGCGGGCGCACACGCTCTACCGCAAGGACCACGAGTACGTCGTCAAGGACGGCGAAGTGATCATCGTCGACGACTTCACCGGGCGCCTGATGCCCGGGCGGCGCTGGAGCGATGGCCTGCACCAGGCGGTGGAAGCGAAGGAGAACGTCAAGATCGAGAACGAGAACCAGACGCTCGCCACCGTGTCCTTCCAGAACTACTTCCGCCTCTACTCGAAGCTCGCGGGAATGACGGGCACGGCCGACACCGAGGCGGCGGAGTTCGCCCAGATCTACAAGCTGGAAGTGCTGGTGATCCCGACGAACAAGCAGAACATCCGCAAGGACCTTCAAGACACCGTCTACAAGACCGAGCGCGAGAAGTTCAAGGCGGTCTGCGACGACGTCGAGGAGCGCTGGAAGAAGGGCCAGCCGGTGCTGGTCGGCACCGTCAGCATCGCCAAGAGCGAGGTGCTGTCCGGCCTGCTGAAGAAGCGGAGCGTGCCGCACGACGTGCTGAACGCGAAGCAGCACGAGCGCGAGGCGGAGATCGTGGCCCAGGCCGGCCGCAAGGGGCGCATCACCATCTCCACCAACATGGCCGGCCGCGGCACCGACATCCTCCTCGGCGGCAACCCCGAGTTCCTCGCCAAGCGCGAGGTCGGGGCGGAGCCGAGCCCGGTGGAGATCGAGGGCCGCCTGGTGCAGGCGCGGGTGGAGAAGGCGAAGGCGGAGGGAGACGGGAAGTTCCCGCCGGTGACGGCGGCGGAAGTGGAGCAGGTCTACCGCGCCGAATACGCGGCCTGGAAGGAACGCCACGACGCGGCGGTGGCGAAGTTCAAGGACCATTGCGGCAACGAGCACGAGGAAGTGGTCGCGCTCGGCGGCCTGCACATCCTCGGCACCGAGCGCCACGAGTCGCGCCGCATCGACAACCAGCTGCGCGGCCGCTCCGGGCGGCAGGGAGATCCCGGCTCCTCCAAGTTCTACCTGTCGCTGGAGGACGACCTGATGCGCATCTTCGCCAGCGATCGCATCGCGAAGTTGATGGATACGTTCGGGGTGCAGGAGAACGAGCCCATCGAGCATCCCTGGCTGACGAAGGCCATCCAGGGAGCGCAGGAGCGCGTCGAGGGACAGAACTTCGACATCCGCAAGAACCTGCTCGAGTACGACGACGTGATGAACCAGCAGCGCAAGACCATCTACGGCATGCGCAAGGAAGTGCTGGCGTCCGGCGCCGGCGTGCCCCTGATCTGGTTCACCGAAGACCCGAAGACGAAGAAGAAGACCCGGCACGAGAAGATGGTCACCTGGAAGGACCAGGAGGAGCACCTCTACGACCTGATCGAGGACCTGATCATCGAGATGGTGGACGAGGCAGTCCCGCGCGGCAAGAACGACGAGTTCGACACCAAGGCGCTGCAGGCGCGCGTGCGCGAGCAGTTCAACGTCGACATGGGGTTCGAGGGCGCCGCGCCGGACAAGGAGAAGCTGCAGCTCGACATCTTCAACGTGGTGGAGAAGAAGCTGAAGGCGAAGTTCGAGGCGCTCGGCGACGACTTCCGCCTGTACACGCAATGGCTCTATCTCAACACCATCGATCAGCTCTGGAAGGACCACCTGCTGCAGATGGATCACCTGCGCCAGGGCATCCACCTGCGCGGGTACGGCCAGAAGGACCCGAAGATCGAGTACAAGAAGGAAGGGTTCGAGCTCTTCCAGATCATGAAGGGGCGCATCGCGGCGAGCACGGTCTCGATGGTGATGCGCGTCGAGCCGGTCCAGCCCCAGGCCGCGACCGCCCAGCCGGCGCAAGCACGCGCTTCCGCCTCCCTGCCGCCACTGCCCCAGCGGCGGGCGCAGGCGACCATCGAGACGCACGGCGAGGCCCTTGCTGCGGCGGGTGGGCAGGGCGGCACCGCGGTGCAGAACCAGACCGCGCCCATCGTCCGCGCCGGGCCGCGCGTCGGGCGGAACGATCCCTGCCCGTGCGGGTCGGGCAAGAAGTACAAGAAGTGCCACCTGCCGCTCGAAGAGGGCGGCGCGCGACCCGCAGAGTCCTGAGGAGTCAGTGCAGCGTCTGCGCGGGCAGTGCCTCCTCGTCCGGCTGCCGGTACCACCAGGCGATGCCGAGCAGGAAGACGCTGACCACCAGGTACGCGGCGATGCGCGCGCCCGCTTCCGGCAACCGCCACGCGCCGCGGACCGCGAGGAACGCAGCGATGATTCCGAGGCCGAGGCCGAGGCGGCGCAGATGCGCCGAGCGCTTCAGGCGGCCCCACCCGACGAAACCGACGCTGCTCACCGCGTAGTACCCGATGAGGAGCAGCGACGAGGCGCTCGGCGAGATCGCGTGGTCCAGCTCCAGGTGACCCCAGAGAAAGGCGAACGCGACGAGGCCGAAGCGCGCGGACGCGCGCGACGTCTCGCCGTCCATGCGAGCGGCGTGGAGCGCGGCGCCCCAAGCCACGGCAACCGCGAACGCAGTGGCCGATTCCAGCGTGGTGAACGGAAGGGCTTCGTACGGGGGCCTCGCCGAGACGAGCGATAGCCCCCACAGGCTGCCGATCACCAGGGAGATGCGCGAAGTCCAGGTCCAGCTCGGGCTCGGAATCCAGAGGCCGAGCCAGACCACGACGACCGAGGCCCAGGCGAGAGAAGCGGCCGCCAGCGTCGGAACGGTCCTGGTCGTGAGCCAGGTCGCCAGCATCGCCGCAGCCCAGGTGCTCGCCGCGAGCGCGTCGCGCACGCCCTGGGAGCGTCGCTTGGCGGATGCGAGCAGGATCACGGATGCAACCCCGAAGGCGGGGGCGGCATCCAGATCGAGGGCGATCCCGAGCGCGCCGAGAAACAGCCCGGGAACCACCGCGCCCTCCATCCACGCGGCGACCCCATCCAGGGTCTCGCCCATCCCGTCGACGAGCTTCCCGGCGGGCTCGTCGTCCGTGAGCTCGAGGAGCACCAGCCAGGCGCAGCCAGCGATCCCGATCGCGATGGCCGCTCCCACCTGGCCCATCCACGGCACCGGCGCAACCGCCAGGCGAAGGGCGGCGCCGCCCGCGAGCAGTCCCATGGTGCGCAGACGCGGCCGGAGCACTTCTCCGCGCGCGAACGGGAGCACCGCGAACCCGGCGGCGACGAGCGGCAACCCGAGCGCGAGCAGCGGCGCGTTCTGCGATGCGGGCATGCACAGGAGCGCCACTGTGAAGAGCGCGGCGCCGGCCGCGAAGATCCGGCCAGCGATGAACCAGGGCCGCGAGCCCAGACCCGAGCCCGCGGCGACCAGGACGGCGGCGGCATAGGCGGCGAGCATCGGCGCCGTTCCGCGGCCCGTGCTGGTGACGAACGGGGCGATGGCCGCGCCCCCGAATCCGACGCACCAGAGCGGTTCATCGGCCTGCACGAGTGCGAATGCGCCGAGCGCGACCGACGCCAAGGCGGAGAAGGCGAGCGCGAGCGGCGCGGGCACGAGGCCCAGCGACGGACCTGCCGCCCAGGCGCAGACGTGCACGGCGGCAAGGGCGAGCCCAAGCAGGCTGTCGCCGAACGAGCGCGAGCGCGGGCGGAGCCTCAAGCCGCAGACGGCGATCGCGGCTGAGGCGACCAGCCCGAGCGCAACGCGGACGGCGGGCCCGAGCAGACCATGCGCGATCGCCCAGCTCACGAACGTGCCGAGGGCGGCGAGCGCGAGCAGCGTCGCCAGGCCGAGCATCCCATACCTGCCGACCAGCGTTTCGAGATCCAGCAGCGGAGTCGTCACCGGAGCTGGCGAGGGGCGCGGCGCCGCTTCTGGGATCGGAGCCGCAAGCGGCCGCGGAGGGGCCTCGAGTCGCGCTTCGACGATTGGGGCAGGCGCCCGAGCGGACGGACTCTGATCGTCGGAGCTCTTCGCACGGGTCATCTCGGAGCGGAGCTGACGCACCTCCCATTCGAGCGCTGCCACCCGGGCTTCCAGCGAAGGGCGATCGGCGTCTTCGGCCATGCCCTCCAGCATCGGCGCGGACGGGAAAGGATCAAGTTCGCGGCGCGTCGAGCGCGGGAGACTGTGGGATCCGCCCTCACACGCGCCCTTGCGATCCCGCGCTGATGCTGCATGTCGACGAAATCGACGTAAATGTCGCCGCTTGCCGGCGATTCGACGCGGTCGTCGGCTCAGGCCGCGCGGGAGAGATCCTGGCGATCGCTCTTCAGATCCCCCGTGACCAGGCCGATGAGCTCGCTGGACACGGCGAGAAGATGGTCCGGGCCGTACCCTCTCGAGCGCAGCTCCTTGTAGAAGGAGCGCGCCAGGACCCGGGCGGTTACCGCAGCGTCCGGGGGCATGGTCGCGGGGCCTTTGATCTCACGCTCTTCCGACACGGTGCACCTCGTAGGATTCGCTGAAGTTCAACTGCAATCCTCCTGCCGCTGCCATTCGCGGCGGGCTTCACTCGGGAACGGGGTCCAGGCATCGCGCGCGCGCCGGACGGCTTCGTCGTTCGGGGCTCCCGGCGCGACGATTTCGTAGGATGCGCGCGCGGGCCGTGGGGTGATGCGAGGGAACGGCGCGGTGAGCAGGTTCCGCGCATGGGTACCATCCGAGCGCCGCCATCCTCGACTACGCCACGACCAAGGGAGCGATCGTCGCTTTCACCAAGGGCCTGGCGCAGCACCTGATCGAGCGGGGCATCCGCGTGAACTGCGTCGCTCCCGGCCCTGTGTGGACGCCTCTGGTGGTGGCTTCCTTTCATGGAGAGATGCCTCGGATGAATCGCGCTTCGTCGTCGGAGAGGTCCTCGGCGTCACGGGTGGAAAGCCGCTTGGGTAGTGCACGAGGGGTGGGCGGACCGCACCTTGCATGAAGCCATCCAACCTGTTAGATCGCCCGTCCCTTTCCGGGTTGTCTCCGGAGAGTCGCTGTTCCTGTAGTCCAACTACGCACACCTCCCGATCAGGGCGGGGTTCCCGCATGGGCCCGTCTTGGCGTGACGGAGGTGGAGGAGAAAAAACGAATGTCCGAGAACGTCGAATCACATCCTGTCCAGCTCGCCCCGACAGGACCCGGCACGAGCGAAGTCGCTCCGCTGGTGTCCGATCAGGACGTGCAGAAGGCCGCGATGCAGCCCGCGCAGGGCATCACCATGCGCCAGCTGCTCGAGGCCGGGGTCCACTTCGGCCACCAGACCAAGCGCTGGAACCCGAAGATGAAGCCGTACATCTTCGGCGCCCGCAACGGCATCTACATCGTAGATCTGCAAAAAACGGTGCGGCTCGCGCGCGAGGCGTTCAAGTTCGTCAGCGACGTCTGCTCGCGCGGCGGCTCGGTGCTGTTCGTCGGCACCAAGAAGCAGGCGCAGGACGCCGTGGTCGAGGAGGCGACGCGCTCCGGCCAGTTCTACGTGGTGAACCGCTGGCTGGGCGGCACGCTCACCAACTTCAAGACCATCAAGAGCGGCATCGACCGGCTCAAGGCGCTGGAGAAGATGGCCGCTGACGGCACCTTCGAGAAGCTGCCCAAGAAGGAAGTGGCCCAGCTCGAGAACGAGATGGAGAAGCTGAAGAAGAACCTGGGCGGCATCCAGGAGATGACGCGGCTTCCCGGCTGTCTCTTCGTGATCGATCCGAAGAAGGAGCACATCGCCATCCACGAGGCCACGCGCCTCGGCATTCCCATCGTCGCGCTGGTCGACACCAACTGCGATCCGGAAGGCATCGATTACGTCATCCCCGGCAACGACGACGCCATCCGCTCGATCCGGCTCTTCTGCGGAAAGATCGCCGACGCAGCCATCGAGGGAAAGGCGCGCTACCAGGCGCACCATGCCGGCGAGCCGGCACAGCCCGAGGCGGAAGAGGGAGAGGATCGCGACGCCGCTTCCGAGCGCCGTGGCCGTCGGGACGGCCGCCGCGGGGGCGCGCGTGGAGGACGCGGCGAGCGGCGCCCGATGATGCGCGCCGATACCGAGCCGGCTCCGGGTCCGATCGTGGAACACAAGCCCGCGCTGGGCGGTGGCGAGCCGAGCGAGACCGGCGAAACGAAGACGGAGGAGTAGGACGCGATGGCGGAAGTGACTTCGGCGATGGTGAAGGACCTGCGCGAGAAGACCGGCGCAGGGATGATGGATTGCAAGAAGGCGCTGGTGGAGTCGGACGGGGACGCGGAGCGGGCCGTCACCTGGCTGCGCGAGAAGGGCCTGGCCACGGCGGGCAAGAAGGCCGGCCGCAGCGCTACCGAGGGCGCCGTGGGGTCATACATCCATCTGGGCGGAAAGATCGGCGTGCTCGTCGAGGTGAACTGCGAGACCGATTTCACCGCGCGCAACGAGAAGTTCCAGGCGCTGGTCAAAGACGTCGCAATGCAGATCGCTTGGAGCAATCCGAGGTGGGTCCGTCGCGAGGATGTCCCCGCGGAAGAGGTCGAAAAGGAAAAAGGCACCGAGCGGGCCAAATTGCGCAACGAGGGCAAGCCGGAGGCGATGCTCGACCGGATCCTCCCCGGGAAGATGGAGAAGTACTTCCAGAGGGAGGTGCTGCTCGAGCAGGCGTTCTTCCGGGACCCGGAAGGAAAGCGCTCGGTGCAAGACGAGATCAACGCGGCGGTCGCGCTGATCGGCGAGAACATCCAGGTGCGTCGCTTTACCCGCTACGCGCTCGGCGAAGGCCTGAAGAAAGAGCAGAAGGACTTCGCCGCCGAGGTGAGCGCGGCGGTAACCGGCCAGAAATAGCCGGCAGCGCATGCAGGCATTCCGGGCCGAGGTCGAGCAGCGGTTTCGCGAGCTGAGGGACCGGATCGTCGCGGGGCTCCAGCAAGTGGAGGGATCCGCCGCGACGTTCCGCCGGACGGCCTGGGAGCGGCCCGGCGGTGGCGGCGGAGAGATGAGCGAGCTCCGGGGCGAGCTGTTCGAGAAAGCGGGGTGCAACTTCTCCGCGGTGCACGGCGACAAGTTCCCGCCCGCGCCGCCCGGCGCGCTCCCGGAGGCCCGGGGCGCGGACGTGCGGCCCCCGAAGTTCGAGGACCTGGCCGGCAAGCCATTCTTCGCGACCGGCGTATCGCTCGTCCTGCACCCCAAGAACCCGTTCGTTCCCGTCGTGCACATGAACGTCCGCTATCTCGAAGCGGGCAAGGTCTCTTGGTTCGGCGGCGGAATGGATCTGACGCCGTTCAAGCCCTTTCCCGAGGACACGACACACTTCCACGGCGTCCTGCAGCAGGCCTGCGGGCCCGAGCGCTACGCCCGCTTCTCGCAGTGGGCGCGCGAGTACTTCTTCATCCCGCATCGGGGCTCGGAACGCGGCGTCGGCGGGATCTTTTTCGACTACTTGCGCGGGCAGGAGGAGTGGCGCTTCGTGCAGCAGGTGGGCGACGCCTTCCTCCCCGCCTACGTGCCGATCGCGGAGCGCCGGCGTGGAACGCCCTGGACGGAAGCCGACCGTTCCGCGCAGTTGCGCTGGCGCGGCCGATACGTGGAATTCAACCTGATCTACGACCGCGGGACTTTGTTCGGGCTGAAGAGCGGGGGCAACGTCGACGCCATCTTCATGAGCCTCCCACCGCTGGTGAGCTGGTGAACGACTCGCCGTTCTTCAGGACGACGAATCGCGGGCTTCCCGGCTGGCGCAGCGCCGCGCGCAGCTTCGCTTCCGCTTCGCCGTCCGCCTCGTCGCCCTGCGCGAACGTCCCGAAGTGGATGGGGATGGAAGTCCTCGCGCCCAGCGTGCGC
>MNFJ01000147.1:0-1189 GCA_001918155.1 Deltaproteobacteria bacterium 13_1_40CM_4_68_19
GCAGCCTGGCGCCAGGTCCGACGTGCGAACGAGTTGCGAGCGCCAGGAATAAACACGCCACATCGGACATCCACTGTCCAGGGCAGGACTTTGCAGCAAAGGAGGAGTCCCATGCGTCCGAAGTGGTTCCTCGTCGTGGCAGTGCTGGCAGCGGCGGCGGCTTGCGGTGGCGGAATGTCGTCCACCGCCCAGGTAACGATCAGGGACTTCTCGTTCTCGCCGTCCACGATGCCGATCAAGGCCGGGACGACCGTTACCTGGACCAACAACGGCCCCATGTCGCACACCACGGTCAGCGACAACGGTGTTTGGACTAGCGCCACGTTGGCCCCGCCTTCTGGAGGCGGTGGCTACGGCGGCGGAACCGCGGGCCAAACGTTTCAATTCACCTTCAGCACGCCGGGCACCTATCCGTACCACTGCAGTATCCACCCCCCGGCGCAATATCCCGACTTCGTCGGCACGATCACGGTGACCCCGTAGTCCGAGGCGTTACCGAGCGGGAGGCGGCGCCGGGACGATCGTCCCGAAGAGCCCGTGATGCTCGCCCCCCGGGCCAGCGGTGAAGAAGAGGGTGTCCTTGGAGACGTCCGCGGAACCGCCGTTGCCGAACTGCAGGGACCACAGGCCGTCGATTCGCAGCGGAGCTCCCGAGCTCGAGTGGAGTTGGCCGCGTTGCTGCGCCTCGCCCCTCCCCTGGGCCTTCGCGAGATCGAAGGCGTTGATCTTGCCGTCGCCGAAGTTGCCGACCAGCAGATCACCCGCGAAGAATCCGAAGCTGGCGGGTGCCTGGGCCAGACCCCACGGTGAGTTCAGGCGGCCGCGAGAGGCAACGCGGCGGAGGAGGTTGCCGGCCGTATCGTAGGCGTCGACGAAGCCGTGGCCCACCCCGGCCACGTCATCGTGCGCGTCGGAATCCTGCAGCGCGTACGTCACGTAGATCGTTCCGCCGATGTTCTGGATCCCGAACGGCGCGTATCCGGCGGGAAGAGCGGAATCCGTGAAAGCGCCAGGAATTTGCACAGCGACGAAGGCGCTGTTGAACACGTCCACGCGGCCGTGGTGGAAGTCGGACGCGTAGAGGAAATCGCCGGTGGTCGTGCTGGCGATCGCAAGACCCTTGTAGACCGTGCCCGAAGCGGAGTTGTCGACCGCGATCTGGGCCTGCATCGATGGTGGCGGCGGCGGC
>MNFJ01000147.1:1246-12406 GCA_001918155.1 Deltaproteobacteria bacterium 13_1_40CM_4_68_19
GCCAGCCCCGCCGTTGAAGACGACTCCGGTGGGCGCCCCGCCGGGGATGGTCACCACGAGCGAGCGGGCGACGCCGTGGCCGTTGTACAGCGTGGATGTGCCGGTGCCGTTGTTGGCGACCCACCAGGGAGAAGTCGCGCTCGCCACCAGGCCCCAGGCGTTGACGAGGTTGTCATCGCGATGGTCGGCGACGCCGGGCTGATCCGAGACGAGGTCGTGCTGCGTGTAGAACTGGGCGGCGGCGGGACGCGAAGCCCAAAAGAGAACGGAGATCGAAACGCCGGTCAGGAGATGCGACCGCATGGATTGGCCCCTTTCTCACCGCGAGGGCCGCGACGAAGGTCTCGGTCGAGACGCAGCGGCCCCCCTGGCGGCGCGTGACCATAAGACCAGGAGGTCCGCAGCGAAACGGCGAAAGGTCGGAATCGAGCGGTCGTTGGATCCGGACGATTCATTCCCATCGTGTGCATTGGAGGGACAAAATTGTCGATCGGGGGGCTCGTGGAGACAATCTAGTCGGATCGCCCCCGACGCTCAGAGTGAGCGCAGCCCCAGGACGAGCCGCCGCAGCTTCTCGCCGAGTCCCGAGGGCGGCGGGCGAGCCGGGATGGGCCCGGTCATCCGAACCACCGCGGCGGTCAGGTTGTCGGGCGTCCCGCGCGCGTTGGCTGCGTCGATGAGCGCCTGGCAAACCGCCTTCGCATCCGCTTGCCGCACCAGCGCCTCGATCTCGCGGTCGCCGAGCACGCCGTGCAGTCCGTCGCTGCAGAGGATCAGCACGTCATCTTGTGACAGCGGCAGGAAGATCCGATCGATGCTGCAGATCAACTCCCTGCCCAGGCTGCGAGTCAGGATCGACTTCCCGGCGTGCGTGCGCGCCTGCTGCTCGCTGAGCAGCCCGAGCCGCTGTCGCTCGGCGGCCACTGTATGATCCTTGCTGAGCTGGATCGCGGCTCCTTCGCGCACGAGGTACAGGCGGCTGTCTCCGACATGCGCCGCGACCATCTCGCCCCCATCGAGGGCGACGACCGTGAGCGTGGACGCCATGCCGCGCAGCTCGGGCACGAAGAGCGACAGCTCGTGCACCTCGATGTTCGCTTGCTGCACCGCACGCATGACGCGCTTGGGCGCGGCGAGATCGGCGGGCAGCTCGCGCAGGCGCGCAGCGTCACCTCGACCGCCATCCTGCTCGCGGTCTCACCGCCTTCCGAGCCAGAGACGCCGTCGGCCACGGCGGCCAGCCCACGAGTGCTGCTCTCGATCAACACCCCGCAAAAGTCTTCGTTGTGATCGCGCCCCGTCCCCGGGTGGGAGAGCGCGGCCATCTCGAACGCGTATGCGGACGCCACCTCGATCACCGTGGCCCCTCGACGATTGCCGGCCCTGCGCCCGGGTGCGATAGTCCCGACGACGTGTCCTCCCACTTTCCTGTTGCCCGATGCGCGAAGTAGCCGTCGGCGACAAGCTCGATCAGTACGAGATCACCAAGCTCATCGCCCGGAGCGGGATGGCCTCGATCTTCGAGGCGAAGGACACCGCCAGCGGCACTGCCGTCGCGCTCAAGGTCCCGCACCTCCAGTTCGAGAGCGACGTGGTTTTCTTCGAGCGCTTCCAGCGCGAAGAGGAGATCGGGCAGCGGCTCGATCACCCCAACATCATCAAGTTCCTCAAGCCCCGCCACAAGAGCCGGATGTACGTGGCGATGGAGCTGGTGGAGGGCAAGAGCCTGCGCAAGCTCATGGAGGAGGAGCATCCGCTGCCCACCACTCGCGCGCTCGCCATCGCGCAGCAGATCTGCGAGGCGTTGGAGCACATGCACAAGCACGGAGTCGTGCATCGCGACCTCAAGCCGGAGAACGTCCTGATCACCTCGACGGGGCTGGTGAAGATCATCGATCTCGGCATCGCGCTGGACAAATCGGCAAGGCGGATCACCTGGTTCGGCCTCTCGGCCACGATCGGCACGCCGGACTACATCGCGCCGGAGCAGATCGGCGGTCGACGCGGCGACGCGCGCACCGACATCTACGCCCTCGGCACCATCCTCTACGAGATGCTCACCGGCAACCTGCCCTTCTCCGGCCCCAATGCGCTGGCAGTGATGCGCGCCAAGACGGACGAAGAGCCACGGCTGCCCAGCTACTTCGTGCCGGGGTTCGACCCTTCGCTCGAGGCCATCGTGCTCAAGGCCATCGAGCGCAATCCGCGCGATCGTTACCAGACCGCGTCCGAGTTCCTCCACGATCTGCGCAATCCATCGGCGGTGCCGCCCCGCGATCCACTCGCGGGCTCCGGACGACGGCGAAGACGGGGGGGCATTCCCCGCCGGCTTGCCATGCCGCTCCTGGTCGCGGCCATCCTGGCCGCTCTGGCATCGCTGGTCTGGGCCAGCAGCCGCCATCCACCGCCGCGCCGCCCGCCCGCCACGGTCCGGGAGAGATGACATGGAGCAGTCGCTCAATCTGGCATGGGTGCTCATCGCAGGGTTCCTCGTGATGTTCATGCAAGTCGGCTTCGCGATGGTGGAGACCGGGTTCACTCGCGCCAAGAACGCCGTCAACACCATGGGCATGAACCTGGTCATCTACCCGATCGGCGTGATCGGCTTCTGGCTGGTGGGCTACGGGCTGATGCTGGGAGGCGTGCGCGAGTGGCCTTCGCTGGGGGCGGCGGTGGCCGGCGAGCACGAGGTGGCGATCAACCTCGGAGGGCACCTGGTCGGGCTGTTCGGCGCGGCGAAGTTCGCTCTGGTCAGCGTGGCGCACGATCCTTCGAGCCTCGCCATGTTCCTCTTCGCCACCGTCTTCATGGATACGGCGGCGACCATTCCCACCGGCGCCATGGCCGAGCGCTGGAGGTTCGCCTCCTTCATCGCCTACGGCCTGTTCATGTCCATGTTCCTCTATCCGCTCTACGGGAACTGGGTGTGGGGCGGAGGGTGGCTGGCGACCCTCGGGGCAAGCGCCGGGCTCGGACATGGCCACGTGGACTTCGCCGGCTCCACGGTCGTGCACATGACCGGCGGGGTGACCGCGCTCGCCGGCACGCTCGCGCTCGGGCCGCGCGCCGGCAGGTTCCGCCGGGACGGGACCATCCTTGCCATGCCCGGCCACAACCTCCCGATGACCGTGACCGGTACCCTGATCCTCGCTTTCGGATGGTTCGGGTTCAACGCCGGCTCGACGCTCTCTGCCTCCGATCCCCGGATCGCAACCATCGCGGTCAACAGCATGCTGGCGTCCGCCACGGGCGCGCTCGCCGCGCTGTTCTATATCTGGTCCTCGTTGCGCAAGCCGGACATCGGGATGGCCTGCAACGGGCTTCTCGGCGGCCTCGTCTCGATCACTGGCTGCTGCGCCTTTGTGGCTCCGGCCGCGGCCGCGCTGATCGGCATGGTCGCCGGACTGATCACCGCCTCCTCCGTCGTGTTGCTCGAGCATCGGCTCCGCTTGGACGATCCGGTGGGCGCGATCTCCGTCCACGGTTTCTGCGGCAGCTGGGGAGCGATCGCGCTCGGTCTCTTCGCCGACGGCACCTACGGTTTCGGCTGGAACGGCGTCGAGGGCCCGGTGCGCGGGCTGCTCTTCGGGGATGCATCGCAACTCGCTGCGCAGTGCGTCGGCATCGTCGCGAATCTGGTCTTCGTCTTCCCGGTCGCGTACGGCTTCTTCCGCGTGCTCGACCGGGTCATCGGCAACCGGGTCCAGGCGGAGGTGGAGTGGGCCGGGCTCGACTCGCTGGAGATGGGTTCCGACGCTTATCCCCGCACCTGACGTGCACGACGGTGCTGTTTGCGCCGCCGTGCACGTCGAGCCGGACACAGTCAGGGGCTCAAGGCGATGGCCTGCTTCTCCATGTAGACCGGCTTTCCCTTCGACTTGCTGGCGCGCATGAAGTACACGGCCCCATAGACGCCCCACGCTCCGCAGACGGCGAGCGCGATGTACGGTTCCTTGATGCTCATGCCGGACACGGTGAAAGGGCCCACCAGGTAGAACAGCATGCAGACCAGGTTGGCGGCGAGGCCGAAGAGTGGAACCACCATGTGTTTGAAGCCGTTGTACAGGTGGTGCTCGCGGAAGGCGACGATGGCGACGATACAGGTCAGCATGTAGAGCAAGAAGGTGCCGAAGTTGCTGACGAGCGTCACGATCACGAGGGTATTGGGCAGCCGCGCGTAGGTCGACGGCTCGAAGAGGCCGAAGGCGTACCAGACGTTGTGATACTTCTCCTCGAGCGGCGTGGGAGTCGTGCCACCGAGATATATCGCCACGGTGATGATGCCGATCAGCGCGGAGAGGGCGGCCAGCGTCCAGATGGCGCGGTAGGGCGTCAGCCGCTTGCCGTGCAGCATGCCGAAGTGCCCCGGGACTTCCTCGTCTTTGCCCATCGCATACGTGACGCGGGCCCCGGTCGAGAGGCACGAGAGGGTGGTGCCGATCAGTGCGAGGAAGACGGTGAACGCTTGCACCAGCATGAACGCGCGGCCGGCGGCATAGCTGCCGAAGAGCCAGGTGCCGACCATCACCATCATGTCCCCGAGTGGGGCGCCCGACGCGGATGCGTTCGGCAGCGTGTAGCCCTTGTTGAGGAAGTAGTTGGCCGCGAAGTATTCGATCAGGTAGCAAACGCCGCCCTGGATGGCGAGCGAGAGGAGCACTGCGCGCGGGATGTCCCTCTTGGCGTTCTTCGCCTCCTCGCCCATCGAGGTGACCGACTCGAAGCCGACCAGGATGAGGATGGCGATGCAAGCCTGGATGATGAAGTAGGAGAACCCGTGCGGCGCGGGCACCGATCCGGCTTTGGGATGGAACTTGAAGTGCGGCGTGAGATCCTTGGGGTGGTCCGCATCCACCGGCTCCATGGCGGTGGCTTCCTCCGGAGCGTAGCTGAGCAGGAACGGCGCCGGCTGGCCGTCTTTCATCTCCGGCACCGGGTTGCCGTCGGCATCCAGCTTGTTCTGGAGCACGGGCTGGCCGCTCGGATCCAGTTTGGGCTTGCCGTTCTCCAACACGGCCTCTTGCGCGACCACGTAGTCGACCGGGATGCCGTTCACCAGCTGAAAGCCGCGCGCGCCCTCGGGGTGCTGAACGCGGTAGGCGATGGCCATCACCGAGAAGACGAGCAGCGCGCCGATCTGGACGATGTTGATCACCATGTTGACGCTGGTCGTGCCGGTGACGCCGCGAAAGGCGATGTACGCCACGCCCGCAGCGAAGACGATGCAGAAGAGGATCATGAAGAGCGGGCTGTTGTAGGTGCCGCTGAATGTGTTGGGATAGAACTGGCTGAGCAGATAGCCCGAGAGAATGGCGGTAACGCCCACCATGCAGCCCGGGTAGACCCAGTAGTAGAGGTGGCTGGCCCAGCCGGTGATGAACTTGGCCAGGCGCGCGAACTTGTACGCCTTCGTCTTGCGCAAGAAAGCCTGCTCGGCAAAGAAGTACGAGGAGCCTGCGCCGGGGTAGAGCTTGGAGAGCTCGGCGTAGCTGATGGCGGTCGCGAAGCAGAGCAGAAGCGCGGCGACGATTCCGAACCACATCGCCGAGCCGGCCATGGGCGCTCCGTAGAGTGCCTGGATCTGGAACGTCAGCCAGAGGAAGGCGCCCGGGGCGATCAGCGCCATCGCGTTGATGGTCAGACCCGTGAGACCCAGCGTGCTTCGGTTTGGCGTTTGCCCTGCCTCACTCGCAGGCGCGACCACTTTCTCAGGCATCCTTTGACTCCTTCCGGGAACGCTGGAGTGCGTCCGTGGAGGGAAAGGTGCAAGCGCGGTACCACGCAGCCGCGGGAACGGTGATCGATGCGCACGCTCTGGAGACGGGTTTGCCGGCCGGTGGAAGAGAGGTCGCGACGATACAAAATTGTCGTCCTCATCACGCCGCACGACGTTTCTGCATGAAACGGGTCTGAGGTGCCGGAGCCTGATCCGCTCGTCAACGAGCGCGGGCGGCCGTTGTGCTGCCTCGCACCACAAGCTCGGGCGCGACGACCACTCGCGTCCAGGATCGGACCCGGCTGTCGATCTGAGCGAGGAGCAGATGCAGGCAGCTCCGCCCCACCTCGGCGAAGTCCTGCCGGACGGTGGTGAGGGGCGGCGTGAAGTAGGCCGCCTCGGGGATATCGTCGAAACCGACCACGCTGATCTCGCCCGGCGTCTCGCGGCCGGCCTCGTGGAGGCGGCGGAGGAGGCCGAGAGCCATCTGATCGTTCGCAACGAAGACCGCGGTCACACCCGCCTCGGCGAGGAGGTGTTCGCCGACGTCGTACCCCGAGCGCGCGCTCCAGTCGCCCCGGAACAGCCGCGGCTCGGCGGCGCCCGCAGCCCGGAGCGCCGAACGCCACCCTTCGATCCGCTGCTCGGCCTCGAGCCAGTCCTCCGGACCCGCGATGTGCCAGACGTTGCGGTGGCCGAGCTCGAGCAGATGTCGCGTCGCCGCCGCCGCCCCGGCGATCTGGTCCACCGCCACCACCGGGACCGAGTCGTCGGGGCCCGCCTCCACCGCGACCACCGGCACCTCCGGAGGAAGGTGCAGGAGCGCGTCCACCGCCGCCCGCTGCGGAGCGATCACCACCACACCGTCCACGCCTTGGTCGCGCAGCCGCTGCACCGCGCCCACCACGGATGCCCGGTTCAGCGAGCGCAGGCTCGCGATGCTCACCGCGTAGCCGCGATCGTGCGCCGCTTCCTCGATCCCCAGCAGCGTCGAGGCCGGTCCGTAGAGCGTGGTGTCGAAGCTGACCACCCCGAGCGAGCGCGAGCGCCCGGTCACGAGCGCCTGCGCGACCGGGTTGGGGCGATAGTCGAGCTGCCGGATGGCGGCCAGGACGCGCTCCCGCGTGCCGCGCCGCACGTGGGGGCTGTCGTGCAGCACGCGGGAGACGGTCTGGTGCGAGACGCCGGCGAGCTTCGCGACGTCGGTCATGACCGCGGGGCGCTGCCCGCGCCCCCTGGGCCTGCGCGGACGAGCGAGAGGGCCGCTCATGCACGCCTCGCCGGAACCGACTTGACTTCCCGCATGTGAACGCTCACAGTCGCAGCGATTCTAGCCCAGCCGCCCTCGAAGAGCCAATCCAGCTGAAAGGATTTGGAGGGAAAATCCCATGAACTGGAAGAGACTCGCACCGCCGGTCCTCGCGGCGCTCCTCCTCGTGCCGCACGGTTCCACAGCCGCTCCGAAGAAGACCTTCGTGATGGTCCCCAAGGGCGTCCACCCTTATTACGAGCCCTGCTACGAGGGCTTCAAGGCCGCCGCCAAGAAATACGACGTCAACGTCGACAAGGTCGACCCGCAGAAGTTCGAGCTGCCGCTGCAAGTCAAGGCGATCGAGGAGCTGATCGCCCAGCGGGTGGACGGCATCGCCATCTCCGCGCTGGACGACGCGGGGCTCGTTCCGGTCATCGCGGAGGCAACCCGCGCCGGGATCAAGGTCATCACCTTCGACGCGCCGGCGCCGTCGTCGCAGGCCCTCACCTACATCGGCACGGACAACAAGACCGCCGGGTACGAGGCGGGCAAGAAGATGGCCGAGTTGATGAAGGGCAAGGGATCGATCGCGATCCTCCAGGGCGGGCTCGGGGCGGCGAACCTGAACCTCCGCACCCAGGGCTTCAAGGAGGCGATGGCGAAATCTGCCCCGGGCGTGAAGATCCTCGAGGTGGTCGACGTCGCGGGCGACTTCTCCGTCGCCACCAACAAGACCGAGGCGATCCTCCAGACCTACCCCGACCTCACCGCCATCTTCGCTGTGTCTGCGGAGGGCGCGCCGGCCGCTGCGTCGGTCCTCAAGCAGCAGAAGAAGGCAGGCAAGATCCTCCTCGCCGGCTTCGACGACCTCAAGGACACGCTCCAAGGCATCCGCGACGGCACGGTCGCGTTCTGCATCGTCCAGAAGACCTTCAAGATGGGCTGGCTCTCGGTGGAGGCGCTCCTCGATGCCTCGAAGGGGAAGACGCTCCCCAAGGTCACCGACACGGGCGTGCTGTTCGTGACCAGGTCGAACGTGAACAGCTACATGGACGAGATGAAGAAGGAGTTCGCGGCGATGTAGGGTCCGCTTCCGGAAGCGCAGCGCGACGCCAGGGGGCGGCCGCGGCGCCATCCGCGGCCGTTCCATGAAGCGCCGGGAGCGACGGAAATGCACGCGAAGGGAGACCCTCAACCCGGCCGCAACATCGTCCGCGCCCTGGTGAGGACCAGGGAATCGGCGATCTTCCTCGCCCTCGTCCTCCTCATGACGGTGATCGGGATCGCCGCGCCGAACTTCCTCGGCGCCGGCAACCTCTACCTGGTATCGCGTCAGATCTCGTTCGTCGCGATCGTCGCCCTGGGCGAGCTGTTCGTGATCCTCACCGGCGGGATCGACCTGTCGGTGGGCTCGGTCATGGCGCTCGCGGGCATGGGGGCCGCCTACGCGATGACGATCGGGGTCCCGCCGCCGTATGCGGTGCTCCTCGGGATCCTCGTCGGGCTGGTGATGGGGGCGGTGAACGGCGCGCTCGTCGCGTACGTCGGGATCGCCCCGTTCATCGTGACGCTCGGGATGCTCTCGTTCGCCTCGGGCCTGGTGCTCGGGCTCACCAAGGGCTGGCCCATCACGGACGTCCCGGCTTCCTTCCTGCCCATCGCCCAAGGCTCCTTCCTCGGGTTGCCCATCCCGGTGTGGATCGCGGTGGCGATCGCCGTGCTCGCCCACGTGGCGCTCAGCACCACCGCGTTCGGACGCCGCACCTACGCCATCGGCGGCAACGAGCAGGCCACCTTCCTGTCCGGGATCGACGTCAAGCGGATCAAGTTCTTCCTCTATCTCATTCCCGCTGCCTGCGCCTCGATCGCCGGGATCATCCTGGTGGCGCGCTTCAACTCTGCCCAGGCCGATACCGGCAAGGGCTGGGAGCTCGACGCGATCGCCGCGGCGGTGATCGGCGGGACCTCGCTCGCGGGCGGCTCGGGGAGCGTGCTGGGCGTGCTCATCGGCGCCTGCATCATGGGGATCATCAAGAACGGCCTGGTGCTGATGCGGGTCTCCTCGTACTGGCAGACCGCGATCATCGGGATCATCATCGTGCTCGCGGCGGTTCTGGACCGCGCCAAGAGAAGGGCGTGACGTGACCGCCCCTCTCCTCGAGATGCGGCACGTGTCAAAGTCCTTCCCGGGCGTGCGCGCCCTCGACGACGTGAGCTTCGCGGTCGGGCCCGGCGAGGTCGTCGGCCTCCTCGGCGAGAACGGCGCGGGCAAGTCGACCCTGATGAAGATCCTCGCCGGCGTCCACCGCGCCGATGCCGGCGAGATCGTCTGGGACGGGAAAAGGACGGCGTTCCGCTCCATCCACCAGGCGCAGGAGGCTGGCGTCACGCTCATCTTCCAGGAGCTCTCCAACTGCCCGAATCTGAAAGCGATCGAGAACCTCTTCCTCGGCCGCGAGATCTTCAGGGGGCGCTCTCCCTTCCTCGATGACGCGGCGATGCGGAGGAAGGCGCTCGAGCTCTTCGAGTATCTGGACGTGCGGATCGACCTCGACGTGGAGGTCCGGCTGCTCTCCACCGCGGTACAGCAGATGATCGAGATCGCCAAGGCCCTGCTCACCAACGTGAAGCTCCTGGTGATGGATGAGCCGACCTCGTCGCTCACCGACCGGGAGACCTCCCGGCTCTTCAAGGTGATCCGTGAGCTCAAGCAAAGGGGAGTCTCGGTGGTCTTCATCTCGCACAAGCTCTCCGAAGTATTCGAGATCACCGATCGCATCGCGGTTCTTCGCGACGGCCGGAACGCGGGAGAGGTCGACGCGAAGACCGGCACGATGGAGGAGCTCATCAACCGGATGGTGGGCCGGGAGCTTGGCTCGCGCGCCGCCCGTGTGGGAAGCGCCGTGCCAGGCCTCGAGGTCCTCCGGGTGGAGGGCCTCTCGGGTCCACCTGTGGTGAAGGACGTGAGCTTCAATCTTCGCAAAGGAGAGATCCTGGGGTTCGCCGGCCTCATCGGTGCGGGCCGCACCGAGATGGCCCGGATCCTCTTCGGCGCCGCGAAGAAGACCGGCGGCCGGGTTTTGCTCGAGGGCAAGGAAGTCCGGATCGGGAGCCCGCGCGACGCGGTCGCGCTCGGCATCGCCTACCTCCCCGAGGATCGCAAGGTGCAGGCCCTGGTCCTCCCCATGAACGTGCGGGAGAACCTGACGCTCGCGGTCCACCGCGTCCTGCGCCGCTTCCGCGCCTTCCTCGGCCGCAAGAAGGAGGAGGAGCTCACCGATTCGTACGTCTCCTCCCTGCGCATCCGCATCGCGACTCGCGAGCAAGTGGTGAACGACTTGTCCGGGGGAAACCAGCAGAAGGTCGTCATCGCGAAGTGGCTCGCGACCCGGCCGCGGATCCTGATCCTGGACGAACCGACCCGCGGGATCGACGTGGCGGCGAAGGCGGAGGTGCACCGGATCGTTTCCGACCTCGCGTCGCAAGGCGTCTCCATCATCCTCATCTCCTCCGAGCTGCCCGAGATCCTGGCCCTCTCCGATCGGGTCCTGGTGATGCACGAGGGGAGGGTGAAGACGGTGCTGGAGAAGGACCAGGCGACCCAACAGACGATCATGAGCGCCGCCCTGGTAGCGGACGGAGTGGTGGTGAGGGCATGAGTGAAGCGGGAGTTGACACTCTGGATGTGAGCGCTCACAATGACTGCCATCCAAGAACGGGGAAGTGCCATGCCCATGCTCGACCCGAGGAAGCGAGAGCTCTGGTTCCTCACCGGCAGCCAGCACCTCTACGGCGACGAAACGCTGAAGCAGGTCGCGGACGATTCGCGGAAGATTGCCGAGTTCCTCGACCGCTCGGGCAAGCTGCCCGTGCGTGTCGTGTGGAAGCCGACGCTGACCGGGCCTGAGGAGATCCTGAACACCTGCATCGAGGCGAACAGCGCGGCGAACTGTGTCGGCGTCGTGGCCTGGATGCACACCTTCTCGCCCGCGAAGATGTGGATCGCAGGGCTCACCCGCCTGGAGAAGCCGCTCGCCCACCTCCACACCCAGTTCAACCGCGAGCTTCCCTGGGCCCAGATCGACATGGACTTCATGAACCTGAACCAGTCCGCCCATGGCGACCGGGAGTTCGGGTTCATCGGCGCGCGCCTCCGCCTGGAGCGGAAGATCGTGGTCGGCCACTGGCAGGA
>MNFJ01000073.1 GCA_001918155.1 Deltaproteobacteria bacterium 13_1_40CM_4_68_19
GATCTGCAGAGCTGGCCTACTCGAACCGGAGGGCTTCGATCGGATCGAGCCGGGAAGCCCGGAGGGCCGGATAGAAGCCCGCGATGACCCCCGCGAGGCCGGCGGCGAGCATGGTTCCGAGCATCACCGGCGGGGAGAGCAGGGTCGGCCAGTCGCCTTTCGCGGCCATCCACTTCGACACCCCGATCCCCAGCGTGAGCCCGATCACGCCGCCCACGCTCGCGAGCAGGACGGCTTCGGTCAGGAACTGGAAGAGGATGTCGCGGCCGCGGCCTCCGACCGCCATGCGGATACCGATCTCGCGCGTGCGCTCGGTGACCGACACCAGCATCACGTTCGCGATGCCGATCCCGCCGACGATCAGCGAGATCGCCGCGACCGCTTCGAGCAGGGTAGCGATGGTCTCGGTGCTCTGCTTCGCCGCGTCCTGCATCTCCGCCAGATTGCGGATCTGGAAATCGGGCTCGGCCACCTCGGACAGGTGGTGCCGCTGGCGCAAGAGAGCGGTGATCTCCCGCTCGGCATCGGCGACCGCCGTCGCGGACCGCGCGGAGATCATCATCTGCCCCACGGCATCCGACTGCGAGCCGATCAAACGGCGAACCACCGTGGACCAAGGCACGAGGATGACGTCGTCCTGATCGGCGCCGCCGAAGCTCTGTCCCTTGACCCCGAGGATGCCGACGACCTTGCAGGGCACGTGCTTGACGCGGATCTGCTCGCCCAGGACCGGCGCTCCCGGCACGAAGAGCTTGTTCACCACCGTCTGCCCGAGGAGGCACACCTTGGCCGCGGAAACGTCCTCCTCGCGGCCGAACGCCTCCCCTTGCGCGACGGGCCAGGCCCTCACTTGAAGATAGGCGGCCGTGGTTCCCTGCACTTGCGTGAACCAGTTCTGGTCGCCGTAGACCACCTGCGCTCCCGTCCGGTTGATGGGCGCGACCGCGGCGACGGAATTGCCGAGCTCCCGCTCGATGGCGGTGGCGTCGTCGCGGGTCAGGTTCTGCGTCGCGCCGGACCCGGTCGCGACGCCGTGCATGGCGATGGAGCCGGGCAGGACCATCAGCAGATTCGAGCCCAGGCTCTCCATCTGCTGCGCCACCTTCGCCTGCGCGCCCTGGCCGATGGAGACCGTGGCCATCACCGCGGCCACGGCGATCACGATCCCCAGCATCGCGAGCAGCGAGCGCAGCTTGTTCTTGCGCAGCGCCCGCAGCGCCGTCCGCAGCGAGGCCACGGCGTTCACGCCGTCTGCTCCGGCGCAGCTTGCAGCTCATCGCGCGCGAGACGGCGGCGCCCGAGGGGAACGTCGCTCAGCACCACCCCGTCCTTGAACGTCACCACCCGCCGCGCGTGCTCCGCGATGTCGGACTCGTGCGTCACCAGCAGGACCGTGAGGCCCTGCTCGTTGAGCTCCTGGAAGATGCTCATCACCTCGATGCTGGTGCGGGAGTCGAGGTTGCCGGTGGGCTCGTCGGCGAGGAGCAGGGCAGGACGGTTCACCAGCGCGCGGGCGATCGCGACGCGCTGCTGCTGCCCTCCAGACAATTGCGCGGAGGTGTGCTCGAGGCGGTCTCCGAGCCCGACCCGCTCGAGCGCCTCGGCCGCGCGCCGGTGCCGCTCGCGCGAGCCGACGCCCTGGTAGAGCAACGGCAGCTCGACGTTCTCCACCGCGGTGGTGCGCGCGAGGAGGTTGAACCCCTGGAACACGAACCCGATCTGCTCGCCGCGCACGCGGGCGAGCTGATCGCGCGAGAGCCGGCTGACGTCGCGTCCGGCCATTAGATATGAGCCGCGGGTGGGCCGGTCCAGGCAACCGATCAGGTTCATGAACGTGCTCTTGCCCGACCCGGACGCCCCCATCACCGCCAGGAACTCGCCGGCCGCGATGGAGAGGGAGATGCCGCGCAGCGCCGGCACCTCCACGTCGCCCATCCGATAGATCTTCTCCAGCGCAAGGGTCTCGACGACGGGAGCCGTCGCCTCGGGCCGTGCGCTGCCGCCGTCCGCATCGCCAGCGGCGGATCTCGCTCTAGAAAGGTCCACGGCGCCTCTGTTGCTGCGCGCTCCCGCCGGCGTCACCGCCGCCGACGATCACCCGGTCTCCCTCCGAGAGCCCCTCGATGACCTCCGTCCGCTGGCCGTCGGACAGGCCGACGCGGATGTTCACCGGAACGGGCTTGCCGTTTTCCAGCTTGTACACCCGGCCAGCGCGCCCGGGCGCTTGCTGTCCGCTGCCGTCGCGGGCGCCACGGGCCGCGGCGGAGGCCGTGCGCGCCTGGGGCGTTCCGCCCGGCCGCTGCGGGGGCGCCGCCTCCGGCGCGGTGGACTCGTCGGGCTTCCAGCGAAGCGCGGCGTTGGAGACGCGCAGCGAGTCGTCCTTGCGGGCCGCGGTGATGTTGACGGAAGCGGTCATTCCCTGGCGTAGCTTGCGATCCGGATTCGGCGCGTCGATCACCGCCGGATAGGTGACCACGTTCTGGATGGTGTTGGGGGCCTGCCGGACGTCGCGGATGGACCCCGTGAACGTCTCCCCCGGATAGGCGTCCACCGTGAATTTCGCGTCCAGGCCCTCGCGGACCTTGCCGACGTCCGCCTCGTCGATGTTGGCGAGGATCTGCATCTTCGTCAGGTCGTTCGCGATCAGGAACAGGGTCGGCGCCTGGAACGCCGCCGCCACCGTCTGCCCCACGTCGACGCTGCGCGAGACCACGATCCCGTCGATCGGGCTGGTGATCCGCGTGAAGGCGAGATTGGTCGCCGCCATGTCGCGGTCCGCCTTCGCCTGCAGCACGGCAGCCTTGGCGGCCGACAGCCCAGCGGCGTTCTGATCGCGCGTGGCAAGCGCGGTGTCCAGGTCGGCCTGGGAGATCAGCCCCTGCTTCCGGAGCTCCTGCTGGCGGGCGGCGATCCGCACCGAGTCGGCGTATGCGGCCTGCGCCTTCTCCACGTTGGCGTTGGCAGAGGCGAGCGAGGCCTCGGCCTTCTCCAGCTGCGCCTGGAACAGGCGCGGGTCCAGCGTCGCGAGCAGCTGGTCCTTCTTCACCTTGCTGTTGAAGTCCACGTACAGCTTGTCGATGATGCCCGACACCTGCGATCCGACGTTCACCGTCACGATGGCGGAGACGTCGCCGGTCGCGTTGACCACCTCGCTGACCGGCCCTCGCGTGACCGCGTCCGTGCGGTAGGGCGCCGCCTGCTTGCGGCCGCAGGCGGCGACGAGCAGGGCGATGAGGGCGATCTTGCGCAAATGTTTCTCCTCCTCCGACGACCGTAACGGTCCGACGCAATGAGCGTCAACGCGCGCGGGATCCACGAAACACGCCCGCAACAGTGTTTCATGAATCGGAACGATCGAGCATGCGCCAGAGCAGGTCGCGAAGGGTGCGGCGCTCGGCGGGCGCCAGCGGCGAGAGGACCTCCTCGACGGCGGCGTCCACCAGCGGCCGGCCATGCTCGAGGAACGCACGCCCGCGGGCCGTGGGCTCCACCAGGATCTTGCGCCGGTCGGTCCGGTCGCGGGCCCGCCGCACGAGCCCGGCCTGCTCCAGCTCTTCCAGGAGCCTCGACACCCCTGTGGGATGTTGTCCGATGTGCTCCGCCAGCTCGTTCTGGGCCGCCCGGCCGCGGCCCTGCAGGGCGCTGAGCACCTGGAACGCGAGCACCGTCTCGCCGCGCTCGCCGAGCCGCCGGTCCGCTTCGGCGATCAAGCGCTTGCGCACGCGCACGATACCCCTGGCGATTTCCTCGGAGAGCGACGGTGCGGGGCGGACGGCCACCCGAGCGGTGTACACCGCAATGATTGCGGCCGCAACGGTTGCGTTTGCAAGCGAACTGGCGTAGAAAGCGCGCAGTGCGCAATGCCCTGCTCGCCAGCCTGGTCTGCGCCTGCGCCTGCGGCAAGGGGTCCGGCGATGTGCGGAAGGAGCGCCCGCCCCCGCTGGTCGCGGTGTCGCGGGTGAGCGTCCGCGACGTCGAGGAGACCGTCCGGGCGCCGGTCGATCTGCACCCGCTCCTGCAGGCCGACGTCGGCGCCAAGACCCTGGGCTATCTGGACGCGGTCCTGGTCGAGCGGGGAGACCCCGTTCGCAAGGGCCAGCTGCTGGCGCTCGTCCGGCCGAGCGATCTCCCCGATCAGCTCTCTGCGGCGCGCAGCTCGGCCGCCCAGGCCGACGCTGCCGTGGCGCTGGCGCGGGCAAATCTGGCGAGGGCCCGCGCGCTGGAGCCGGCCGGCCGCGTCTCCAAGCAGGAGCTGCAGCAGGCGGAGATGGCGCTGGCGTCCGCCGAGGCGATGCGCTCCGCGGCCCGCTCGCAGGTCGGCGGGTTGGCGACGCGGCTCGGCGAGACCCGCATCGCCTCGCCGCTGGATGGAGTGGTATCCGCGCGGCGGCTCGATCCCGGCGCGCTGGTCGGCCCCGGAGGCAACACCACCCCGATCGTCACCGTCGACCGCATCGACGTCCTGCGCCTCTTCGTCAGCGTGAACGAAGGGGACGTGCACCGGCTCAAGCTCGGACAGACCGCTCACGTCGACCTGGACGCGCTGCCCACCACCCGGTACGAGGGCCGGGTCGTGCGGCTAGCTCCCTCCCTCGACCCCGCCACCCGCACCCTGGATGCCGAGGTCCAGCTCCCGAACGAAAGCGGGGAGCTGCGTGCGGGGATGTACGGGCGCGCGGCGGTCGTGACCGGGACGCATCCGGGGGCGCTGACGGTCCCGGTCGGAGCGGTGCAGATGAGCAACGGCCGCAGCTTCGTCTACGTCCTGGGAGGCGAGAAGGTGCAGCGCCGCGAGGTGCGCATCGGCGTCGACGGCGAGGCCTGGCTGGAGGTCGTCTCCGGGGTGCAGCCGGAGGAGGAGGTGGTGAGCGCCGGCCTCGAGGGTTTGTCGGATGGCTCCGCGGTGCGGCCCGCGCGAAACGTCGATCCGTTCGGCGGCGCGGCGTCATCCGAAGTGAAGCAGCCGCGCGTGCGGCAGGAGTAACCGTCATGTGGCTCACGCGGCTCGCCCTGCGCAACCCCGTGCTGATCCTCATGATGTCGCTGATGACGCTCGCTCTCGGGTTCGTCTCGCTCCGGCACCTGAGCGTCGATCTCTTTCCGGACATCACGGTCCCGCTCATCCGCGTCGCCATCTTCTACACCGGAGCGGGGCCGACCGACATCGAGAAGTCGATCACCATGCCCGTCGAGCGCGCGGTCTCGGCATCGCCGGGAGTCGATCGGGTGGAGAGCGTCTCCAAGCAGGGCGTCTCGTTGGTCTCGGTCTGGTTCCAGTTCGGGACCAACCTGGACAACGCGCAGTTCGACGTCTCGCAGCGGATCGCGCAGATCATGAACACGCTGCCGCCGGGCATCCAGCAGCCGTTCAACATCAAGTTCGACATCACCAACATCCCCGTGGTCCAGGTCGCCGTCGGGTCTGACGAGCTGGACGAGAGGCAGCTCTACGACCTGGCCCTCAACGTCATCGAGCCGCAGCTCGAGCGGCTCAAGGGCGTCGCCTCGGCCACGCCGGGCGGCGGCAAGGTGCGCGAGATCGAGGTGGAGCTGCGGCGCGAGGCGCTGCGGGCGCGCGGGCTCGCCCCTCTCGACGTGGTGCAAGCGGTGCGCGCCAGCAACCTCCTGATGCCGAGCGGCAACATCCGCGTCGGCGACCGCGACTACAACGTCTTCGCGAACACGCAGTTCCAGCAGGCGAAACCCCTGGGCGACGTGGTGGTGCGCGCGCCCGTGCAGACCGGCAACCGGATGGCGGGCCCGGTGCGCGTCGGCGACGTGGCGAGAGTGCTGGACTCGACCGCGGACCAGAACGAGATCGTCCGCATCAACGGGCAGCGGGGCGTCTATCTGAGGGTGCTCAAGCAGCCGGGTGCGAACTCCATCCAGGTCGTGGACGCGGTGCGCGCGGCGCTCCCGAAGTTGCGCGGCGTTCCCCCCACCGTGAAGACGGCCATCTCCTTTGACCAGTCGAGCTACATCCGCGCCTCCGTCAAGGCGCTCGAGCACGAGGCGGTGCAGGGCGGAATCCTGGCGGTGCTGGTGATCCTGGTGTTCCTCGTCTCGTTGCGCGCTACCGGCATCGTGGCCGTCGCGATTCCGCTCAGCATCGTGGCTACCTTCGTGCTGCTCTTCTTCTCCGGGCAGACCCTCAACGTGTTCACGCTCGGCGGGCTCGCGCTCGGCGTGGGGCGGCTGGTCGACGACTCGATCGTCGAGCTGGAGAACATCCACCGCCATCTGGCGATGGGCCAGGGCCGCAGGCAGGCGGTGCTGGCGGCGGCCCAGGAAGTGGCCATGCCCATCCTGGTGTCGACCATCACCACCATCGTGGTGTTCTTCCCCGTCCTGTTCCTCTTCGGGATCGCGCGCAACCTCTTCCTGCCGCTCGCGCTCACCATCTCCTTTGCGCTGATCATGAGCTTCTTCGTCTCCCGCACGGTCACGCCGCTGCTCTGCATGATGTGGCTGCCGGGCGGGCACGCGACGCAGCACTCCGGCGGGTTCGCGGGCTGGGTGATCGGCCGGCTCGAGGCGCTCGACGACGCCTATGCGCGGGCGCTGCGGGCCGTGCTCCGGCATCGAGCCCGCACCATCTTCGTCATCCTGGCGTTCTTCGCGGCCTCCCTCTTCCTCTCCAAGCGCATCGGAAGCGAGTTCTTCCCCGACTCGGACGAGTCGCAGTTCAGCCTGGTCTACAAGGCGCCCATCGGAACGCGGGTGGAGAAGACCGAGCAGATCGCCCAGAGGCTCGAGGAGGCGGTGGACAAGACCCTGGGCAAGGGGAACCTGTACACGACGATGATCACGGACAGCGGCCTGCCCGTGGGTCGGACCGCGATCTTCAGCGCCAACACGGGGCCGCACGCGGGGACGCTCCAGGTCAACCTGGTCCCGCGCGGCGACCGGCCGATCAGCGATGTGGTCGCGAGCGAGCGGCTGCGCAGCGAGATCCAGGGCGCGCTTCCGGGGACGCAGCTCTACTTCTTCGTCGGCGGGATCGTGAAGAGGATCCTCAACTTCGGCTCGGCGGCGCCCATCGACGTGGAGATCCTCGGATACGATCTCGAGCAGGGCGCCCAGTACGCGCGCGCCGTCCACGCGGCCATGCGCAATCTCGCGGCCAAGGACGGCAAACCGCTGCTCACGGACGTGCAGATCTCGCGGGAGGAGAACTACCCGCAGCTCGACGTGCAGGTCGACCGGGAGAAGGCGGGGCGCCTGGGGCTGACGGAGTCCGACGTGGCGCAGACGGTGCTCACCAGCCTGACCGGCTCGTCGCAGATCGAGCCGACGCAGTTCACCGACCCGGTATCGGGCAACGAGTACTTCATCAACGTCCGGATGGAGGACCGGTACCGCTCGCACATCGACGACGTCAGCGACATCTCCGTCCGCTCGCCCTCCGGCGCGCTGGTGCCGCTCGCCGCCATCGCGAAGGTGACCCGGTCCAGCGGACCGGTGCTGATCACCCGCAAGTACCTGCAGCGGATCGTCGACGTGACGGCGAACGTCGCGCCGGGAAGGGACCTGGGGACCGCGGCGGCGGCGGTCGAGCGGACGTTGCGCGACGTGCGCGCGCCGGAAGGGTTCACGGCGACCCTCTCCGGCCAGGCCCAGGCGCAGAAGGACGCGTTCAGCGGCTTGTCGCTCGCGGCCCTGATGGCCATCGCCCTCGTCTACATGGTGCTGGCCTCGCAGTTCCGCTCGCTGCTGGATCCGCTGGTGATCATGTTCAGCGTGCCGCTCGGCATCTCCGGCGTCTTCCTCATGCTCTGGATCACCGGCACGACGCTCTCGGTCAACAGCTTCATGGGGATCATCATGATGGTCGGCATCGTCGTCTCCAACGGCGTGCTGCTGGTGGACTTCGCCAACGTGCTGCGCGAGCGCGACGGCCTGGACATCGTCTCCGCGGTCATCCGCGCCGGACGGACCCGGCTGCGGCCCATCCTCATGACCACCATCGCGACCATCGTGGGGCTCGTGCCGATGGCGCTGGGCATCGGCGAGGGCAGCGAGACGAACCTCCCCTTGGCGCGCGCCGTGATCGGCGGCCTGACGGTTTCGACGTTCTTCACGCTGTTCCTGGTGCCGGCGCTGTACTCGATCGCCGATCGCTGGCGGCGGCCGCAGCCGAAGGAAGATGACTAGAGCGCATGTCACAACCTAGGACCGAGCCAGGCGGCGGAGCCGCAAGCCGCGCAAGGAGCGACGAGCGAGGCGTACCGAGTGTACGCCGACGAGGAGCGACGCCGCCCGGCGCCGCGGATCCGCCGTCCGCGGCGACGCGGAGAGGTTGTGACATGCGCTCTGGCCCGAGGCTGCGCATGCGCCTGCTTGACGCCGTCGCGCTACTCCTGATCGCCGCGCCGGCGTTCGGGCAGGAGAAGATCACCCTGGACGAGGCCGTCCGCCGCGCCACGGCCCGCAATCCCACTGCGCTCATCGCCGAGCAGGAGATCCGCCGCGCCGAGGGAATCCTCAAGGAGGTCCGCGCGCCGGCGCTGCCCATCCTGAGCGCGAACGCAATCGCGACGCGCAACGACGCCGAGCGCGATCTCGCGGGCCGGCCGATCGCTCCGCTCAGCTCGCGCAGCGCCAACGTCAACCTCACGGTTCCGCTCTTCGTCCCGCAGCGCTGGCTGGCATGGTCGCACGCCGGCGACCAGGTGGACATCGCCCGCACCTCCCTGGAAGACGCGCGCCGGTTCGTCGCCGTCGCCACGGCGCGCACGTACATCACCGTGATGGCGCAGCATCGCTTGGTACAGGTCACCACGCAGGCCCGCGACAGCGCCCGGGCGCATCTCGAAGACGCGCACGCACGCTTCGAAGTGGGCAGCGGGAACCGGCTGGACGAGGTCCGCGCCGGGCAGGAGCTCGCCAGCGACGAGGCGCAGCTCGCCCAGGCGGAGGCGAATCTGGTTCGCGCTCGCGAAGCGCTCGGTGTGCTGGTGGCGGCGGAGGGCCCCATCGAGGTCGAGGAGCAGCTCGTGCTCGCCCCGCCGCCTGCGCCGGACGACGCGCTGCGAGAGGCGGAGGAAAACCGTCCTGACGTGCAGGTGTCGAGGCAGCGCGCGGAGGCGGCGCGCCGGGTCTCGCGTGACTCCTGGGCCGATTACATGCCGCTCCTCACGGCGGTCGTGCAGCCGTTCTACAACTCCAATACGCCGACCATCAGCACGGTTCCGGAGACCGGCTGGCAGGCCCAGCTGGTGCTCACCCTTCCGCTCTTCGACGGCGGCTTCCGGTACGGCCTGCGTCGCGAGCGCAGCGCCTTCTACGAGGAGTCGAAGGCCCAGCTCGACGGCCTGCTGCGGGAGGCGCGCTCCGAAGTGCGGGCCGCCTTCGAAGCCGTCCGGCGCGCGGACGAGAGCGTGCAATCGGCGCGGCGCGCGGCGGGCCTGGCGCACGAGGCGCTCGACATGACCATGCTGGCGTACCGCGAGGGCGCGACCAACGACCTGGAAGTCGTCGACGCCGAACGTCGCGCGCGCGACGCGGACGTGGCGGCGCTGTCGGCGGAGGACACCGCCCGTCAGGCGCGGATCGATCTGCTGTCCGCGAGCGGCCGGTTTCCGTAATTCGCACCGGAAGGCGCACGGCCAAAGGACAAGTTGGAAGCACGTGGATGGAGCCGTTCGCTGCGTCCAGGCAGCAACTTGAATTGGCAGAGATCGTGGCGGAGCGTGCCCGGCCTTCGGGTATGCTCGCCGGGGCCGTCGCGCCGCAGATGATCCAGCGCGTCCACCTGCTTGCCCGCCGAAGTGAGTGCGATTCTCTGCCGAATCAAGTTGTCCGGCTTGCGGCCAAGGGGCGGCTAAGGCTCGGTTACGGCGCCACGTCGCGCACCCACACCACGAACGTCGTCTGCTCTCCCGCATTCCCGACGGGCTTCCCGCACGCGACCAGCTCGCCGTCGGTGACTGCGGCGGCGGCAAACCCACCCGGAACGCGAGCGATCCCCACGCCGCGCACTGCCGCACGCTCGCCGCTCCAGCTCCGCGAACCGAGCGGGGCCCCGTCCGCCGGCGAAAACGCGCGCGCCCGCAGCGCCCGCCCCGCATTCTCGAGCACCCAGAGCCGCGAAGCGTCGTCGAAGGCGGCTGCCCGCGCGGCGAGGCACTCGTCCTCCTCGACCTTGGCCCATTCCCGGTTGCGGAGCACGACCACCTGGCCCCCGCATCGTGCTCCGATGCGCTCGCGGTGCACGTTCGCCGCCGCATGGACGGCGCCATCGCGCGTGGCGAGGGCAACCACTTCGTCATCGCCTTGTTCGCCGACCACCGAGGTCCATCGCGTTCCGCCCTCGGCCGAGAGCGCGACCAGGAATCCATCGGCGCCGTCGCTGGCGCGGACCCCGCCGCGGCCGAAGTTCACCTCGGAGACCGAGGCGTCGACGTATGCGCCGAATGTTCCGCCCACGATCACGTTGTCCGGCGGGAGCAGCGCGACTGCATTCGCGAGATCCGCTCCCTTGCCGCCGAACGTGCGCAGAAGCCGCATCTCCCCCGTCGCGCCCGCGATCTTCAGCACGAAGACGTCGCTCATCCCCGCCGAGCGCGTCGGACCGATGCTGCCGGTGAACTCGCCCACCGCCCAGGCATCTGCACTTCGTTCGTCCACCGCCACTGCCCGGCACGCGGACTCGCCATCGCCGGTGAGCCGCGAGCTCCACAGCTCCCGGCCTCGCGAATCGAATTTCGTCGCGAGGCACTGCTTCTGCGCCTGTCCCACCAGCAGCGTTGCGCCATCCGGAGCGGCGGCGAGCGCCATGGTGCGGACCGCACCGATGCTGCGGATCCAGCTGATCGCGCCGCCAGGGTCGGTCCGCAGCAGGAACGCGCCGGAACCCTCGAGCGCTGCTGAACCCGCGATGAGCCTTGGGCCAGCCGATTCTCCAGCGAGGGCCAGGCCGCCGTCGGCGTCGGCCGCGAGAGCCGCCGGCCATGCGTTCCCGATCAGCGGCAGGACCTCGCATCCGCTTTCGGCGAACGTTCGCGCCGAGCGCCCGAGCGAGCAGGCGCACAGTGCGGCGAACGCCAGGAGAGGGAGGGCACGCATGTCCGCAGTTTGCCGGAGAGGACCTGGATCCGCACTTTTCGCGCATGCGCGCGCTCAGCTACTTCGGCCCGAACAAGGTGAAAGTGGTCCGCAAGCCGGATCCGCGGATCGAGCACTCGAATGACGTGATCCTCGAGGTGACGCGAAGCGCGATCTGCGGCTCGGATCTGCACCTGCTGCACGGTCTCGTCCCGGACACGCGCGTCGGCTGCACCTTCGGGCACGAGTTCACCGGCACGGTCGTGGAGGCCGGCGCTTCGGTGAAACACCTACGACGTGGCGACCGCGTGGTCGTGCCGTTCAACATCTCCTGCGGGAGCTGCTTCTATTGCTCGCGCGGGCTCTCCGCCAACTGCGAGAACACGAACCCGAACAGCGACGTGGCGAGCGGCGTGTACGGCTACTCGCACATCACCGGGGGATACGAGGGTGGCCAGGCGGAGTACGTGCGCGTGCCGTTCGCCGACGTCGGCCCGATGAAGATTCCCGACGACATGGAGGAGGAGGTCCTCTTCCTCAGCGACATCCTCCCCACCAAGGACTGAGTCTTCAGATCATCCGCCAAGCACGCCTGCCTGTAGGGCCTGGTAGCATCCCCCGGTTCGGCTCGAAAGCGGCTCGAGAGCCTCCTCCATGCGACACTGATGGAGATGCACATCGACCGCGAAGATCTGGACGAGGCGGCCGCAAGACGGATCGTGGATCCGGCGCAGGCCGCGGCGTTGTGGCGGTTCCTCGAGGAACGTCACCCCGGACGGGCGCGGTTCACCGGCTTGAACGTGGCGTACTACCTGGGCTCGCTGGTGGTCATTGCCGCGATGGGATGGCTGATGACGCTGGGATTCCAGCGGATGGGCCCTTGGGCAGTGTGCCTGATCGCGGTCGGGTACGCGGCCTGCTTCGTCTCTGTGGGCGCGAGGTTCTGGGCTACGCCCGACCTCAAAATCCCCGGCGGCCTGCTCTACACCATGGCGGTCTGCATGACGCCCCTTGCCGTCTGGGGCCTGGAGAAAGGCACCGGGTTCTGGCCGGTCCACGATCCCGGCGACTACCGCGATTTCTATCCTTACATCCGCAGCAGCTGGATCTGGATGGAGGCTGCCACCGTCCTGACAGCGCTGGTGGCGCTGCGCAAGGTGAAGTTCACCTTCCTGGTGGCGCCCGCCGCTACCGCCCTCTGGTTCATGTCGATGGACATGGCTGCGTATCTTGCCGGCAACCACGAGTGGCAA
>MNFJ01000100.1 GCA_001918155.1 Deltaproteobacteria bacterium 13_1_40CM_4_68_19
AGAATGACCTGGCCGCCGAAGGCGCTGCCGCCGCGATAGTACGACGGCATGTTGCGGAACAGCTTCAGCGCCTTGTTTGGCTTGAGCCTGGCCGCCGCGTGCGGAGCGATCTCGCCCTCGAGCCAACGTCCTGCCGCGGTCAGATACTCGTACTCCATCAGATAGCGCAGCCAGCAGCGACCACAGCGGCGGCAGCGAGCCACGCTCACCTCGCCGTAGTTCTTGTCGGTCCCGACGGATCTCTGCTCGAAATCGTGTGCAAGACCCTCGGAGCAAGAGTCATGTGGCAATCCGGCCATGGTCCTCCTCCGAGTGCGCGAGGCTAATGGGGGAGCGCATCACCTCCGTGCGCCGGCAAAGGCTCCGTCGCGGGCGCCACCGCCAGGCGCGCCCTCCTCTGCGAAAGCTTCTCCACCGACACGAACAAAACGGGAATGATGAACACGGCGATCAGCGTCGCCGCCAGCATCCCCCCGATCACCGTCGTGCCCATGATCTGGCGCGAAACCGATCCGGCCCCGCTCGCGGTCCACAGCGGCACGCAACCGAGCACGAATGCGAACGAGGTCATGAGGATTGGCCGCAAGCGCAACCTTGCCGCGGCAATCGCGGCTTCCTCCAGCGGCTGCCCTTTCTCGTACGCCTCTTTTGCGAACTCGACGATCAAGATGGCATTCTTCGCCGCCAGCCCGATCAGCATGACCAGCCCGATCTGGGAGTAGACGTCGTTCTCGATCTGCACCATGAAAGGGGGCAACCAGAGACCGAGCAGGACGCGACGTAGCCAGAGGACCAGGAAGGCGCCGAAGACCGCCACCGGCGTGCTCAACAGGACGCTGAACGGCAGGGACCAACTCTCGTACAAAGCCGCGAGGATGAGGAACACCACCAGGAGTGAAAATCCGAAGATGACCGAGGGAGGCACACCTTCCTGGGCCTTCTTCTCCTGGAAAGATATGCCCAAGTAGTCGTAGCCCATTTCAGGAGGCATGGTCTCCGCGAAGACCTCTTCCAGCGCTGCCGTCGCTTGCGCCGAGCTGTATCCAGGCGCGGCGCTGCCGATGATCTGCGCGGAACGATAGAGGTTGTAGCGCATGGTGAATTCAGGACCTGAACGCGGCTCGAATCTCGTCAATGCCGAGAGCGGCACCATGTCGCCCGCCCCATTGCGAACGTAGAACTGCCCCACGTTCTCCGCGCGGTTCCGATAGATGCCCTCAGCCTCGACATACACCTGCCACTGCCGCCCGAATCGATTGAAGTAGTTGATGAACGAGCCTCCCATGAACGCCTGGATGGTTCGATAGACGTCCTTGATGTCGACGCCCTGCTTGAGCGCCTTCTCCCTGTCGACGGCGATGAACTGCTGCGGCACCCTCGGCAGGAAGGTGGTGTTGACGGAGGCGAGCTCCGGACGCTTGCGGGCTGCGCCGAGGAACTTGTCCAGATTGTTGGCGAGGAACTCCACGTCCTTGCCCGACCGATCCTCGAGCACGAAGTTGAATCCGCCGGACGTCCCCACGCCAGGGATCGCCGGCGGAGAGAAGGAGAACGCGATTCCCTGCGGAAGACCGGCGAGCTTCCGGTTCACGCTCTGGCGGATGAACTGATACTGCTCTTCCCGCTTCTGCCGGTCCTTCCATTCCTTCAAGGTGACGAAGAAGAATGCGCTGTAGCTCGACCTTGTAAGGCTCAGCAGGCTGAATCCGACGACGCTGGTCGTCGATTCGACGCCGGGGGTCCTGGCCAGCAGCTCCTCGATCTCGTGGGCGGTGGCCTCGGTCCTCTGCAGCGATGAAGCGCTGGGAAGCTGGAGGTTCATGTACATGTAACCCTGGTCCTCGTCCGGGAGAAAGCTCGAGGGCAGCCTGGCACCGAAGAAGCCCGCGAGGAGCCCACACCCGACGAGGATGATGAACGCGACCGCGCTCTTGCGGATGAGCGCGCCAGCAACCCAGACGTAGCGGTTGGTTGCGGCCGCGAAAGCGCCGTTGAACCAGTCGAAGAACCGGCGAAGCAAACCACCGCTGCTCTTGCGCGGCCGCAAGAGCAGCGCCGAGAGAGCCGGGCTCAGGGTGAGAGCATTGAATGCGGAGAGGATGACGGAGATCGCGATGGTCACCGCGAACTGCTGATAGAGGCGCCCCGTGATCCCGGGGATGAACGCCGTGGGAATGAACACCGCGGAGAGCACCAGGGCAATCCCGACCACGGGGCCCGAGATCTCTTCCATCGCTTTCAGCGTCGCGTTCCTGGGCGACATGCCTTCTTCGATGTGGTGCTCGACTGCCTCCACCACCACGATGGCGTCGTCGACGACCAGGCCGATGGCGAGGACGAGACCGAAGAGCGAAAGTGTGTTGATGGAGAATCCAAATACCGGGAAGAGAACGAAGGTCCCCACCAGTGACACGGGAACAGCCAGCAGGGGAATGAGCGTCGCGCGCCAGCCTTGCAGGAAGATGTAGACCACGATGATCACCAGGACGATGGCGATCAAAAGAGTTTCGACGATCTCCTTGATGCCCTCGGTGACGGCGCGCGTCGTATCCAGGGGGATCGTGTAATCGATGCCTTGAGGCAACCTCTGCTTCTGCTCGGCGAGAAGCTTCTTGACCCCTTCCGCAGCGTCGACGGCGTTGGAGCCTGGCAATTGATATACCGCGATGATCGCGCTCGGCTTTCCATTCAAATGGCCGACGATCGTGTAGTCTTGCGCTCCCAGCTCGACGCGGGCGACGTCCTTGATCCGTACGATCCCCCCGTCCGGCGTCGCGCGGACGACGATCCCTTCGAACTCCTCGGGCGTCGTCAGCCGGCCCTGCGCCCGCACCGAGTACGTGAAATCCTGACCTTTCGGCGCGGGCTCGCCGCCGATCTGACCGGCCGGATTCACCGTGTTCTGCGACTGGATGGCGCCGATGATCTCCGGCACCGTGATCCCGAGCTTTGCCAGCCGGTCGGGTCTGACCCAGAGCCGCATTGCATATTTGCCGGCACCGAAGACCTGGACGCTTCCGATCCCGGGAACGCGCGTCAATTGGTCGTTGAGGTTGATGTACGCGTAGTTCGCCAGGAACTGGGAACCATAGACACCGCTGGGCGAGTAGAGGCTGATCAACATCAAGGGCGCAGTGAGCGTCTTCTGCACGGTAACGCCGAAGTTGGTCACCTCGGCCGGCAGCTGGGAAGCCGCCTGCGACTGGCGCAACTGGGTGAGGATCAAGTCGGTATTCGGCTCGGTCTTGACGTCGAAGTCGAGGATCAGCCTCATCTCGCCGGTCGACGAGTTGACCGAATACATGTAGTTCAAGTTGTCCACGCCGCTCATCTGCTGCTCGATGGGCGTGGCGACGGACTGCTCCACCGTCTGCGCATCCGCGCCGACGTAGGTCGTCTGCACCTGCACTTCCGGCGGCGCGATGGCAGGGAACAGCGAGACGGGGAGGCTGACGATCGTGATCGCGCCGACGATCACCGTCAGGATGGAGATCACGATGGCGACGATGGGGCGATTGATGAAGAACTTCGACATCGCTAGCCTCCAGCCTTGGCAGTCTCGGCGGAGGCCGCCTTCACGTTCACGAGAGTTCCGTCTCGCACCTTCAGCAGCCCTTCGACCACCACCCGTTCGCCGGGTTTCAAGCCTTCGGTGACGATCCACAGCCTCCCGACGCGGTCCCCGACAGTGACCGGGCGGATGTTGACCTTGTTGTCGTCCCCGACCACCGCGACTTGATGGCTTCCCTGCAGCTCGATGACCGCCTTTTGCGGGATCAACAACGCACCAGGGTATGTCTTCGGAGAGGCGCGGACGCGCCCAAACGACCCGGGACGAAGGAGATTGTTCGGATTGGGGAAGATGCCCGCGATCCGGATCGCCCCGGTAGCCGGGTTTACTTCCCGGTCGGCAAAGTAGATCGTGCCGTGTTGCTCATACACGCTGCCGTCGGAGAGCATCAGTTCCAGCGGCATGCGTCTGCGCTGTTCCTGGACGCTCTGCTCCGTGGGAAAACGCCGGTGGAAATCCGTGAACTCCTGCTCGCTCACCGTGAAGAAGGCTTTGATCGGATCGACTTGCGAGACGGAGGTGAGGACGGAAGTCGGTGAAACCAGATTGCCGATCTGCACGTGCGCGATGCCGGCGATCCCGCTGACCAGGGAGGTCACTTGGGTGAACTCCATGTTCAATCGGGCCTGCTCGACGTTCGCTTTCGCCGCCTGGACCAGGGCCTGCGCGCCGAGTTTCGCCTGGATCTCGGTATCGAGCTGGCCTCGTGCGATCGCTCGCGCTTCCGCCAACGGCTTATCTCGCTCGACATCGAGGCTGGCCTTGCCAAGCTGCGCCTTCGCCTGGGCGAGCTGCGCCTTCGCCTGGTCGAGCGCCGCCTTGAACGGACGCGGGTCGATCTCGAAGAGGACGTCCCCTTTGAGGACGATGCTTCCTTCCCTGTACGCCTGCCTGATGATGTACCCGGAAACGCGGGGCTGGATCTGCGCATTCACGAATCCGTCCAGCGTCGCCACCCATTCGCCATAGATCGGCGTGTCCTGTTGCACGACGGCGGCGACTTCCACGACCGGTGGCGGAGGGGTCGACGCACCCTTGTTGCCGCAGGCGGCAAGGAGCAGGAGATAGCCACACACCGGTACGCCTGAGACCGTCCGCCTCACGGATGCGATGAAGGACATTTGCGACCTCCGACCAGCAAACCCGATTCTCAGGGGGCGGAGGGCGAGGACGAAGGACGGATAAGGAGGCTGTTCCTCTCCGCCCCCGTCCTGCTAGACGGCGAGCAGCGTAGCAGAGCGCAGCGGTGGCGGGCTACAGCCCCCCGGCCGCAGAGAGATCGGCCTCTCGCTCGGGATCGGCCTGACGTACGAGTAATCCACCGCCGTCAATTCGCCGCGATTCCTTCCATGTTCGCCCCGCCGGGCACAGGCACGGTTTGAAGGATGGTCAGGGATCCGTCACCCTCGACCCGATACGCGTAGACCGTAGAACTGGTGCCGCTCAGGACGTAGAGGAAGTTACCGCCGCTCGCCGTGGTCATGTCGGTCGCGCCGGGGATCCCGGAGGCCGCGATCGCGTTCACCAGGACGGCGCTGCCGTCGCCCCGGACCCGGTACTGGCTGATGTCATTGCTCCCGGTGTTGGCGACGTACGCGAAGTCGCGCGCCGCGACGATCCAGCACGCCGCCGCCTGCCCGTCGGGAACCGGCGCTCCTCTCGGGACCAACGTACCGCCCTGATCGACCGAGAAGGTCTCAACCGAACTGTTGCCGGCAGTCGCCAGCACGAGCAGATCGGCCGGTCCGAAGATGAACGGAAACGGGAGCGGCGCCTCGGCGTTTTGGACCGGTTGCGCCGAGAGCAGGCCATCATGGTCCACCGCGAACACGTCGACCAGGTTGAAGCTTTTCGTGGTCACGATCAGGTGTTTGCCGTCGGGCGTGAATCCGACTTGCGCCGGCGAGGAGAGGAAGAAAGGCGGATTCGTATTCGCGAGCCCCAAGGCGCACGTCGAGCCTTCGAGGGGGTCGAGATGATCGTCGTCGATGCGGAACCCGCTGACGAAACCGGCGAGACCCGCGTCGAGCACGTACGCCAGGTTCTTCCGGACGCTGATGCTGACCGGAAAGGGGCCACCGGACGAGACCACCTGGGTCAGCTCGAGCTCGTCGCCGTCGACGGTGAATACGGAAACGGTGTCGCTCCCCGCGTTCACGGCAAACAGGAGCTGGTGCGATCGGTCGTAGACGAGCGAGTTCTGCGACGCAAGCGGATCGGAAGGCGCGCCGACCGCCCGGCTGCCGTTGCCTCCCGTGGGCGCCGCGGCTGCGAGTGTCAACGTTCCGTCCTGACTCCGGTCGTAGATGACGATGGCATTTCCATCAGGAGCATTGGTCTGGACGAAGACGGCATGATCAGCGGCGTTTGTTGTTGCGCTCGAAGCGAAGACGGCGATCGCCAACGTGGTCGCGATGCGTGTCGGATGTTTCATGGAGCCCTCCGACCCCGGTTACGTCCCGCGATCGGAAAAGGTTTCGCCGTGCGAAAAATGGCTCTCCTGGCGGCTCTCCTGGAAGATCGGAACCGCGTCCAGCGAGTTCGCACCCGCTTGAAAAGGCGGACATTGCAAAGGGACGAAGTTGCCGCCACGCCAGCGTCGCGCCCCTGTGATCCTCCGCGCCAGTGGCGGCCTCCTCCTGCTGTTCCTCGCCAATCCGCGGCTCGCCCGCGCGGACGCCCCGATCACCGACCGCAACTACGTCATCGACGCCTACCGCGGCGCCGCCGTCGCCGACTACCGCGTCATCGGCATGGGCGGCGTCTCCCTCGCTACCGCCGAAGGCGCCCTCGGCCTGCTCACCAACCCCGCCGCTGCCGCCTCGCGACCGTCGACCGCTTCCGGCTGGTTCTACTGGGACTTCCTTCTCGACGCCTACACCCCGGGGCTGGGCGTCGACTACGACAACAACGGAACGCCGCAGGACCGATTCAACGGCACCACGGGAGCGCTGAACGCCGGGCTGGTGGGGATGTTCGGCGCGTGGGGAGTTGCAGTTTCGGTCACCGGCGAGCTGCGCGACTTCAACCCCTCCGGCGGAACGGACGCATCGCTTTCCGCGGCCATCTGGCGCCTCACGCTCGCCCGGTCTTTCGCCGACGGCGAGTGGATCGCCGGAGCGAGCCTGGTCGCGGGCGGTTTCAACCTCAGGCTGCCCGGGAGCGGGGTCGATCTGGTCAACGCAGGAGACTGGTCGATCGAAGCGGGCGGCCTGTGGCAGCCGCGCGACAGCAACCTGCGCGTCGGCGTCAGTTTCCGCCCGGCGATGAAGCCGAGGATCGACCCGACCGCCTGCGACCCGAACAATTGCGTCGGCTACATTTTGCCGGAGCGGGTGGAGTTCCCCTGGACCGCGGGCGCCGGAATCGCCATGCGCCTCGGTCCGACGCCGTGGAACCGGCGCGTGACCGACGAATTCCGCGACGAGAGGAGCACCATCCTCGCGGCGGACCTGATCGTCAGCGGCCCGGTGGCGGACGGCGCCGGGCTCGAGGCGTTTCTGCAAAAGCAGTTGCAGCCATCGGGCCGGCACGGATCGGTCTCATTGCGCCTGGGCGCGGAATACGAATGGATCCCGGGGTGGCTGCGGATCCGCGGAGGCTCCTACTGGGAGCCTCCGCGTTTCGCAGACGTGACGGGGCGGTTGCATCTCACCCTCGGCCTCGACGTGCGCTTCTGGTCGTTCTCGCTCTGGGGCAGCCAATACCGGATGCGAGTCTCACTCGGAGCGGACGGCGCGCGGCAATACGGAAACAGCGTCCTGTCGCTCGGGTTCTGGCACTAGCCGCTCCGCGCCGAAGGCGCGTGTATGCGGCTACGCTGTCAACTTTCGCGATCAATAGCCGGATTCTTTGTCAGCGAGATTTTCGCATGCTACCGAACCGCGCATGCCCGTCCTGCAGCTTCGCCGCTCCGAGTCTTCCCTGCGCGCCGAGATGCCCGAGGAGCGCGCCAGAGCGGCGCCCTTCCTCAAATGGGTCGGCGGCAAGACGACGCTGCTCGCAGAGTTGCTGCGCCACGTCCCGCCCCGCGCGACCCTGCGCCGCTACCACGAGCCTTTCGTGGGCGGCGGCGCCCTCTTCTTCGCCGTGGCCCCGCGCCGCGCAGTCCTCAGCGACAACAACGCCGAGCTGGTCCACTGCTACGGCCAGGTCCGAGACGACGTCCACGGCGTGCTCGACGCGCTCGCCCGGCACGTCTACGAGAAGGCGCATTACCAGAACATCCGCGCCCTCGATCCCCTCCACCTCCCGCCGGCAGCTCGCGCGGCGCGCTTCATCTATCTCAACAAGACCTGCTTCAATGGCCTCTGGCGCGTGAACCGTGCCGGCCGCTTCAACGTGCCGATCGGCCGCTACACGAACCCGCGCTTCCACGACCCCTCCGCCTTGATCGCCGCGAGCCAGGCGCTGAAGGGCGTCGAGATCGTCCACGCGCCCTTCGAGGCGGCGTTGGTGAGGGCCGCGGCGGGCGACTTCGTGTACCTGGATCCGCCTTACGACCCGGTATCCGCGACGTCGAGCTTCGCCAGCTACACCGCCGACGGGTTCACCTGGGACGACCAGAAGCGCCTGGCGCGCGCCTGCATCGCGCTGAACCGCCGCGGCGTCCGGTTCCTGCTCTCCAACTCGGCCACCGAGCGCGTGCGCGAGCTCTACCGCGGGTTCGAGCAGCGCACGGTCCGCGCGCCACGCTTCATCAACTCGAAAGCCGAGTCCCGCGGGAGGGTCGCGGAGCTGCTAGTCTTCAACGCATGATCCTCCTCGCGCTGCTCCTCGCCGCTGCGCCCCACGTGTTCTACGTGAAGGCAGGGCGGCTCTTCGACGGGCTCTCCGAGTCGTACCGGCAGAACGTCACGCTGAAGATCGAGAACGACCGTATCGCCGCGGTCGGCGGGTCCATTCCGCCCGGCGCGCAGGTGATCGATCTATCGCAAGCGACCGTCCTGCCGGGGTTGATCGACTGTCACGTCCACCTCGAATCGCGGGCGGACCACTTCGAGGACATCTGGACCTTCAAGACCTCGCCGCTGGCGCCCGCGATGACGGCCGTCGTGCACGCCCGACGGACCCTGGAGGCCGGCTTCACCACCGTGCGCGACGTCGGCTCCGAGCCGTTCCTCGCCGCGGACCTGCGCGACCTGATCGACGAAGGCTACTTTCCCGGGCCCCGGGTCGTCGCTTCCGGTCCCTGCATCAGCATCACCGGCGGGCATTGCGACCTGAACCGCTACCCGCCGAACGTCCGCGTCGACTTCTACCCGCTGGAGCGCAATTTCACGGTCGCCGACGGCGCCGACCAGCTCCGCCACCTGATCCGCTCTCACGTGCAGCACGGGGTGGACCTGATCAAGGTCGCGGCGAGTGGCGGCGTGTTCTCGCGCGGCGACGTCCCCGGCGCGCCCCAGTTCACCTACGAAGAGCTGCGCGTCGCGGCGGAGGAGGCGCATAGGTTGGGGCGCCGCATCGCCGCGCACGCGCACGGGACGCAGAGCATCAAGGACGCGACCCGCGCCGGCTTCGACTCGATCGAGCACGGCACTCTGATCGACGACGAGGGCATCCGCCTGATGAAGGAGCGAGGCACGTTCCTCGTCGGCGACATCTACAACGACGACTATATCCTGGCGCATGCCGACGACCTGCACATCCCGCGCGAGTACGTCGACAAGGAGCGGGCCATCGGGCAGACGCAGCGGGACAACTGGGCGAAGGCCGTGAAGGCAGGCGTGCGCGTCGCCTTCGGGACCGACGCCGGCATCTACCCGCACGGCGACAACGCCAGACAATTTTCCTGGATGGTGCGGCTCGGCCTTCCGCCGGCGCGAGCCATCCTCGCGGCGACCGCGTGGGCCGCCGAGCTGCTCGACCGTCAAAAAGACGTCGGAACCGTGCAGGCCGGCCGCTACGCCGACCTGATCGCAGTCCCCGGCGACCCCTTGCGGGACGTGCGCGTCCTCGAGCGCGTGCCTTTCGTGATGAAGGGCGGCGCGGTGATCAAGGACGAGCTCACTTCTGCGGCTGCGGCTCCTGGCTCGAGCTCTTCGAAGTAGCGTCGATCTTCAGCGCCTTCGACTGGCCGTCGACCATCTGGTAGCTGGCGCGCACGTCGGTCCCTGGCTGAAGCTGCGCCGCCGACGCCGTCTGGCCGTTCAGCGTCACCGCCGTCGAGTCGGTGATCTGGAGCTGCAGCAGATCCTTGTCCTGCGTGCGGATCTGGACCTGATCGCTGCCCGCTTGCACGACGGTGCCGCTCGCGGTCTGCTCCTGCGTCCAGGACTGGTTCTGCTGGTGCTGGCTGCGCATCTGCTGCGTCTCGGAGCGCTGGGTCTGGAGAGCCTGCTGCTGGTGCTGGGCGGACTCCTGCTGTGCGAGCCGATTCGCTTCCTGTGCGTCTCGCTGGGCCTGCTCCGCCTTTGCCGTCTGCCCGCGCAGCTTCGCCTGGGCGTCCGCCAGCTCCTTCTGCTTCTGGGTCACCTCCTGCTGCGCTTGCTCCACCTTCGCCTGCTCGTCCGCGGCCTTCTTCTGGGCGTCGGTTGCCCGCTGCAGGGACTGCTGCGCCTGATCCTGCGCCGTCCGCGTCTCGGACTTCTTGCTCTCCTGGCTACCCCCGAACATCGCGCAGCCAAAAGCAAGCGCGGTGCCCGCCACCCAGATCCTGTTTCGCATCGAGAGGCCTCCTACCTACTCCTCTCCCTGGGCGAAGATGCGAACGGAACGCCGATCGGGCACGCCGCAACGGCCCGGACGCTACACCTCCACGACCATGCCTTCGGTCAGCCGCAGCCGGCGGGGCATCCGCTCGGCCAGCCGCGGATTGTGCGTCACCACGATCGCCGCGATCCCAAGTCGCTGGTTGAGCTCCACCAGCAGCTGGTGGATGCCCTCTCCCGTCGCCTCGTCCAGGTTGCCGGTCGGCTCGTCCGCGAGCAAAAGGCGGGGCTTCAGCACCAGCGCACGCGCCAAGGCGACCCGCTGCTGCTCGCCGCCAGACAGCTCGCCGGGCTTGTGCTCGAGCCGGTGCTCGAGCCCGACGATCTCCAGCATCTCCTTCGCCTGCGCCTCCGCCTGCTCGCGCGGCTGGCGGTTGATCAGCCCCGGCATCGACGTGTTCTGCAGGGCGGTGAACTCGGGCAGCAGGTAGTGGAACTGGAAGACGAACCCGATGCTGCGGTTGCGGAAGGCGGCCAGTTCCTCCTCGGTCATCGCGAAGGCGTCGCGGTCGTCGAACAGCACCGACCCGCGCGTAGGCGGATCGAGCGTGCCGATCACGTGCAGGAAGGTGCTCTTTCCCACCCCGCTCGGACCGACCAGCGACGCCATCTCACCGGCGGCGAGCGAGAAGCTGGCGCCGCGCAGCACGTGGATCTCCTTCTCGCCGAGCCAGTAGGACTTGTGCACTTCGCGCGCTTCGACGAGAGGAGCCAACTCATTCCTCCCGCAGCCCGTCCACCGGCGAGAGGCGGCTCGCCTTGGTCGCCGGATACAACGTCGCCAGGTAGCTGAGGGCGAGCGAGATTGCCGCCACCATCACGAACTGCGCGCCATCGACGTTCACCGGCAGATTCGAGATGTAATAGACGTCGGGATCGAGCTGCAGGCCGAACTTCTCGATGAAGGAGCAGGAAGCGAGGCCGAGGAGCAGGCCCATCGCCGTGCCGATGGCGCCGATGGTCAGCCCTTCGACGACGAAGATCTTCATCACGCTCGCGTCGCGCGCGCCCATCGACTTGAGGATGGAGATCTCCTTCGTCTTCTCCAGCACCAGCATGATCAGCGTGCTGAGGATGTTGAAGCAGGCCACCAGCACGATGAAGGTGAGGATGATCGCCATCGCCAGCTTTTCCAGCTTGAGCGCGGAGAAGAGATTGCGATTCAGCTCCGCCCAATCCTTCGTCCGGTAGGGAAAGCCGCCGAGCGCCGCCACTACCCTGCGCCCGAGCGCCCGCGCCGCGTCGACGTCCGCGAACTTCAGCTCGAGCCCCACGATGTTCTCGCCCATCTTGAAGAATCGCTGCGCCTCGGGAATGCCGATGTAGACGAATTTCGAGTCGTACTCGTACATCCCGGAGTAGAGGATGCAGGCCACCCGGAAGGGACGGCTGCGCGGCACCGGTCCCGTCGGCGTCATCTCGCCGAGCGGCGTGAGCACGTTGACCACGTCGCCCACCCAGGCGCGAAGCTGGTGCGACATCTCCTTTCCGATGCAGATGCCGGGCAGGTTGCGCAGCGCCTCGGGATCGAGCTTCTGCGACTCCTCGGGATGGGCCTGGCGCCGCTTCAGCGTGTCCTCCAGGTACTGCTCGTACTCCGGTCCACCCAGTTGCTTCGCCGCCTCTCCGCGCGGCTCCACCACGCGATCGGTCCCCGGGATGTCCTGCGGCTTCGACAGCCATCCCAGCTCGCCGGCGATGACCTGGCGGGGCAGCTCGCTGACGGCGCCGGCGGTGGCCGGATCGATCCCCTTCAGCTCGGCGCCCGTGACCGTCTGGCCGTGCGAGAGGATCACCTCGTTGAGGATGAACGGCGACACTCCGGCGACGCCGGGAACGGCGGCGACCTTGGGGATCACGGATCGCCATTCGGAGAAGTCCGCCGAGTACTTGAGCAGCAAGGCATGAGAGTTCGTGCCGAGGATCTTGCGCTTCAGATCGGATTCGAAGCCGCTCATGACCGAGAGCACCACCGTGAGCGCCCAGACACCCACCGCCACGCCGGCGACCGAGATCCCCGTCATCACTACCGTGGCCGGCCGCTTGCGCCGCTGCCCCGGTTGAAGCCTGGCGATCTGGGCGCGGTGCTGGATCCACTTGCCGATCACCGTGAGCGAGGCGAGCACCACCGCCACCATGAAGAGGATGTGCAGCGGATGCACCAGCGGGCGCTGGTGCGGATCGCGGAACGACGCCGCGATCCCGAGCGCGTAGAAGAGTCCGGGAGGCAGCACGCCCAGCAGCGCCAGCAGGAGCGCGCTGTGCCGGTTCAACCTCAAGTGCGTGCGCGCGATGCCCCACTCGTAGCGGACGCGCGGATCGACGTGGCCGTTCGCGCCGATCAGCATCCCGAACGAGGCGCCCCACATCGCCAGGAGCCACGACGCAGCGGCGGCGGCGAGCGACCAGACCACCAGCTCACCGGTGCTGGCGAAGAAGCGGTCGTACGAGAACGAGGGCGGCTTCAGCGCGCGGAGCACGAAGAAGGTGACGGCTCCAAAGACCGCGGAAGCGATCAGGTTCTCGAGCGGCCGGTAGCCGCGGCCGAGGAAGCTGAGCACGAATCCCGCCAGCAGGAACCAGACCCCTTCCATGGCGAAGGAGATGCCATTGACCGCGTCGCGCGAGAGCGTGGTGTAGGCGCCGAGCCAGACCGCGAGGGAATACTGCAGCCCGGCGCCGAGGAGGAAGAGCGCGAGCGCCGCGGCGGAGACGACGGCAGGGCGCGCCGCCTTCCTCCCGACAGCGCCGCGGCCCTCAGCGCGCGGGCTCGGGCGCCAGTGGAGCTTCAACGGCTCTCCTCGGGCTTGAGCAACGGGAAGAGGACCACGTCCCGGATGCTCGGCGAATCCGTGAACAGCATCGCCAGCCGGTCGATCCCGACGCCCTCACCGGCCGCCGGCGGCATGCCGTGCTCGAGGGCGCGGATGTAGTCGCGGTCCCAGGGCATCGTCTCCTGGTCGCCGCGCGCCGCCGCCTCGACCTGCTCGCGGAAGCGGGCCTCCTGGTCGCGCGGGTCGTTCAGCTCGGAGAACGCGTTGGCGATCTCCATCCCCCCGGCGAACGCCTCGAAGCGATCGACCAGCCGCGTCTCGGAGTCGCGCTTGCGCGCTAGCGGCGAGATCTCCAGCGGGAAGTCCACCACGAAGCTCGGCCGGTCCTTCGGCAGCATCGGCTCCACCAACGCTTCGAACGCCCAGGCGATCTTTTCGCCGGTGGACACGAGCCTGGCAAATTTCTCCCGCATCTGCCGGTCCTCGACCGGCGCCAGCCACTGCCCGGCGGAGAGCCTCGCGAGCGCGTCGAGCTGCTGCGACTGCGTCCCGGCGGCTCCATGGAGCTTCGCCACCTCGCCGAGCATGGAGATGCGCGGCCACGGGGGCGCGAACTTGATCTTCACTCCCTGGAACGTCACCTCGTCGGCGCCGGTCACCTCGGTGGCGAGATGCGAGACCATGGTCTCCGTCAGCGTCATCAGATCTTCGTAGGTCGCGTACGCCTGGTAGAACTCCAGCATCGTGAACTCGGGATTGTGCCGGCGATCGATCCCTTCGTTGCGAAAGACGCGGCCGATCTCGTAGACGCGCTCCAGCCCACCGACGATCAGGCGCTTGAGATGCAACTCGAGGGCGATGCGCAGCTTGAGATCGAGATCGAGCGTGTTGTGGTGGGTCCCGAACGGACGCGCGGTCGCCCCGCCCGCCTCCTCGGGCTTGTGCAGGACCGGCGTCTCCACCTCGACGAAATCGAGATCGTCGAGGAAGCGGCGGATGCCGGCGATGAGCTTGGTGCGCCGCAGGAAGATCTCGCGCACCTGCAAGTTCGCGCTCAGATCCACGTAGCGCTGCCGGTAGCGCGTCTCGTGGTCGGTGAGACCGTGCCACTTTTCCGGGAGCGGGCGAAGCGCCTTCGTCAGCAGGCGGTACTCGGTCGCCTCGATGGACAGCTCGCCGGTCTTCGTGCGCATGGCGCGTCCGCGGGCGAAAGCGATGTCTCCCAGATCCGTGAGCTTGAGCACTTCGTACGCCTGATCGCCGACCTTGTCCTTCTTGACGAAGATCTGCAGGTCGCCGGTGCGGTCGCGAAGGCTGAGGAAGGTTGCCTTGCCCATCGTGCGCAGCGCCACCACTCGCCCCGCGATGCCGTAGGGCTCGCTCTGGTCCTCTTCCAGGTGGGCTGCATCGTCGTCGCAGTGGCGGACGCGCACGAACTCCGTGGTGTGCGGAACGACGACGCCGTTGCCGTACGGGTGGACCCCTTTCTCGCGAAGGAGCCCGGCCTTCTGCTCTCGCAGGCGGATCTGATCTTCGATCGAGCTGGTCGCTCCAGCCTGGGGAGTGTCGGCCATGGGGAGCGTCTCTTTACTCTCTTGCTGCCTGCCCTGTCACCTGAAACGCCCTCTGCGCGAAAGCCCAGTACGCGAGGGGAACGAGCGCGATCAGGCCGCAAGCCGCCATCAGCGCGCGCGCCGGAATGCCGCGATCGAGCAGCAAGCCGGTGGCGAGGGTGCTGGCCGACAAGGTGAGCATGAAGCCTCCAATCTCGGCTGCCGCAACCCGGCCCCGGACGGCATCTGGAACCATGCGCTGCAGGAGGGTCGAGCCGCTGGTCCAGAGGATGCTGCCGCCGGCGTTCGCCACCGCGAGAGCGATCGCCGCGTAACCGATCGCCGGACTGAGCGCAAAGGCCACGTAGCAGACCACGAGCAGCGCGAAGGCTCCGGAGATGCCGCGCCGCAGGCCCCTGTCGTCGGTGCCCGCGATGCGGAAGGCAGCGAACGGGCCCGCGAAGCTGCCCACGCCGCGCGCGGTCCAGAGCATCGCGATCCCGGCGCCGTTTCCGTGCGCGAACACCTTCTCGCCGAAATAGGCGAGCAGGACCAGCGCCCCGCCCAGCGTCAGGCCGAAACTGGCCTTCACCGCGAGCAGCGCTCGCACCCGGCGGTGCGAGACGACGTAGCGGACGCCTTCGCGCAGGTCGCGAACGCCGAGCAGGTTCTCGATCTGGGATCTTGGCGCACGGGCCTCCTCCAGCACCTCCATCGCCTGCCGGTCGACGCGCCTGGCATGGCCCGGGGGCAGGCGGGAGATGAGCGCAGCGGAGACGAGGAAGCTCGCTGCGTCGCAGACGAACGCCGTGTCGCGACCGACCAGCGCGAGCGCCAGGCCGCCGAGCGCGGAGCCGATGGTCAGCGTCGCTGCCCAGAGCGAGTTCTCCAAGGTGGCGGCGAGCGGATAGTCCGCCTCCGACACCAGATTGGGCAGCATCGCCTGCTGCGCGGGCTCGAAGAACGCGCTCACCACCGAATGCGCCGTGACCACTGCGTAAGCGATCCAGACCTGGTCAGCCTGCCGGATGAACAGCAGGCAGAGAACGAGCGCGACGCGCGCGAGGTCGCTGGCCACCATGATGGCGCGCCGTGAAACACGGTCCGCGAGGACGCCCGCGGCCGGCCCCGCGAGGAACATCGGCACGAAGCGGGTGAGCAACGCATAGGCGACGGCCTCTCCTTTGCCGGTCAGCTCCAGCAGGAGCGAGAAGAGGGCCACGACGTTGAACCAGTCGCCGAGCTGCGAGACGGCGTTCGCCGCGTACAGTGTGCGGAAATCGCGGTTGTCCCGCAGGACGCCGAGCAGGCGTCGAATTGAAAAGGAGGCAGCCAAGGGGTCGCGTTTATACTCGATGCGATGGCCGCCGACGTAAGCCCACGCCAGGTCGCCCACTGGGCGGCCTTTGCCGCCGTTTGCTTGGGTTTCCTGGGCGGACTGTTCTGGCTGACGTTGCCTTCGGCGGAGCCGTTGCGCCACGGGAATCCGGCCACCACCGCGCTGATCGAGGCTCGCATGCACGAGGCGCGCGAGCGGGGCCGCGCCGGCGGGCGCAACCAACATTGGGTGCCGCTCGACCGCATCTCCCCCTGGTTGATCCGCTCGGTGGTGAACAGCGAGGACGCGCGATTCTTCGAGCATGACGGGATCGACGAGAAGCAGACCCGGATCGCGCTCACCACCGCGCTGGAGGACGGCCGTCTCGGGCGCGGCGCTTCGACGATCACCCAGCAATTGGCGAAGAACCTCTGGCTCGGTGAAGAGCGGACTCTCTGGCGCAAGCTGCGGGAGATGTTCCTTGCCCGGAGGCTGGAGAGGCTGGGCAAAGGGCGGATCCTGGAGCTGTACTTGAACGTGGCCGAATGGGGCGACGGGATCTACGGCGCCGACGCGGCCGCGCGCGTCTGGTTCGGGAAATCGGCCGCCGTCCTCTTGCCAGAGGAAGCGGCGGTGCTGACCGCCATGCTGCCGGCGCCGCGCAAGCGGAATCCCTGGCGCCCGTCGCCGGCGCTGGTGAAGCGCTCGTTCGAGGTCCTGCGGTTGTACGGGATGTACGGCGAGCTCACGCCGGACGAGTTGGCGGACGCGCGCTGGCGTCTGGAAGCGATTCTCACGCTGCGCTGATTCACCGTTCGAGACCGGGTCAGACGAGGGAAACTTCGGTCCGCGGGCGGGCAACGGTAAGATGCTCGCCATGCCGACGATCGATCGACCAGGACAGACTGCGGAGATGGCCGAATTGGAGGAGGCGAAGGCGCTCATCGGCGCGCGCCGGCTCAAGGGGGCTGGCGGCACTCCTGGCGGCGTCGGGACGTTCTTCTCCGGTCTCCTCCTCACGGTGATCGGCGGCTACCTGGTCCTGAACCAGGTGCAGGTGACCTCCTCGTTCACCTTTTTCGGTCTCTGGGGCTGGAACCGGCCCGCCGGATTCGGGCTGACGATGCTTCCGCTGTTGATCGGCATCGGCGTCCTCTTCTTCGACGGCAAGAGCAAGCTCGGCTGGATCCTCTCCATCGGCGGGCTGCTCACCATCCTCGCGGCCGTGCTGATGAGCCTCTCGATCCACTGGGCGCCCACGAGCTTGTTCAACACGCTGCTCATGTTCGGACTGCTCGCAGCCGGAATGGGCCTGGTCGCCCGGTCGCTGCGCGCCTATCCGGAAGAAGCCGGTTGAACTCCGACGCGTTGGAGTAGGATGCGCCGCCTCATCGGAGGTGGCACATGCCCAAGGCGATCCCTGAAGGACTGCGCACCGTGACGCCGGCGCTGACCGTGGACGGCTGCGCGGAAGCGATCGAGACCTGGAAGAAGGCGTTCGGCGCCGAAGAGAGGTTCCGCGCGCCGGATCCGAGCGGCAAGAAGATCTGGCACGCCGAATTGCGCATCGGCGACTCCATCATCTTCTGCAACGACACCATGCCCGACATGCCGCAGACCCCGCGGCAGGCGCGGCTGTGGATCTACACGGAAGGAGTGGACCGCGCGTTCCAGCGCGCGAAGGACGCCGGCCTGAAAGTCGCCATGCCGCCCGCCGACATGTTCTGGGGCGACCGCATCGCGGAGGTGCACGACCGCTGGGGCAACCAGTGGGTGCTGGCGCAGCACGTAAAGGACTTGAGCCCTGCGGAGATGAAGAA
>MNFJ01000060.1 GCA_001918155.1 Deltaproteobacteria bacterium 13_1_40CM_4_68_19
GCGACGACGTGATCCTGGCGATGAAGGACTGGATCGACATCGACGAGACCGCCACCGCGCTCGACCCGTCGAACCCGCAGCGACCTTTCGTCAACGGCTTCAGCGACGAGAACGCGACATACTCGCGCTACGAGCCGCGCTACAAGGCGAAGAACGGCCGCCTGGACAGCCTGGAGGAGCTGTTCATGGTCCGCGGGGTGAACGATCGGTTCATGGCCGCGTTCGGCGATCGCCTGACCGTCTGGCCGGACATCAATTCCAAGCTGAACGTCAACACCGACGATCCGCAGCAGATGCTCACCAACATCCTGATCGCCGCCGCGAACGCCAACGATCCGGCCCTGCGCGATCCGCGCCTGCTCCAGACCATCCTCCAGGAGATCCAGATCCGGAAGATGTTCTCCTTCTTCGGAATGTCGGCGCAGGACTTCGTCTCCATCCTGCAGGCGAACGGGATCCGGCTGCGGCCGGAGATCGATCCGCGCCAGGGGGGAAATGCCGCAAACCTGTTCGGATCCACCAGCGACACCTTCCGCATCACCGCCACCGGACGGGTGGGCCGGAGCGAGAAGCAGGTCACCGCCGTCGTCCGATATGACGACGCGATGGGCAAGATGTTGTACTGGAAGGAAGACTGATGCACCGCAACGTTGGCCTAGATTGGGCGCAGGACTCGCTGCGCGTGGCGACGCTGCAGAGCGGCTTCCGCGGCTTCGCCGTCCAGGAAGTCCGCTCCGCCGCGTTGCCCCCGGAAGGGGCGCCGGCCGAGCGGCTGCGGGCGGGCCTGGCAGCGCTGGAGCTGATACCGCCGCTCGGGCGCGAAGACTCGATCGCGGTGGCCCTCCCCGGTTCGCTGGTGGCGACGCACCTGATCGCCCTTCCCTTCTCGGATCCGAGGCGCATCGAGCAGGTCCTGCCGGCGGAGGTCGAAGCGGCGATTCCCTTCGATCTCTCCGAGGTGGTCTGGGACGCCGCGATCCTCGGGGCTCCCGGCGGAAAGACCGAGGTCCTCGTCGGGGTGGTGAGGAAGGCGGCACTCCGCGAGCACCTCGACGCGCTCGCGGCGGCCGGCATCGATCCGCGAGTCGTGACGCTCGCTCCGCTGGCCCTTGCGGCTCTCGGCGAACGGGGAATGCTGGTGGAGCAAGGTGAGCCGCCGCTGACCGCCGTGCTGCTCGATGCCGGTCCGGACCGTGCGGATCTCGCGCTGCTCGACGGCGGCCGGCCGGTCCTGGCCCGGGCGCTCACAACCTCCAACGCGGCGCAATGGGCGGCTGCGGCGACGGACGCAGAGGCGCGCGCCCGGCTGCTGTCGACGCTCACACGCGACCTGAAGATCTCCCTTCGCTCCCGCAAGACCGCGCCGCAGCGGCTCTTGCTCGCCGGGGCGCTGGCGTCGTTGCCGGAAGCGGCCGAGCGGCTCTCGGCCGAGACGCAGCTCGCCACCGAGCCGGTGACGCTGCCTGCCGGGGATCCCGCCGCGGCTCTCGCGCTGGGCCTCGCGCTGCGGGCGCAGGTCCCGCGCGGCCGCGCCAACCTGCGCAAGGGCGAGTTTGCATTCACCAAGGACCTGTCGCACGTGCGCGGCCGGCTGTTGCGCCTCGGCATCGCGGCTTCCGTCCTGCTGGCGCTCGGGCTCGTCCTCGGCATCGCCAGGCTGTCCTCCCTCCACCGCCAGGCGGCCGAGTACGACGACGCGCTCTGCACCGCCACCCGGCGCATCCTCGGAACCTGCCTGAACGACTACCGGCAGGCGATCGCGCAGCTCTCGGGAGGGCGTTCGCGCGCCGCCGGGATCCCCCGCGTCTCCGCCGCCGACGTGCTCGCGGAGCTGGTCGCGCGTATGCCCGAAGGCTCGCTGCCGCTGCTGGACGACGTCGAGGTCACGACCAGCGCCATCCGCCTGCGCGGGACCGCCGACGATTTCGGCAAGGTCGAGGAGATCGTCTCGGCGCTGCGCAAGGACAAGTGCTTCGGAGAGATCCCGCCGCCGAAGACGGATAGGACGCGAGACACCAAGAAGGTGACCTTCGCCCTCGAATTCCCGTATGCCTGCTCCGGCGAAGTCCCGGGAGGCGCCTGATGGATCGGATCCGCGCATGGTGGGCCGACGCCCAAGCCTGGCTCGCCGCCGCCACGCCGCGGGAGCGGCGCCTGATCATGCTCGCGGGCGGGGGCGTCCTGCTCTTCATCGTGCTGGTTACGTACGCGAGCTTCTCGGCCGCGATCCGGCGGGCGGAGACGGCCCTCGACGAGAAGCGCGCCGACTTCGAGAAGATCTCCAGGCTGGCGGCGGGCTACGGCGCGCTCGAGCAGGAACGGCAGCTCCTCGAGGCCCGCTTGCGCCAGAGCCCGCCGGCGCTGATGACCTTCGTGGACACGACCGCGCGGAACAACGGCGTCGACGTCGGCGGGATGAGCGACCGCGGCGTCGTGGCCGGCGGCCAGAACGGGCGGCCCCGCGAGATGTCCGTGGAAGTGAATCTCGGCAAGGTCCCGCTCGACAAGCTGGTGAAGCTGATCTCCGACATCGAGCGCAGCCCGGGCGTCGTCCGCGTCCGGCGCCTGCGCGTGCGCAAGGCATACGAGAACAAGGAGCTCCTCGACGTCTCGCTGACCGTGAGCGCCTGGCAAGGGTCCTGATGGCCCCCCCGTTCGCGTTCGTCAACGCGTTCCTCGCCCGCCATCCCCTGCTGCGGCGGCTGCTGCTCCCGGCAGCGGGACTGATCGCCTTCGCCCTGTTTCTCGTGCTCACGTTCCCGTACGACGTTCTGGCGCGGCGGATCGAGATCGAGGCGCAACGCGCCGGGGCCGAGTTGAGCATCGGGAGCGTGGGCGCCGGCGGTCTTGCCTCGGTGCGCGCCCGCGACGTCCGCGTGCGACTAGCGCCTGCCGGATCCGCGCCCTGGCCGGAGCTTCGTTTCGACCGCGCCGTATTCAGCCCGGACGTCCTTGCAATCCTCTTCCGCCGCACTTCGTTCGGGTTCTCCGTTCAGGGCTACGGCGGCACCGCGAGGGGCCATGTCGCTCTCAGCAACGACCCGCGCCTGCCCGGCGTCTCCTCGTTGCGCCTCGACGCGGTCGACCTCGATCTCGCTGCCCTCCCCCTGCGGGAGATGGCCGGGGTGAGCGTGGCGGGAAAGCTGAGGGTCAAGGCCGAACTTCCCGCCCTGCTGCCCGTGGAGACGGCGCAGGGCGCGGTCACGATCGCGCTCGACGGCGCCGCGTTGATGGGCGGCGTGGTGATGGGACTTTCGCTCCCGCGCACCACGTTCGGGCGCATCGACGGATCGGTCGCGGTGGAGAAGGGGATCGCGCGCATCGACAAGACCGCGGCCCGCGGAGGCGACCTCGAGGCGGACGTCGACGGCAACGTCACTCTGCGACCCCTGCTCTCGCTCTCCCAGGCCGATCTGCACGTCCGGTTTCGTGCCGCGGACCACTGGCTGGACGAGAATTCCGTGATCAAGGGCATGATGGGGCTGATCCAGAACGCGCGACAGGGCGACGGCAGCTATGTCTTCACCTTCACCGGACCGCTCTCGCGCCTGCAGCCCCGGCCCGGCAGGTAGATGGACCGCTCCTCGATGCGCCGCCTGCTGCCGCTCGTGGCCATGATGGCGTGCTCGCGTCCCCCCGCGCTGCACCCCGACCCGCAAGCGTTCGCCTACCGCAGCCGGAGCAAGGTGCCCGACGCCGCCGCGCGTCAGATCGCTGCGGCGGCTGCCGGCGATTCCCGGCGACGCCCGCCCTGGAGCGAGCCGCATCCACTCCACGCTGCCGGCGGAGCCATCGGCGACGGGAGGGACAAGTACCTGTTCGGCGAGACCCGCCTGTATCTCGGCGAGTACGAGCCGGAGCCGGGCAAGTTCCGGGAGATCGATCCGAAGGACGACGCGGCCATGGCCTACGCGGACGCGCTCTTCACCGTCCAGCAGCTGCAGCGATGGGCGCAACGCCACGAGATCGCCTGGGACGTCCAGCTCGGGCGGGCGAAGGGCCGCGTCGGAGCCTCGGGCGCCGACTCCGCGACCCGGGAGCTGTTGTCGGACCTGTCAAGAAGGTCCGGGCTGGGCCCGGAAGAGGCCGAGATGCAGCGCGCTCGCCTCGATGAGAAGTACCGCGACCGCAGGTAACCGCTCCTCCGTTACCCTGCGATCTCGCGGGCGATCGCGTCCGCCGCCGCCGCCGGGTCGGAGGCGTCCCGGAGGGGCCGGCCGATCACGAGGATGCTGGCGCCGGCGCGGATCGCTTCCGCCGGCGTTCCAGTCCGCCGCTGATCGCCCGGCGCGGCGCCCGCCGGCCGGATCCCCGGCACGACCAGCAGCAGCCCGGGACCGAGCGATGCACGCAGTGCGGAGACCTCCTGCGGCGCGCAGACGACACCGTCCGCCCCCGCGGCGACCGCCAGCCGCGCCAGGCGAGGAACGGCGTCCCGGGCGAGGCCGACGGCGTCGAGATCATCGGGGCCAAGCGAGGTGAGCGCGGTCACCGCGAGCAGCTTCGTCCGCGGCAGGGCGCGCCGCGCCGCCCGGATCATCTCGCTCCCTCCGCTCGCGTGCACCGTCAGGTAGTCGACGCCGAGCTCCGCTACGCCGCGCGCCGCGCGCTCGACGGTCTGCGGGATGTCGTGGAGCTTCAGGTCGAGAAAGATCGGCAGCCCGAATTTGCGGATGGCGTCGACCGAAGCGCGCCCGTGCGCCAGGAACAGCTCGAGGCCCACCTTGAAGAGGCCGACGTGCCCGGCGAGCCTGGAAGCGAGGCGCTCGGCCGCGGCGGGGTCCTTGACGTCCAGCGCGGCGCAGATCGGATTCACCGCGACAGTCTCCCCCCTCCGTCGCGAACGGCCGACTGCGCGCGCGCCACCACCTCCGTGAGCGCGATCAGGTCTACCTCGTTGGCGCCCCGCTGCTTCCACTCCACCTTGCCTTCCGCCAGCCCCTTCTTGCCCACGGCGATGCGCAAAGGCAAGCCGATCAGGTCGGCGTCCTTGAACTTCACTCCCGCGCGCTCGTCGCGGTCGTCGAGGAGCACCTCGACGCCGGCGTCGGTCAGCTTGCGGTAGAGGCGCTCCGCCGCGTCCCGCACCGCGCCGTCCTGCATCTGCAGCGGCAGCAGCGCGACGTGCAGGGGCGCGATGCTCATCGGCATGCGGATGCCGTCGCCGTCGTGGTGCAGCTCCACCGCTCCGGCGAGGATGCGCTCGATGCCGATTCCGTAGCTGCCCATCACGATCGGCGTTTCCTTGCCGCTCTCGTCGAGCACCCGCGCGCCCATCGTCTCGGAGTAGCGTGTGCCGAGCTTGAAGATGTGGCCGACCTCGAGCGCTTTTGCGACGGTGAGCGGGCTGCCGCAGCGCGGGCAGCCTTCTCCTGCGTTGACCATCCGCAGATCCGCGGAGGTCGCGTGCGAAAGGTCGCGCGGCACCGACACGTTTCGCAGGTGGAAGCCGTCCCTGTTCGCTCCGGTCACCAGCCCCGTCAGCCCGGCCAGCCGCCGGTCGATGAAGATGCGCAGGCCCTTGCCCGAAAGCCCGACGCCGCCGAGCGAGCCGGGCCGGGCGCCCATCCAGCGTTGGATCTCGTCCGGATGCGCCGGGCGCAGCACGGACGCTCCGCTCGCCGTCTGCAGCTTGGCCTCGTTCAGCTGATCGTCGCCCCGCACGATGGCGATGACCGGTTTGTCGTCGCCGACGTAGACCAGCGTCTTCAGCTGCTGGTCGGCCGTCACGCCGTAGGGCTTCGCGGAAAGCGCCTCGATGGTCAGCACGCCCGGCGTGGCGAACTCCTCGAGCGGCGGCGACTCGCCCGCCGCCTTGTACTTGTCCGTGGTGTCGACCTGCGACTCCGCCTTCTCGGTGTTCGCGGCATAACCGCAGTTCTCGCAGGAGGCGATCAGGTCCTCGCCGGCGTCGGTCGGGACCATGAACTCGGTGGACCCGGAGCCGCCCATCGCCCCGGAATGCGCCTCCACCTGGATGGTCTTCAGACCGCAGCGCCCGAAGATCCGTACGTACGCCTGCCGGTGGTCCTCGAAAGACTTGTCCAGTCCGGCCCGATCCAGATCGAACGAGTAGCTGTCCTTCATCGTGAACTGGCGCACCCGGAGCAGGCCGCTCTTCGGCCGCGGCTCGTCGCGGAACTTGGTCTGGATCTGGTACCAGGCCTGCGGCAGCTGCCGGTAGCTGCGCAGCTCCGCGCGCGCGAGCACGGTGAACACCTCCTCGTGCGTCATCGCCAGGCACAGGTCGGCCCCCTTGCGGTCCTTGAGGCGGAACATGTTCTCGCCCATCATCGTCCAGCGGCCCGATTCTTCCCAGATCTCCCGCGGATTCAGGGCGGGCAGATAGAACTCCTGCGCGCCGATCGCGTTCATCTCCTCGCGCACGACGGCGGTGATCTTGAGGATCGAGCGCTGTCCGAGCGGCAGGATGGAATAGATGCCGGCCGCGAGCTGCCGGATGTAGCCGGCGCGCACGAGCAGCTGATGCGAGGCGACGGTCGCGTCCGCCGGCACCTCCTTGAGGGTCGGCGTGAACGATTTGCTCATTCTCATGCGCTGTTTCCGCTCAAAGCACGGCCGCACCGCGGTCGGCGGCAGTGGCTACCCCTTCTTCAGCTCCCGGTCCACCGTCTGCTTCATCTGCTCGTACGGCTGGGCTCCGTTGACGAACAAGCCGTTGATGAAGAACGCCGGCGTTCCGTTCACGCCGGCCGCCGTGCCCGCTTTCATGTCTTCCTCGACCAGCGCCTTCTTCTCGCCGCTGTCGAGGCACCTCTCGAACTTCGAGGCATCGAGCCCCACGGACTTCGCGTATCCCTTCAGATCGTCGACGGCGAGCTTCTCCTGGTTGGTGAACATCTTGTCGTGCAGCTCCCAGAACCTCCCCTGGTCCTGCGCGCAAGCGCCCGCCTCGGCCGCTTTCTGGGCAAACGGATGGAAGTCGAGCGGATAGTGGCGAAACACGAGCCGCACCTTGCCGTCATACTCCTTCATCAGCCGCTCGATGACCGGAAACTCGCGCCCGCAGTACGGGCACTGGAAATCGCTGAACTCGACGATCGTCACCGGAGCGTTGGCCGGACCTCGCGAAGGCCCCTTCGCCTCTATTTCGATGCGCGGCACATCGGGCGCCTGCAGCGCCACCTGTGCGTGGTGCTTCGACTTGAGCTCTTCGAGCAACTTTCCCATGCCGTCGCGCAGCTTCTGCTGCCGGACCGCCTGCTTGATCCGCGGCTTGAGATCGTCGAACGACTGCCCCGGCGGGATCTGCGCCTTGTGCTCCTCGTAGAAAGCCTTGGCCTCGGCATCGGTAGGGTCGGGAACCGAGGTCATGTACTCGGTCTGGTACCACTGCTCGATCGTCTTCCCTTTCGCCTTGGCCTGGTCCTCCAGCAGACGGCGGGTGATCATCTCCTCGATCAGGCCGCGGCGCTGCTCGTAAAGCTCGGTCAGCGCCTTCACCTCTGCCTGCCGCAGCTTCGGCCCGACCTCGTGGTCGTTCTGCACGTCGCCGTAGGTGATCGCCTTGCCGTCCACCTCGCCGACCTTGGTCCCCGGGTCCAGGGCGAGGACGGACTTGCCGGTCCCCGTCCCCCCGCTTGTCTTGCAGGCGACGAACGAAGCCGAGCAGAGGATCGCCAAGGCGTGCAAAGTACGGCTCTTCATGACAGTCTCCAAAATGGGGAAACCGCGCACCCTATGCGGGTGCGGCGCCTACGTCAACAAATCGGGAGGCCCTTGGCGTTCCAGAACCCCAGCCCCGGCGAGATCAAGGCCCTGCTCCAGCGCGTCAAGACCATCGCGGTGGTCGGGCTCTCGCCCGACCCGGATCGGCCCTCCTACAGCGTCGCCATGTACCTGCAGGGGTGCGGTTACCGCATCGTTCCGGTGCGGCCGGGCGGCGGCGAGATCCTCGGCGAGAAGGTCTACGCCCGGCTCTCCGACATCCCGTTCGCGGTCGACATCGTGGACCACTTCCGGCGGAGCTCGGAAGTGGGCGCGCACATCGACGAGGCGATCGAGCTGCGCGTTCCCGCCGTCTGGATGCAGGAGGGAATCGTGGACGAGGCGGCGGCGGCGCGGGCGCGCGAGGCCGGTCTGATGGTGGTGATGGACCGCTGCATGCTCAAGGAACACCGGAAGTCGGGCCTGAGCTCCAACCCGCCCGGGATCTAGAACAGATTTCATGACCTGCCTGGGAGTTGTTTGCGCTCAAGAGTAGCCGCTAACCGGCCTTCGGCCGGCGCGGCTAGTCGCGGGCGCCGAAGGCGGCATAGCGACTACGCTTGGGCGCGAACCGTGCGAACACGGGCTATGAAATGTGTTCCAGTGCTCAAGATCGCGCTCGCCCTGGCGGTTGCGCTGCCCGCTCTCCTTCTGCGCATGCTCGGCGTGCAGCTCGCGCCCCTCTTCGCGATCGCCGTCTTCGGATCCGCGGTGGTCGCCTCGGCCTTCCTGCTCGTCTGGGCCTCGGAGGCGGCGCACCATGACATCTCGAGCAGCCTCGCCACGGCGATCCTCGCCGTCATCGCTGTCCTTCCCGAGTACGCCGTCGACCTGTTCTTCGCCTGGAGCGCTGGCCACGCTCCCGAGAACGCCCATTACGCCGCCGCCAACATGACGGGCAGCAACCGGCTCCTGCTCGGGCTGGGATGGCCCTTCGTGGTCCTGCTCTTCGTCTTCGGTGCGCGGCGCCGCGGGCAACGCGCGACCGGCATCGTCCTGCGGGAGGGGCGCCGGGTGGAGCTCGGGTTCCTCGGCGCCGCCAGCATCTACTCTCTAGTCGTCCCCTTCACGCGCCGCATCGCCTGGTACGACTCGGTGGTGCTGCTGGCCATCTTTTTCGCGTACCTGTGGCGGGCAGCGCGAGGAGAGCAGGAGGAGCCCCAGCTCATCGGCGTCGCGAAAAGCATCGGCGATCTGCCCCGGCGGGCGCGGCGCGCCGCGGTGATCGGGCTGATGCTCGGCGCCACGGCGTTCGTGCTCTCTGCGGCGGGCCCCTTCGCCACCGCGCTGGTGCACGGCGGGAGGCAGTTGGGGATCGACGAGTTCCTCCTCGTGCAGTGGCTGGCGCCGATCTCGTCGGAATCGCCGGAGCTGCTGGTCGCGGCGGTGCTGGCCTTGCGCGGCCACCAGGACTCGGCGTTGGGGACCCTGCTCTCCGCGAAGGTGAATCAGTGGAGCTTGCTGGTGGGCAGCCTTCCGATCGCCTATGCGATCGGAGGAGGCGGCGCCGGCGGAATCGAGCTGGACGCGCGCCAGACCGAGGAGTTCATCCTCACGGCGGCGCAGACCGTCCTCGGCTTCGCGGTCCTCGCCGATCTCCACTTGCACCTCTGGGAAGCGATCGCGCTGCTGGCGCTGTTCGCGCTGCAATTCCCGTTTCCGCAGACGGAGGTGCGCATGGGCTTCGCCATCGCGTACGCGGCGCTGGCCCTGGCGCTGCTGGTGTGGCGCCGGCGAGAGCTGCCCCGGATCGCCCGCTATGCGAGCTGCTCTTCGAGCGCGAGCACCGGGAGCAAGCTCTCCTGAAGCGCGTGCAACTCGTCGGCGGCGCTCGGCTGCACCACCTCGCACGCGTCGCGCTCGGCCAGCACCTTGCGCACGAGCTGCTGGTTCAGCGAGTGGCCCGACTTCACCGCGGTGAGCTGGCCGATGACCGGCATCCCGAACAGCGACAGGTCCCCCATCGCGTCCAGGATCTTGTGGCGCACGAACTCGTCCGGATAGCGCAGGCCCTCCGGGTTCAGGATGTTGAAATCGTCGACCACGACGGCGTTGTCGAGCGAACCGCCGCGGGCGAGCCCCGCTCCCAGCAGGCGCTCCACGTCACGCTTGAATCCGAAGGTGCGCGCCCGGGCGATCTCCTTCTGGAACGACTTCTCGTTGACCTCCAGCCGATAGTTCTGGTCCGAGATCAGCGGATGGTTGAAGTCGATGGTGTAGTTGACCGCGAACCTTCCCCGCGCGGGCGAGAGCCGCGCGAGCTTGTCGCCTTCCGCGACGCTGACGGTCCTTCGCACGAGAAGATAGCGGCGCGTCGCGCGCTGCTCGTGGATCCCCGCCTCGCGCACCAGGGCCACGAACGCTTCCGCGCTTCCGTCGGCGATGGGGACTTCCGGCCCTTCCACCTCGATGCAAGCGTTGTCGATCCCGCAGCCCGCGAGCGCGGCGAGCAGGTGCTCGACGGTGCCGATGCGCACGTTCCGGCGGCCGAGCGAGGTGTTCAGCGTCGTATCGATCACGAACTCGGAGCGCGCGGGGATCTCCACGCCATCGCGGATGAAGACCAGCCCGCTATCGATCGGAGCGGGCGCCAGCGTCAGGCGCACGGCGGCGCCGGAATGGAGCCCGATGCCTGAGAGTGCTGCTCGCTGCTTGAACGTCCGCTGGCGAAAGGGATGGAGATCCATGCCTGGTGCGTCTCCTCCGGTAGGTGCGGCAGCAGCAACTGCGGCGATTCAGCAACAACTGTGCCGGGGCACGCCCCGGAGTGACGAATCTAGTGACGCTGAGGAGTTGACGAGGTTCGCTCCGGCCCCGCAGGCGATAGGGCGCTGTTCAGTGCCTGCTCGAATGCGACACAGCTGTCACGCTTCGGGATAAAGGGCGCTTGCCTTATCGCCCCTTCTGCACTTTGGCAAGCGCCTCCCGGTAGCTCGCTTCGTCAATGGGAATCTTATGCAATTCCGAGCGCTTGGAAACGACCTCCAGTGCGCGGTCGAGGATCTCCGCAAACCGCTGGCAATCGTCGCGCAATCGCTGCAGCCGGATTTGAGTGCTTTCCCCCCGGCGTCCGGACCAGCCCTCGAGCAGATCCAGGAAGCGATCGAACAGCTCGCGGTCGGAGTGGCGCAGCAGTTGGTAACCGACGTCCCGGAACTCGGTCGCGTAGCGCCGCAACGGCTCCGCCGCATCCGGCGTGGCATCCGGCTGCTGCAGCGCATGGGCGGTGTAGCGGCACATCTCGCGGAAGATCCAGAGGTCCTTGCGCAGCCTCTCGCTCTGATCGGTGCGAGCCGCGTCGTCCTCGAACAGCGCGTAGTGCCCCATCGCAGGATCCAGGGCATTGGCCAGAATGCCGACGCACTCCTTGGTTGCCTCCACCAGCTTGTCCCG
>MNFJ01000071.1 GCA_001918155.1 Deltaproteobacteria bacterium 13_1_40CM_4_68_19
AGGCGCAAGCGGAAGCCCGCTTCCAGCGCGAGATCGATCGCGCCGCGGCATTGAAGATCACCGACCTCGCCATCGGCGGCGAGGACGTCATGCGGGAGCTGACGATCGGGCCGGGTCGACTGGTGGGCGAGCTCCTCTCGCGCCTTCTCGAGCGTGTGCTCGATGATCCGGATCTGAACACCCGTGAGGGACTACTCCGACTTCTGCCGGAAGTGCGACGGGAGTTATCCACAAGGAATCCACAGTGAAGCTTGCCTTCTGCGACGCGGCGCGGTGGATCGACGTGGTGCGACAATGTGGTCATGAATGCGTGGCCACCTAAAACCGTCGAAAGTCCGTGAACGTAGAACTCAGGGCCGAGGCCGGGCACACCGTTCGTGCGTGCGGTGAACGCGATGGCGAGATTGCGGGCGCAGGAGGAAGGACCCTGTGGACAGGATGTGGACGCAGGAGGGCGAGCAGGACATCCCCGTGCACAGAGTCGAAGCAGAGAGCCCAAGGCGCGCGCCTTTCCGGGCAACCGACCGGGTGCTAGACTCGCCACCGCGCGATTTACGGGCAGCACCGCAACCCGGACGTTCCTCGATGGCCGAACAGGCACCCCCGCCTCATCCGCGCATCCTCTACATCGAGGACAACCCTGAAAGCCGGACCCTCGTGCGCAAGGTCCTGGAAGCGCGCGGGTTCGACGTTCTCGAGGCATCGGACGGCATCGCCGGAATCGATCTCGCCATCTCCGCGCATCCCGACCTGATCCTCTGCGACATCGAGATGCCGGGGATCGACGGCTACGAGACGGCCACGCGGCTTCGCTCGTACCGGGGCCTCGACGGATGCCCGATCGTGGTGCTCACCTCGCATGGTGACCGCGGCCTGTCGCTGAGCATCGGTTGCGACGGGTACATCGAAAAGCCCATCGACGTGGAGAAGTTTCCCGGACAGCTGCGCGAGTTCCTCAAGGGAAAGCGGGAGAAGGTGAAGACGGCGGAGGAGCGCCGCTACCTTCGCGAGTATTCGCAATCGCTGGTCGAGCGCCTCGAGGCCACCGTCCGCGAGCTGACGGCGGCGAACTCGCGGCTGCGCGCGGCGGCGAGGAGCAAGACGGAGTTCATGCAGAACCTCTCGCACGAGCTGGCGACGCCGCTCACTCCGATCACCGGATATCTCAAGATCCTCAAGTCCGAGAAGACCGGCCCTCTCTCCGAGTCGCAGCGCCGGATCCTGGATTCGATGCAGACGGCCTCCGAGCGGCTTTCGCGGACCATCGACAACCTCGTCGACTTCGCCACGCTGGAGAGCGGCGGCTACGCCATCCATCGCGACACGTTCGATCCGCGCACCGCCGCCAAGGCGGTGATCGAGGAGGAGAAGCCCAAGGCGAGGGCGCGCCGCATTACCCTGGAGCTCCTGGCGGAACCGCTGCCGGAGACGGGGTGGGGCGACGAGCGCAAGCTCAAGCAGGCGCTGGGAAACGTGATCGACAACGCCATCAAGTTCAGCCCGCACGGCAGCCACGTGCTCGTGCGCGTCGGCGCCGACGACCAGCGCCTCTCGTTCGAGGTGTACGACCAGGGCGAAGGAATGCTCGCCGACGAAGCGGAGAAGGTGTTCGACCCGTTCTTCCACGCCGACCGGGTGGGCGACGAGCGGGCGCCTGGCGCAGGGTTGGGACTCCCGGTGGCGAAGCAGATCATCGAGGCCCATGGCGGGAGGATCTCCGCCGAGAGCCCGCCGAAGAACCAGCCGGAGTCGAAGTCGCACTTCTCCGGCACCAGGGTGTCGTTCTGGATTCCCCTGCGGCCGCACCCGCCGAAAGAGTCGCAGCCGGCGCCGCTGCGCGAGAGTGCGTCAGAGGGCGGAACGTCTTAGAGTCTGCCGCCGTGCTCTCGATGATCGCCATGTCGGGCGGGGTGGATTCCTCGGTCGCCGCCGCGCTGACCGCGGATGCGCATGGCCGCGACGCCTGCGCAGGCGTGGCAATGCGCCTCTACTCGACTGCCGAAGATGCGATCCGCAGCGGGCGGACCTGCTGCGCCCCGGACGACCTCTACGATGCGCGGCGCGCGGCGGCCGCCATCGGGATCCGTTTCTACGTGTACGACGCGCAGGAGCGTTTCCGCGCGCGGGTGATCGAGCCATTCATCGAGGCCTACGCGCAGGGCCAGACTCCCAACCCCTGCGTGCGCTGCAACGATCACGTGAAGTTCGACTGGCTGCTCGATCGGGCCCGCAAGCTCGGAGCCGGCGAGCTGGTGACGGGGCACTATGCGCGGGTCGAGCGCCTGGGCGGCCGGTACCGCCTGCTCCGCGCAGCGGACTCGTCGAAGGATCAGAGCTACTTCCTGCATGGTCTCACGCAGGAGGAGCTGGCGTTGGTCCGTTTTCCCTTGGGTACGCTGACCAAGACGCAGGTGCGCGCTCTGGCGCGGCAGCGGGACCTTCCCAATGCAGACAAGCCGGAGAGCATGGAAGTCTGCTTCGTCGCCGGGACACCGCTGCCTCGTTTTCTCGAAGACCACGGCGTCGCGTCCGCTCCGGGGGAGATCGTCGACCTCGCCGGCCGCGTGCTCGGAGTGCACGATGGGGTGCACCGGTTCACCGTCGGCCAGCGGCGGGGAATCGGCTCCGGGTTCAAGCTGCCGATGTACGTCGCCGCGCTCGACGCGGACCGCCGGCGAGTCGTGGTCGGCACGAGGGACCAGGCGACGCGGCGCGACTTCCGCGCGTTCGACGCCAGTTGGGTCGACTCGGCGCCGGTGCCCGGCACCCGTTGCGAGGTCCAGATCCGCCACCGCGGCAAGCCGCTCGCGGCCGTGGTCGACGCAAGCGGAGCCGAAGTCGACGTCAAGCTGCTGGAGCCGGCGCTGGGCGTCGCCCCGGGGCAAAGCGCAGTCTTCTACCGGGGAGACGAAGTCCTCGGCGGCGCCACGATCACGGCAAGCTGAGCCTTCCTTGATCTGAAGGGTTGCTTCAGGCCATCGCCGGCGTGGTGTGGGCCGTGGAGCCGAATTGGAGCGTCTTCGCCGCCTTGCCCGGGGCATCGACCAGGTGCAGCCGGATGTTGCGGGCGAGGGTCTTCGGCTGCCGCAGGACGCGGAGGCAGTCGAGGACCGACTGGGGAGACGTTGGGAACGGATGCGGAGGCAGGCAAGGGCGTCTGGCACGCCCGCTTGCACGCGGGCGGAATGTCAGCTGCGCAACGCGAGGACCGGGAGCGATTCGGGGCCGTCCTCGTCGATCCATGGGTCGGGGCCGCGCCACTCACGGCGCAAGGTGCTGTCGAGGAGGTGCTCCGGCATCACGTTCCCCATCGCCCCGAAGATCGAGGCGCGCACGCCAGGGTGATCGCGTTCCAGGTCCGAGAGCAGCATCTTCACCCGCTTGCGCTGCAGGTTCTCCTGCGAGCCGCAGAGATCGCAGGGGATGAGGGGAAACTTCATCTCCGCGGCGAAGGCGGCGATGTCGCTCTCCGCGGCGTAGCAGAGCGGGCGGATGACGACGTTGCGGCCGTCATCGCTGCGCAGCCGCGGCGGCATTGAGCGCAGCTTTCCGGTGAACAGCATCGACAGCAGCAGCGACTCGACCAGGTCGTCCCGGTGGTGCCCGAGCGCGATCTTCGTGCAGCCGAGCTGGCGGGCAGCGCTGTAGAGGATCCCGCGGCGCAGGCGCGAGCAGACGGAACAGGCCGTCTTTCCTTCCGGGACGAGGCGCTTCACGACGGCGTAGGTGTCCTCGCGCAGCATCAGCACTTCGGCGCCGGTGCCTCTCAGGAATTGCTCGAGCTGCCCTGCCGGAAACCCGGGGTGCCCCTGGTCGAGATTGCAGGCGACCAGCGTGAACTCGATCGGCGCGCTGCGCTGGAGTTGCTGCAGCAGATGAAGGAGGGTGAACGAGTCCTTGCCCCCGGAGACGCCCACCAGGATCCGGTCGCCGGGCTCGATCAGCCGGAAATCCGCGATTGCGCGGCCCACGTCGCGGAGGAGCCGCTTCTGCAACATCGACATGAGGGCCGCTTACACCGGATCCCCGCGGTCCTGCAATGACGTCGATCCGGCGGCTCGGGCGCGGCGTCCTTGGCGCCGTTAGACAACGGCCATGGCGCGGCGCGAGCTGGCAGTCCCCGAAAACGTCCCCGGCGATCTGTTCGTGGACGAGACCTGCATCGAGTGCGACACCTGCCGCGAGCTCGCGCCCGAAGTCTTCGGCAGCCTGGAGTCCGGGCAGTCGTTCGTCCAGGAGCAGCCGGCAAACGATGCGAGCTGGAGACGCGCGCTGCACGCGGTCGTCAGTTGTCCGACGGCATCGATCGGAACGGAGCGCAGCGCGAAGGAAGCGGCGCGCGATCTTCCCGTCCATCTCGAAGGGCCTGTCTATCGATGCGGCTACTCCAGCGAATCCTCGTATGGCGCGCAGAGCTACTTCCTGCGCCGGGACGGCGGGAACATCCTCGTCGATTCGCCGCGCTTCGCCGCCCCATTGGTCCGCCGGATCGCGGATTCGGGCGGGGTGCGGCGCATGTTCTTGACCCACCGCGACGACGTGGCGGACCACGCCCGGTTCCGGGAGCGATTCGGGTGCGAGCGCATCATCCACCGCGACGACGCGGTGATCGACGCGGAAGTCCTGCTCGACGGCGACGGCGAGCTGGGGCCCGGGCTGCGCGTCATCCACCTGCCGGGCCACACCCGCGGGAGCTGCGCGCTGCTGGTCGACGACAGATATCTGTTCACGGGCGATCATCTCTGGGCCTGGGAGGGCCGGCTGGAGATGGGTCGCAACGTCTCCTGGTATTCCTGGACCGAGCAGAAGAAGTCGCTGCGCAAGCTGCTCGACTACCGGTTCGAATGGGTGCTGCCGGGCCACGGCCGCAGCCTGCATCTTCCCGCCCCGCTCATGAAAAAAGAGATCGAATCGTTGATCGGGCGCATTTAGTCGGTCTGTGACTCCAATCCGAGCCTTGGCGGCTGTCCTGCTCGCGAACATCAACTGTAGCCGAGCTGCTCGCAGAAGAACCGCTGCAGCGCCACATCCGCGAGCTGCTTGATTCGGCTTACACCGCCGCCTTCGCTGAAGACATCCCCGCCCGGATCATCGCCCGGGACATCCGCGGGGTGTTGCGGGCCCAGCCGAGGCGGCCATCGGGCCCGGCCACGATGATTCCGCCCTCGCCGTGCGCGCGGGCGCGCAGAAGGCCTACCGCTTCCGCCGCGGCCTCGCGCGGCGATGCGCCGTCGCGGACGAGCATGCAAGCGGCACGCGCCATCGTCACTTTCAGGATCGCCTCGCCGAGTCCGGTCGAGCTGGCCGCGGCCTCGTGATCGTCGGCGTAGGTGCCGGCGCCGATGATCGGCGTGTCTCCGACGCGCCCGGGGCGCTTGTACATGGTGCCGCCGGTCGAGGTGCAGGCGGCCACGTGGCCCGTCGCGTCCACCGCCACCGCGCCGATGGTGCCAATCTTCCTGCGCACGCTGTCTGCGCCTTCCTTCAGCGCGAGCGCGTGCAGCTCCTCCCAGCGGGTGCGCTGCCGGTCCGTGATCAGCGAGGAGTTCGCAACCTCCGGGATCCCGCACTCCCGCGCGAACGCCTCGGCGCCGAGGCCGCAGATCAGCACGTGCGGCGTATCGTCGCAGACCCGTCGCGCCGCGAGGATCGGGTTCTTCAGCGTCTTCACGCAGGCCACGGCGCCGGCCCGCAGTGTCGTGCCGTCCATGCAGCTCGCGTCCAGCTCCACCTCGCCCTCGCTGGTCAACGCCGCGCCGGTGCCGGCGTTGAAGATCGGATCGTCTTCGAGGACCACGGCGGCGGCCTGGGCGGCATCCAGGGCCGAACCGCCTTGAAGCAGGACGCGCAGTCCCGCTTCGGCGGCGCGCCGGGTCCCTTCCAGGTAGGGCGCCGGATCGGCATCGGGGCGCGTTCCCGCGCCGCCGTGCACGGCGACGGCCGGACCGCCTTTCCGGTCGAGGAGCGCGTCGAACTCCGCCTGCGTCAGATCCCCTACGTACGCCATGGGGGCGCGGACATAGCACATGCTCCGCTGCTTGACAGGGTGCGCTCGGTTATGAATCGTGCCCCAATTCCACGGGAGACGTTCATGGCTGCAGAGCGGAAGGTTCACGACGTAGTCATCGTCGGCGCGGCGAGGACGCCGATCGGCGCATTCCAGGGCTCGCTGTCGAGCCTGCCCGCTCCCCGACTGGGGGCGGTCGTCATCAAGGCAGCGATCGAGCGCGCGGGCGTGAAGCCGGAGGAGGTGAAGACCGTCTTCATGGGCCAGGTGCTGCAGGGAGGGGTGGGGCAGGCGCCGGCGCGCCAGGCGGCCCTGTACGCCGGGCTTCCCAAGACCACGCCTTGCGTGACCGTCAACAAGGTGTGCGGTTCCGGCCTGGAGGCGGTGATCGAGGGCGCTCGCGTGATCGCGCTCGGCGAGGCCGACGTGGTGGTCGCGGGTGGCATGGAGAGCATGTCGAACGCGCCGTACTTCTCGCCCTCCATGCGCAACGGCGCGCGCATGGGGAACGTGGAGATGAAGGATCTCATGATCCACGACGGCCTGTGGGACCCCTACAACGACATGCACATGGGGATGTGCGGCGAGAAGTGCGCCGCGGACTTCCAGTTCTCGCGCAGCGCGCAGGACGAGTACGCCCGCGAGAGCACGCTGCGGGCGCAGCGGGCGCAGAAGGAAGGCGCCTTCAAGGCCGAGATCGTCCCGGTCGAGATCGCCGACAAGAAGGGAAACAAGGCCGCCGTCGACGAGGACGAAGGACCCAAGCTCGCCAAGCCCGACAAGATCGCCTCGCTGAAGCCGGCCTTCAAGAAGGACGGCACCGTCACTGCCGCGAATGCCTCCTCGATCAACGATGGCGCAGCGGCGGTCGTTCTCATGTCCGCCGACCGGGCCAGGCGGGAGAACCGCAAGGTCCTGGGCAGGCTCGGCGACTTCGGTCACGCGGCGCGCGATCCGGTGGAGTTCACCATCGCCCCCGCCGATGCCATCAACCAGGCGCTGACGCGCGCGCAGCTCAAGCCCGCGGACATCGATCTCTGGGAGATCAACGAGGCGTTCGCGGTGGTGGCGATGGCGAACAACAAGCTCCTCGGCATCACGCCCGACAAGGTGAACGTGCGGGGCGGCGCCGTCGTCCTCGGGCACCCGATCGGAGCTTCCGGCTGCCGGCTGCTGGTCACCCTTCTGTACGCCATGAAGGACTTGAACAAGAAGCGCGGGATCGCCTCGCTCTGCATCGGCGGCGGCGAGGGAATCGCGCTCATCGTCGAGCGGGACTGAGCCATGAACAAGGTCGTCGCCAACGCGGACGAGGCGATTCGCGACCTGCAGGACGGCGCCGTGATCATGTCGGGCGGTTTCGGCCTCTGCGGCAACCCGGAGAACCTGATCAGGGCCATCCACCGCAAGGGCGTGAAGAACCTCACGATCATCTCCAACAACTGCGGCACGACCGACAAGGGCCTCGGGATCCTGCTGCAGACCCGGCAGGTGCGGAAGATGATCAGCAGCTACGTCGGCGAGAACAAGGAGTTCGAGCGCCAATTCCTCGCGGGCGAGCTGGAGGTGGAGCTGAATCCGCAAGGCACGCTCGCCGAGCGGATCCGCGCCGGCGGCGCAGGCCTGGGCGGTTTCTTCACCCCGACGGGCGCCGGAACGCAGATCGCGCAGGGCAAGGAGAGCCGCGTGATCGAGGGGCGAGAGATGATCTTCGAGAAGCCCCTGAAGGCCGACTACGCCATCGTCCGCGCCTGGAAGGGCGACAGGTGGGGCAACCTGGTCTTCCGCAAGACGGCGCGCAACTTCAGCCCGATGATGTGCACGGCGGCCCGCATCACCGTCGCGGAGGTCGAGCACCTGGTCGAGGTGGGCGAGCTGGATCCTGACCAGGTCCACGTCCCGTCGGTCTACGTGAACCGGATCTTCCAGGGGACGAGCTACGAGAAGCCGATCGAGAAGCGCACGGTGAGGAAGGGCTGAGCATGCCGCTGACACGCGAGCAGATCGCGGCGCGCGCCGCGCAGGAGCTGCGGGACGGCTACTACGTCAACCTCGGCATCGGGATGCCCACGCTGGTGGCGAACTACGTGCCCAAGGGCATCGACGTCATCTTCCAGTCGGAGAACGGAATGCTCGGGATCGGGTCGTACCCGACGGAAGCGGAGATCGATCCCGACCTGATCAACGCGGGCAAGGAAACGGTGACGGAGATCAAGGGAACCTCCTACTTCTCCAGCGCCGATTCGTTCGCGATGATCCGCGGCGGCCACATCGACATCGCCATCCTCGGCGCCATGGAGGTGAGCGAGCAGGGCGACATCGCCAACTGGACCATCCCGGGCAAGGTCCTCAAGGGCATGGGCGGCGCGATGGACCTGGTCAGCGGGGCCAAGCGCGTGATCGTCGCCATGGAGCAGGTGGCGAGGGACGGGTCCAAGAAGCTGCTCAAGGAATGCCGCCTTCCGCTGACAGGGAAGAAATGCGTGAACACGGTCATGAGCGAGCTGGCGGTGATCGACATCACGCCCCAGGGGCTCCTGCTGCGGGAAATTGCCCCCGGCGTCACTCCCGACGACGTGCAGAAGGTCACCGAACCCAAGCTGCGTATTTCCCCGGAGCTGCGGACGATAAAGATTTAGTGCACAAAAGGCGAAAAAACCTCGGGGTGCCCGGTGTACTCGGCGTTTGCTCCAGGGCCATGTTATCTTTTCATTGATGAGCGACGCCTTCAATCCTGCGAGCCCCACCCGCCGGAGCGCCCGAGTCCATCACGAGGTCATGGTCGGCGTCTCCTCCGAGGCAGGCACGTTCAGCGGCTGGGGTACGAACCTCTCCGTCGGCGGTGTGTTCGTGAACTCCCACCATGCTCCTCCCATCGATACGCGCGTGCACATCCTCCTCCAGCTTCCCGGACACAGCGAGTGCAAGCTGCTCGGGCGGGTCGCGTGGGCACAGGCGAGCGGGCCCGGCGTGGACGAGCCGGGGATGGGCATCGAGTTCCTCGAGGTCGACGAGGAGACGCGGATGTTGGTCGGCAAGATGGTCGAGAAGCTGTCGCAGGACCTCGCCCGCCCGCCGGCGTGAGGGTCACCCTGACGGCCGAGGCTGTGGTGCACGGCGGCGAGACGCTGGCGCGACACGAAGGCCGCGTCGTCTTCCTGCGCGGTGCAGCTCCGGGCGACGTGGTCGAGGCGGAGCTGACCGGAGAGGGCCGCTTCGAGCGGGCCCGGCCCCTGCGCATCCTGCAGCGAGGTGGCGTTCGCGTCGATCCCCCGTGCGCGATCGTCGATCGCTGCGGCGGCTGCCCGGTGCAGCACGTCGCGTACGAGGCCCAGCTGGCGGCGAAGCAGGAGCTGACGGCCGACGCGCTGGAGCGCATCGGAGGCTTCGCGCGGAGCAGTTACGAGCTCGCTGCCATCGTCCCCAGCCCCAGGCAATTCCGCTACCGGCGCCGCGCCCGCCTCCATCGGGCCGCCGGCGGCGGATGGGGTTTCGCGCATCCGGGCTCAACGGCCGTCGAGCCGGTCGAGGAATGCCTGCTGTTCGAGCCGCTCTTGCAGGAGCTCGCCGATGTGGCGCGCGGCGCCGGCGAGTTGGCGGGCGTCAGCGATCTGGGCCTCCTCGCCGGCGAGACGAAAGGCGCCATCGACCTGCGCGTGCAGGGCGCGGTGACGCCCGGGCTGCGCCGGCGCGCCGGAAGGCTCCTCGACCATCGCCTCGTGCGCGGCGTCACCCTGCAGGGCGCGACGCTCGGCGATCCGGTGATCGCGGACCCGGCCCTCGCGAACGGGGCCCGCCTGCGCGCGCGGCCGGATACCTTCGCCCAGGCGAACCGTGTCATGGTGCCACGTTTGGCAGCCGAGGCCGCGCGGGCCCTCGGCGGCGCGCGGCACGTGCTCGAGCTGTTCTGCGGCAGCGGAACCCTGACCTTGCCGCTGCTCGGAGAGGATCGTCGGGTCACCGGCGTCGAGAATGCCGGGTCCTCGCTCGCGCTCTTGCGCCGCAGCGCCGACGAGGCAGGTCTCGCGGTGAAGCTCGTCGCCGGAGACGCCGCGGAAGTGGTCCGCGCGTTCGAGGGCCCGCTCGAGGCCGTGCTGCTCGATCCGCCGCGCACCGGGTCGGCCGACGCCGTCCGCGCTCTCGCGTCGCTCGGGCCACCGCGCGTAGTCTACGTCAGCTGCGACGCGCCAACCCTGGCGCGCGACGGCAGGATCCTCGCGCAAGCCGGATATCGGCTGGTCCGGGCCGTGCCGCTCGATCTATTTCCCCAGACCGCACACTTCGAGGTCGTCGCGACGTTCACCCGATGATCCTTCTTCCGCTGCTCGCCGCCGCCGCCTTCGATCTCGCGCCCGTTCGCGTCACCGGCGATCAGGTCAGGCGCTGTATCGTCGACGAGACCCTTCCGCTGGGCCGTGGCACGGTCGAGAAGCGCAGTTGCGGGCCGTCGCTCGATGCGGAGACGGCGCGCAAGCGCTGCAAGGAGGGCGTCCGGCACAACACGCTGCCTCCAGGCATCTGGGAAGAAAACTGCCTCGACGAGTACACGCGCGGCCATTTCCTCTTTCGCGGCGAAATCAAGGAGCTGATCATCGCGCGCCGCAAGGACGGATCAGCGGTGCTCGTCTTCAAGGTGCCGGAGGGCGATCACCTCACCACCTTCCAGCACTTCGCCGATGCGGTGCTGATCGGGATCGGCGGCGGCAAGTCGTTCCACTACGCGGTGGCGACGACCCGCGGTGTGCTCAAGGCGCCCTACCTCGGAGACCCCGAGGAGATTCGCGACGTGAGCGTCATCGGCGGGCGGATCCGCGTCACCGGCCGGGCGCGGGCCATGTACATCGACCTGGTTCCCGGAACGTACCAGCTCCTCATTCGCAAATGATCAACGGAAGGGACTCTGCGGCTTCCAACGCGGCCGCGGACCGCTGAGCAGCGAGATCCCCACCAGCAGCTCTGCTCGCGCCATCTGCGCGGCCGCCTCCCAGTCGTATGCCGGGAGCCACTCGTCGCCCGGCTGATGGTACCTGTTCGACCGGAAGTCCTTGAACGCGGCTTCGCCGCGAGGGCCGGAAAAGCCTTGCCAGAGACAAGCCGAAGGGACGCCGATGCGCGCGAAGTTCAGCTGATCGCTGCGGGCGAAGAAGTTCTGCTCCGGCACGGGGTCCGGCACGATCGCCAGCTCCAGCTCGGCGGCGGCCGCGCGAACATGATCCTCGAGCGTGGAGAGCTCGGCGCCGCGAAGCACGAGCTCCCCCACCGGGTACGCCGGAAGCAGCTGATCGAGGTTGAGATTCGCGATCATCCGTTCCCGCTTCACCGTCGGATGGCGCACGAACCAGGCCGAACCGAGCAGCCCGCGCTCTTCGCCCGTGACGGCGATGAACAGCACCGACCGCTCGCGCTTCGGCAGCGCCGCGAAGCCCCGCGCGATCTCGAGCACCTCGGCGATGCCGGTGGCGTTGTCGATCGCGCCGTTGCAGATCGGGTCGCGCGTGCCGGGTGCGCAGATCCCGAGGTGATCGAGGTGCGCCGAGTAGACGATCGTCTCCGGAGAATCGCCCGGAAGCAGGCCGATGACGTTCCCGGACTCGAACGACCGGGAGGTCTGCGTCAGATGCAACCGCGCGCGCGATCCCGGCCGCTGACGCAGCCGGTCACTCTCGCCGAGATCGAGGTAGGCGACCGGCAACGGCGGCAGGTCGTCCGCGTCATACGCCTGGCCATTGACGAAATTGCGCTGGAGCAGCGCCCAGGGGCGGCGTGCCTCGAGCTCGGGAGTGGTGAGGACGACCTCGGCGACGGCTCCCGCCGCGCGCAGGCGCTTCAGCTTGTCCTCGTTCGACGACGCCAGCGCCCGCTGCGTCGACGGCAGGCTCGCCGGCGCGCCGGCTAGCACCATGGCGATCTTTCCGCGCAGCTCGGGCAGCTCGCCGGCCTGGCCGTATCCGGCGAATGCCAGCTCGCCTTCGACGGTCCGATCGGGCGCGCCGCAATCCCCCGCCACCAGGACGTCCTTCACCTCCGCACCGTCGACGATGAGCTGGCCCTGCGCGCGCGTCTCGCACAGCTTCACCTGCTGTAGGTACCCGGCCTCTCCCGCCGGGCGGAGCCCGAGCGCCTGCATCCGGGTGGCGACGTACTTCTCCGCGATGGCGTGCGCGCGCGTGCCGGTGCCGCGCCCTTCCAGGAGATCGTCGGAAAGGAACCGGACCGTCGCGGAGATGGACTCGGGCCGCACCGCGTCGAGCGCCGGCCGTCCGCGGTCCAGCAGCGCTCCGGCGACGAGGACGAGCATCCACATTCCCCGCACGCTAGCATGCGGGCTGTGGACGAGCGCCTCGAGGACTTCACCGGCCTGTTGCGGCAGAACGGCCTGCGGATCTCGCCCGCCGAGGTCGCGGACGCTGCGCAGGCGACGCTGCTCGTCGGAATGGAAGATCGCGCCGCCTTTCGCGGTGCGTTGCGCGCGACGCTGGTCAAGCGGGGACAGGACGCGCCCGTCTTCGACCGGCTGTTCGAGCTGTATTTCACCGGCGCCAAGGACCTGGTCGAAGGTCTGCAGGACTCGCTCCTCGATGCGCTCGAGAGCGAGAAACTGGACGAGCTGCAGCTGGAGGAGATCGCTCGGATGCTGGCCCGGATGTCGCCGCTCACGCAGGCGCTCGCGGCGGGCCGCGCCGATCAGCTCGCGCGGATCCTGCGGCAGGCGATGCTCGGCATCGACTTCCGCGGACTGCAGAGCCCGCTGCAGCGAGGCTTCTACGCCCGCCGGCTGCTGCAGGCGGCAGGAGGGTCGCTGGCGGAAAAGGAGCTGCAGCAGTTGCTGCACCTCCTCCAGCAGCGCGGCCTCGATCCCGCGCGGCTGGAGCTGGCCAGCCGGAAGGTTTCACAGACGCTGCAGGCGCTGGAGGAAGCAGCCCGGCGCGTCGCCGATCGCGAGCAGAAGGCGCGCGACCCCGAGGCGCGCGGCGACAAGTCCCTCCTGCATCGCAGCCTCGCCTCCCTCACCGCCGACGAGGTGCAACGCATGCGCACGGTGGTGCGTCGGCTCGCGGAGCGGCTGAAGACGCGCCTCTCGCGCCGCCGCAAGGTCCGCAGGCGCGGGAGCTTGAGCGTCCGCCGGACGCTGCGCAAGAACCTCTCCACCGGAGGCGAGCCGTACAAGCTCGTCTTCCGCGCGCGCCGGCCTGAGCGGCCGGAGATCGTCGTCCTTTGCGACGTGAGCGATTCGGTGCGCAACGTCTCGCGGCTGATGCTTCAGTTCGTCTACACGCTGCAGGAGCTCTACGCGCGAGTGCGCAGCTTCGTGTTCGTCAGCGACATCGGCGAGGTCACCCACCTGTTCAAGAACATGGACGTGAGCACCGCCGTCGATCTGGCGACCGCCGGCCGCGTGATCAACCTTTCCGCGAACTCCAACTACGGGCATGCGCTGAGGCTGTTCCACAACACCTGGCTGGGGTCGATCACGCGGCGAACGACGGTCATCGTGATCGGGGATGGGCGCACGAACTACAACCCGCCCAACGCATGGGCGCTGGCCGATCTGAAGCGCCGGTGCCGGCGCCTGATCTGGCTCTGCCCGGAGGAGCAGCATTCCTGGGGATTCGGCGACAGCGAGATGCCGCTCTACGCGCGGCATTGCGATCGGGTGGAGAGCGTGCGCTCGGTGGACGATCTCGGACGGGTGGCGGCCGAGCTGATGCCGTGAAGCGGCGGTGCGGATGGGGTGGACTCATGCTACGAATCCGCGAGCTTTCATGACCTATCGGGACCCCAACGATTGGCAGGAACAGCTCCAGGCGTCGCTGCGTCGCGCCCAGGAGGCGATCGCGCGTGGCTCCTCCCAACAGGACCAGATGGTCCGCGAATGGACGGAGAACCTGCGCAACGCCTACCCGGACTGGGGGCGGGAGCGGTGGCAGCGGAGGCTCGAGCGAAAGCTGCGCCGCCGCGCCGAGCGCGAGGCCAAGGTAGCGAACGCCAGCCTGTTCGAAGGGTACCTCTGGCTGCTGGGAGCGATCGTCCTCTTCATCATCGCGCTCTCCTCGCTCCCCTTTCTCTGGTGGTTGATCTTTCCCGCGGCGGGGCTCGGGTCGCGCGGCACCCGGGTGATCGCCCGACACAGCCGGATGACGCAGCCGGCGCTCACGGGACCGCACCCGGCGCACGTCAGCAGCACCGCAGGGGCGACGCCGGAACAGCAGCGCGCGCAGCGGTTCGGCTCGCTCGGTGGCATCGGGCGGGAGTTCGACGCCACCGAGGCTCAGCAACGGTCCTCCGGCTCGACCCCTTCGGTGCGCACGGCAGCGGGGCAGCAGGATCCGCGGGACGTCCGCGTCGACGCCATCTGCGACCGGATCCTCGCCGAGCTGCGCACCTCGCCGGACGCCGTGAAGGACATCTTCATCAAGCCCGACGAGACCATCGCCGCGCTGCGCGCCACCTGCCGCAACCTGACCCGGCGGGACCGCGATCTGCGCCGTTTCCTCTCCCCGCAGGACGACGAGCGCCTGATGCGCGAGCGGGAAGCGCTGCAGAAGCGCGTTGCGGGAGAGAGCGATGAGGTGACCCGGATGCGACTCGCCTCGGCGCTGGCCGCGCTCGAAGCCCAGCGCGAGCAGCGGCAGGAGCTGGCGCGCGCCGCGACGCGCTTCGACGCCGAGCACACGCGCATCTCCTACACGCTGGAGAGCCTCTACACCCAGGTGGTCCGGATGCGCTCGGCGGACAGCTCCAGCGTGGACGTGGCGGGCGCCGGTCTGCGGCGCAGCCTCGACATGCTTTCGCAGGAGGCGAACGCGCTCGCCGACGCGCTCGAGCGCGTCAACAGCGGCGAGGCCGAGCGCATGCGAAAGGTCGCGGCCGCGCCGGGCGGCGAGTCGGGCGCGGCTCCTCCGGCCGCTCCCGGCAAGAGGGAGAAGGCGTGATCCGGCCGTTCGGGGGAAGGACGCCGCAGGTGGACGAAGCCGCGTTCGTAGCTCCCAGCGCCGTCGTGATCGGCGACGTGGCGATCGGCGCCCGCAGCAGCATCTGGTACGGCGCGGTGTTGCGCGGGGACGTGGAGAGCATCCGCATCGGCAGCGAGACGAACATCCAGGACAACACCGTCATCCACGTGGACTCGAGCGGGTTCTCGACGGTGGTGGGCGACCGGGTGACGGTCGGCCACAGCGTGGTCCTGCACGGATGCCGCATCGGCGACAACGCGCTGATCGGCATCGGGGGCATCGTGCTGAACGGGGCCGAGGTGGGGGAAGGGGCGATGGTGGGCGCCGGAAGCCTCGTCACCCCGGGCACGAAAATCCCTCCGGGAATGCTCGCGCTCGGCTCTCCCGCTCGGGTGAAGCGCCCCCTGACGGACGAGGAGAAGCGGCACGTGCAAGCGGGTGTCGAGATCTACATCCGCCTCGGACGGGAGCACCGCTGATGGCGCAGGTGCCGCCGACCCGCCTCGACAAACCGGTTGCCCTGCGGGCGTCGCATCTGCTGCGCGATTTCACGGACGTCGGGGTGAAGATCCTCGCCGAGATCGCCTCGCAGCGGAGCGTCGGCAAGGGCACCTACGCGTTCAAGGCAGGGGAGGCTTCCAGCATGCTCTCGTTCGGGGCGAAGGGGACGCTGCAGCTCCTGCCGCTCGACGGAGGCGCCGCGCTCGGGGAAGTCCTCTCCGGCGACACCGTGGGCGGGATGGCGCTGCTCGTGGACTGCGAGCACGTCGTTTCCGCGCTGGCCGCGGACGACGTGGAACTGCTGGAGTTGACGCGCGCGGCATTCGACGAGATGAAGCGGACGCATCCGCGCACGGCGCTGAAGCTCGCGCTGGCGCTCGCCCAGGACCTGGCCGAGCGCTTGCGGGAGGCGAAAGGGCCGCTTCGAGAGTTCCTGGTGTGGCAGATCAGCAAGCGCCAGGTGTGAGCGCGACCGTTTGCGGATTCGCCACGCGATCGTCATCATGCTGTAGCGGTCTGCCGGGCGCGTCCGGGGTGGAACTTGCGGTCCCCGTCCAGGACCGACTAGCTTCAGACGATCGTCCCAACCGAGGCGGTGTGGTCTGAAGGACTGGCTCTTTCATTTCCTCACCAACTTCCACGGGCCGGCCGCCTATATCGGCGTTCTCTTCGTGTTGATCACGTGCGGCCTCGGCGTGCCGCTGCCCGAGGACGTGCCCCTGATCACGGGAGGCTGGCTGGTCGGCCGCAGCGGGTCGCTGCCGCTGATGATCTTCACGGGCCTCGCGGGCATCCTCATCGGCGACAGCTTCATCTTCCGCGCCGGGCAGATCTACGGCGAGAAACTTCTCGACACGCGCCTCGGCCGGCACATCCCGGGCGAGCGCGTCCAGCGCACGATCGCGGCCTTCGATCGGCACGGCCCCAAGTTCATCATGGCCGCGCGGTTCGTGCCGGGGTTGCGCGCGGTCACTTACTTCGTGGCGGGCCTGACGGGCGTTCCGTATTGGAAGTTCATCACCTACGACGGGCTTGCGGCCTGCGTCTCCGCCCCGGCGTGGGTGTATCTCGGCTACTGGGCGCGCAAGCACCGGATGCTCAACAGCGCCTGGGAGTGGTCGGCGCAGGCGCAGATCGCGGCGTTCGCGGTGATCGCCGGACTGACCGCGCTGTACGTCCTCTTCCTCGCCATCCGGCGGCGTTGGCGGCGCAAGCGCGGACTGCCGGTGAGCACGCCGCCCATCCCGCTGCAGAGGGTGGAGGGCGGACTCGATCGCCGGGCGGGCGGGCGGCGCTCATGAGCCGTAGCCGGGACCGGCGTTCTCCAGCCCGCGCGCGGCAAGCGGAGGAGCCCGTTTCCGGCCGGCAATCCGCATTGCCGCGAGCCTCTCTCGCCGCTAGACTGGCCGGCTTACCGGAGCGGCGAATGATCGATCCCAAGGTGCCGTTGGCCCTCACGTTCGACGACGTTCTCCTGCTTCCCGCGGAGAGCAACGTGCTGCCGCGGCAAGTGGATGTAAGCGCTCAGCTCACACGCAACCTGCGCCTGAAGATCCCGCTGGTGAGCGCGGCGATGGACACCGTCACCGAGGCCCGCACGGCGATCGCCATGGCGCAGGAAGGTGGGATGGGATTCGTCCACAAGAACTTCACCATCCAGCAGCAGGCCCTGGAGGTGACGAAGGTCAAGAAGTACGAGAGCGGCATGGTGGTGGACCCGGTGACCATCGAGCCCGACGCTCCCGTGCACAAGGCCGTGGCCCTGATGCGGCAGCACGAGATCAGCGGCATTCCGGTGACCAAGAACGGCCGCCTGGTCGGCATCCTCACCAACCGCGATCTGCGCTTCGAGAAGAACCTCGACCAGAAGGTCGAGGCGATGATGACGCGCGACCTGGTGACCTGCCGCGAGGGCATCTCCCAGGAAGAGGCCAAGGAGCTGCTCCACCGGAACCGGATCGAGAAGCTCCTGGTGGTGGATGACAAGTACGAGCTGAGGGGCCTCATCACCATCAAGGACATCGAGAAGACGCGCGCCCATCCGAACGCGGCGAAGGACGGGAAGGGCCGCCTGCTGGTCGGCGCCGCCGTCGGCGTGGGGGCTGACCGGGACGAGCGCGTGCACGCGCTGCTCCAGGCGGGCGCGGACGTGATCGCGGTGGACACGGCGCACGGCCATTCGCGCGGCGTGCTCGACGCCATCCGGGACCTGAAGCGCAATTTCAAGGGCATCGAGATCGTCGCTGGCAACGTGGCCACCGGCGAAGGCGCCGCGGCGCTCTGCGAGGCCGGCGCGGATGCGGTGAAGGTGGGGATCGGTCCGGGCTCGATCTGCACCACGCGGGTGGTGGCGGGCGTCGGCGTGCCGCAGATCACCGCCATCGACAACTGCGTGCGCGCGACGGCGCGCCATGGGGTGCCCTGCGTCTCGGACGGCGGAATCAAGTACTCGGGCGACATCGTCAAGGCGCTGGCGGCGGGAGCCCACACGGTGATGATCGGCTCGCTCTTCGCCGGCACGGAGGAAGCGCCGGGCGACGTGATCCTCTTCCAGGGGAGGTCCTACAAGTCGTACCGCGGGATGGGGTCGATGGGCGCGATGAAGAAGGGCTCGCGCGACCGCTACTTCCAGGATGACACGGAGGAGATGAAGCTGGTCCCGGAGGGGATCGAGGGGCGCGTTCCCTACAAGGGTCCGTTGGCGATGAACGTGTTCCAGCTGGTGGGCGGCCTGCGCAGTGGGATGGGCTACACCGGCTGCCGCAGCATCGACGAGCTGCGATCGAAGGCGAAGTTCGTGCGGATCACCGCGGCCGGTTTGCGCGAGAGCCACGTGCACGACGTGCAGGTGACCCAGGAAGCCCCGAACTACCGCGTCGAGACCTGAGGCGTTGAAGCCGCGGCTCGTCGCGCTGATCATCCTCGGCGCTCCCGTCCTCCTCTTCCTGCTCAGCGGGATCCGGGCCGTGCAGCTCGCCCGTGAAGGCGAGGTCCCGGAAGTCTTTCGCGACCTCGACTGCGACGGCAGGACGTCGTGGCTGGAGTGGCTGCGCGGCGGGATCGATTTCCGTCTGCGGCCTTCGCAGCTGGTGCCCGGGTGCCAGGACGTGTACGCGGCGAAGACCGGAAAAGCGCTGGTCGTGCGGTGTGAAACCGCCCCGCGATGTCGCCTGGCGCGCGATGTCGTCAAGTGAACAGTTGGTTCATCCGGTTGAACTGCGCTGCGGCCCGCGACGCTCCGTGATCAGGCGAACGCGGCTTCCGGGAGGCGGCGTCCGTCCCGCGACTCGCGCCACTCGGCGAACGCCCAGGCTCCGACGAAAGCGAGCTGGGTGATGCCGTTGAGCAGGTACACCCGCGAGATGCGGCGGCGGAGCCCGGCATACCAGAAGTCCATGGCGGCGAAGCTCAGCGCCGTACTCACGCCGAGGATGCGCAACTCGCGGGCGACCTTGCCGCGGAGGCCGGCGGCGCCGAGCGCAGCGCCGATGTTTGCCATGCACGCGCCGACGCCCTTCGGCAGCCAACCCTCGAACTTCGGCCCCGTGACCTTCATGAAGCCGCCCGGGTCGAGGATCGGCCAGAGGCCGGCGGCGACGAGGTACGCGCCCTGGACGATCGCCACCCGCGCGGCGGGAGGACGGCGGACGCGGGCCGGCGGCGGCTTGGCCTCGTGCGGGCCGGGCCTGATCGGGCGAGCGGTTGCCTGGTCGATCTTAATCTCAGCCATGCAGCGGTCCCTTCCTGTGGAAAATTAGGGCGCGGGCGGGCGCGACGGCAGTCCGGTAGAATGCGCAGCCTGATGCCCGAGATCCGTAAGACGGTCTGCAACCGCGACTGCCCGGACGCCTGCTCGGTCGTCGCGCACATCGAGGACGGCCGCGTTGTCCGGCTCGGCGGCGACCCCTCGCACCCCGTGACGCAGGGATTCCTCTGCTGGCGGACGAACAACTTCCTCCCGCTACAGTACTCGCCCGAGCGGCTGACGATGCCGCTCTTGCGCGGAAAGGCCGTCTCCTGGGACGAGGCACTCGATTTCGCCGCCCGCGAGCTGCTGCGCATCCGCGCCGAGTCCGGACCGGCAGCGATCTTCCACTACCGCAGCGGCGGAAGCCTGGGCGCGCTGAAGCACCTGAGCGACTACTTCTTCGAGAAGCTCGGGCCGGTGACGACCAAGCGCGGCGACATCTGCTCAGGGGCCGGCGACGAAGCGCAGATGCTCGACTTCGGCGAGGAGGACTCGCACGACGTCTTCGACCTGCGCAACTCCCGCAACATCATCCTCTGGGGGAAGAACCCGGTCGTCTCCTCGCCGCATCTCGTCCCTGTGATGAACGAGGCGCGTGCCGCGAAGCTCTTGATCGATCCCGTCTGGCACAAGTCGGCGCGGCTCTGCGAGGAGTTCGTGCAGCCGCGGCCGGGCGGTGATTTCTCTCTCGCGATGGCGGTCGCCCGCGTCCTGTTCGAACGCGGCTGGACGGAGCCCGGATTCGAGAAGTACTGCGACAACGTCGACGGATTTCGCGCCCTCGCCTTCGCTCATGGCGTCGCCGGCTGGTGCGAGGACGCCGACGTGTCGCCGGCGGCCGCGGAGGACATCGCGCGCCGGCTGCACGAGGGTCCCGCGGCGATCCTCGTCGGCTGGGGAATGGCGAGACGGGTGAACGGCGGCGCGATCGTGCGCGCCCTCGACGCCCTCTGCGCCATCTCCGGGAACCTGGGCGTGCCGGGCGGGGGCGTCTCCTATTATTTCAAGCGGCGCAAGACGTTCGATCACACCTTCATCCGCGGGATCGCGGCAGCGCCGCGCACGGTGCTGGAGCCCCTCTTCGGACCCGAGGTGCTCGCCTTCAGGGACCCGCCGATCCGCGCGGTCTGGATCACCGCCGGCAACCCGGTCGCGATGTTGCCCGAGTCCGCAACCGTGGACCGCGCGCTGCGCACGCGCGAGTTCGTCTGCGTGGTCGACTCCTGGCCCACGGACAGCACGCGGGCGGCGACGCTGGTGCTCCCGACCACGACGTTGCTCGAGGCTGACGACCTGGTCGGCGCCTACGGTCACCACTGGGTTGGAGTCGCCCGTCCCGTGGTCCCGCCGCCTCCCGGCGTGAAGTCCGATCTCCAGATCCTGCAGGAACTGTCTTCCCGCGTCGGCCTCGACGGCGTGCTCGACGGAAGCGCGCGCGACTGGAAGGAGCGCATCCTGCGCAAGGACGCCGGCTTCACGGTCGCGCAGATCGAGTCCGACGGCCCCCAGCGCAGCGCGCTCTCGCCGGAGGTGCTGTTCGCGGACCGGAAGTTCGCGACGAAGAGCGGCAGGGTGAACCTGATCACCTCGGCGCCGTCTCGCTCCCAGGTGAGCGCGGAGTACCCGCTCTACCTCATGGCGCTCGCCACGGAGAAGTCGCAGAGCTCGCAGTGGTCGAAGGGCCAGCCTTCCGGCCCGCCCGTAGTGACCGTCCACCCCGACGCTGGCCAGGACATCCCGGACGGTGGATTTGCCCATCTCGAGTCGGCGATCGGATCTCTCCCCATTCAAGTCCGCTACGACCGGCGCCAGCGCCGCGACGTCGCATTGCTCGCCAAGGGCGGCCATCTGCGCGACAACCGCAACGCGAATCTTCTCTCCCGAGCCCGCGCCACCGACCTGGGCGGCGGCGGTGCCCTTTACGATGAGCCGGTCCGGCTCGTGAGATGAATCGCCTCTTTCGGCGACTCACGAGGTTCTGATCGGGCGATCCTGCGGGCGCGGGCGCGCTTCTACGATGAGCCGGTCCGCCTCGGTACGTGATCGGAACGCTTCGCGCGTCCGCGAGCCCTCGATCGATTCCGCATGGTCATACCCCGGACCAGCGATTCGAGCGGAACATCCAAGCGGCGCCAGATCTTCGTGACCATCTGTGCGGACAGCCCGCGCTTCCCATGCAAGATCTCGTAGGCGCGCGAGCGGCTGCCGAGGAGACGGGCCAACGTCTTCGCCTGGGCAGCGGGTGTGTGAAAACCGAGTTGGTCCAGCCGAAAACGAATGGCTTCGATGGCATTCGGAGGTGCTATCGGGTGGTGCTTGTCCTCGAACGCCTCGACCAGGATGGTGAGCACCTCCAAGCGGTCACGCTCGGCGTCCGAAGGATGCTCGACGTCCATCAAGGCATCGATCTCGGCAAGTGCCCGGTTGAGATCGTCCTCGGACCTGACGGGGAATACCTCCACCGTCCTAGACGGTCGCGGCGTCGATGCGGTCGTATTCGGCATGAGTCCCCACGAATCGGATGAACACGACCGGTGGTCGGTAGCGTACGACCAATCGGTACTTGTTCCCCTTGATGTTGAACACGATTCGATCTCTCCCCACGAAACCGGCGCTCGGGTATCTCCTCTTGACCTCCGCTGTGTCCGGCCACTTCGCCTTTCTCAACTCGCCGAACCACGCAGCGAGGGGGGTCCTGGCATCCGGATGCAACCGCCAGAAAGCGATCAGCCGCTTCCGGGAGATCACGTTCACCCAGCCGGATATAACGTGATCCCGTGCTGGGAGCAAATGTTCCCGTCCTGGGATCGATTGCAGTTGTCAGGCGGCCGGGTTCCCACTAGACTGCGCCGCCTCCTGGAGGGCCGGTGGCGGACATCCATGCAGAAAGAATCCTGATTCTGGACTTCGGGTCGCAGTACACGCAGCTCATCGCCCGCCGGATCCGGGAGCTGCACGTCTACTGCGAGCTCCACCCCTGCACGATGCCGTTCGACCAGATCCGCGCCTTCGGGGCGAAGGGCATCGTCCTCTCCGGCAGCCCCTACAGCGTCGAGCAGCCGGGCGCGCCGATGGTCGACGCGAAGATCTTCGAGCTGGGCGTGCCGGTCCTCGGCGTCTGCTACGGGCTGCAGCTCATGGCCAAGCTGCTGGGCGGGCAGATCGACCGGACCGCGCACCGCGAATATGGGCCGGCGCGCCTCGAAGTCCTCGAGGCCATCGGGCCCTTCCGCGAGATGCAGCCCGGCGAGCACCTCGACGTCTGGATGTCGCACGGCGACAAGGTCTCCGCGCCGCCCAAGGGCTTCCGCACGCTGGCGAAGACGGCCAACTCTCCGTATGCGGCGGTCGGGGACCCGAAGCGCAAGCTCTATGCGCTCCAGTTCCACGCCGAAGTCGCGCATACCCCCCGCGGGCGCGAGCTGTACGAGGCGTTCCTCGAGGAGTGCGGCGTCTCCTTCAACTTCCGGATGGGCGCGTTCGCGGAGGAAGCGATCAAGCAGGTCCGCGAAAAGGTCGGGAAGGAGCGGGTCATCTGCGCGCTCTCCGGCGGCGTGGACAGTGCGGTCGTGGCGCTGCTGCTGCACAAGGCCATCGGCCGGCAGCTCCAGTGCATCTTCGTCGACAACGGGCTGTTGCGCGAGGGCGAGGCCTCCCAGGTGGAGCAGACGTTCAAGGACCGGTTCCACGTCCCGCTGCGCGTCGTCGACGCGCGCAAGCGCTTCCTCGACGCACTGCACGGAGTCATCGATCCCGAGCAGAAGCGAAAGATCATCGGCCGCGAGTTCATCGCGGTGTTCGAAGACGAAGTGGAGAACGATCGCCGGGAGCACGGCGAGGCGCGCTACCTCGCCCAGGGCACGCTCTATCCCGACGTGATCGAGAGCGTCTCCTTCAAGGGGCCGAGCGCCACCATCAAGAGCCACCACAACGTCGGCGGCCTGCCCGAGCGGATGAAGATGCGGCTGATCGAGCCGCTGCGCGAGCTCTTCAAGGACGAAGTCCGCGCGCTCGGCCGCGAGCTCGGCCTCCCCGAAGCCATCGTCTCCCGGCAGCCGTTCCCGGGGCCGGGGCTCGCCATCCGTGTGCTGGGCGAGGTCACCGAGGAGCGTCTGGCGATCGTGCGCAAGGCCGACGTCATCGTGCAGGAGGAAGTCGCGAACGCAGGGCTGCGCGAGAAGCTCTGGCAGGCGTTCGCGGTGCTCCTGCCGGTCAAGTCGGTCGGCGTGATGGGCGACGAGCGCACCTACGAGTCCGCCTGCGTCCTGCGCGCTGTCGAGAGCCTCGACGGAATGACCGCCGACTGGGCGCGTCTGCCCTGGGACCTGGTGGCGCGGATCTCCAGCCGGGTCACCAACGAAGTGCGCGGCATCAACCGGGTGGTCCTCGACGTCAGCAGCAAGCCCCCCGCGACCATCGAGTGGGAGTAGGGGAGGGGTGTTCGGGAAGGCGCGTGGGCGTTCATCCGGGCGGCGGGTCCGGCCATGCATGCTCCACCGGATGCGCCTCGCCGTCGCCCTGCTGGTTCCGGCGATCGCGGCATCCGTCCGCGCGGACAGCGTGACCAATCAGGTGATCGTCAGCGCCACGCAGGCGACGGAGGCGAATCCGCGCTCGACCGTCTTCACCGACATGCTCAACTCGAGCTTCGACATCGGCGATGCCTGGACGGTGAGCGCCGGCGCAAGCATTACGCTGGAAGGGGAGACCCCCGCCGCGAGCCGCGCCCAGTTCGGCCAGAGTGGAAGCGCCGTCACGCTGTTCAGCGCCGGCGTGGACTGGTCGGCAACCAATCAAGTCAACATCGGCGCGTCCCTCGACGTGTCGCCTCGGAGCACGCAGTTCGCCGGAACCCCGGTCTCCCTGCGCCAAGCCAACGGCAACGAGCTCAGCGGCGATGCCCAGGTGCGCTCGCAGACTTCGCAGATCACCGGCGGCATCGACATCTCCTGGGATTCACCCGGCAAGTCCGACCTGGAGTGGTCGTTCAACGGCGGGATCGCCTTCTCCCATTACGGCATCGAACAGAGCGTCTCGCACGTCCGCACGGAGACGGGATCGACGTTGACCGCGCAGCAGCTCCGCCAGCAAACCGTCGCGTACTGCAACGCGCATCCGAAGATCCGCAACTGCGGCCAGAACCTGCTCGCGGCCCTCGACGCCGTGCCGACGCCGCTCGATTACGAAAGGTTCTCGGCCGGGGCGACGGCCACGCTGTACGGCGATACCGACGTATCGCTGCTCGGAGATTGGTATCTCTACGACGAGGATCCGGCGAAGATCGGCTACTTCGGGCTGGCCGCGCTCGGCCGCGGCCCCGGTCTGCCCATCGCTCCCCTGCAGTACCAGATCCGGCCCGAGGTGCAGCATCGCATGGGGGACTTCTCCGCCCGCCTTTCGGTCGAAGCCGGTGAATACGTCGCCGGCACCGGCGAAAGCACGGCGGGCATCGGAGGGCGGTTTCAGTACCGCTTCACGAAGTCGTTCCGCGCCTGGTTGACCCTCTCGGGACAACGCGACGTGGACTCCGGCGGCCATGTCACGCGATCCGGGAGCGTCGCGGGGGGCGCCGGATATCGCTGGTAACGCACTGCGTCCCGCCCCGGGACGAGTTGGGACGTTCGCTTCCGAACAATCCATCGAGCCGGGCCGCCCGCACGCACGGGGCAGGCGGCCTGCTGCTACGTGCTCGAACGCTGCCCCGTGGACAGTCTTGGCCGGGGGGATGG
>MNFJ01000005.1 GCA_001918155.1 Deltaproteobacteria bacterium 13_1_40CM_4_68_19
GCAGGATTCGAACCTGCGACCCCTGCCGTGTGAACGCCCGAAAGGGGGATGGCAGGGGGTATTTGCCGCTGGCAAGTATTGGCAATCACGATGGACATACGTCCACACACAACTGGACGGATCAGCAGGTTTTGGCAGCATTTCGAGAGCGTCTTGCTGCATTCTTGCTGCACGGTCCGGCACGTCTCCTCACGGTGCGCGAGATTGCCAAGCTCCTTGCCGTAAGCACCCCTATCGTCTACCGCCTCTGCGAGCGCGGGCATCTTGCTTGCGTTCGCGTCGGCAATGCGATTCGAATCGCACCGTCGGCTCTCTTCGATTTCGTCACAGGAGGATCACGAGGGTGAGCCATCGGCCGTGCCTTGAGTGGCCTCTGGCGGCTGCAACCGCACGCTGTGGCAGTTCGCTGATCGAGAGCCACATTGCGGCGTCGGGAGAGCCTCGGCGCCGCGATAGGGCCCGGGCGCTCCCCGCGAGCGCTGCTTCCACCGTTTCAGAATGAGCCCGAGTCGAGCCAAAATGAGACCCTCTGTCGCGCGTTCTGGAGCTTGGGCACCCTTGGTCCGAGGAGCCGCCACGAGAGTTCGCTTGGCCCGGTTCGTGATCATGCCGCCGTCGGATGGGCGCGGTCGGGGATGGGGCATGCACCAAGTCGTCGTCGTCGGACGCCGCGGCGGCCCGAGCGTATCGACGCCAGGAGCCTGAGCGGACGCTCTTGCACGCGACCGTGCGAGCGCATTGGAAGACCTTTCTCGCCGAGATGGAGGAGCGCAGCGATGGGGGCGCGGGCCTGCCCAGATTCGTCGTAGGTGAGTTCGAGCGTTACCTCGGCTGCGGGATCCTGGCGAACGGATTCGCGCGGGTCCGCTGCACCGCCTGCGGCGACGAGATGCCTGCAAGGGCCGCGGCTTCTGCCCCTCCTGCACAAGCCGCCGCAATGCCGGCATCGACGTAGAAACAGTGACTATCGACGCGTATCTCGCGGGCGAGCGCATCGCTGCCACCCGTGTCCGATTCGTGAAAATCGATGTGGAGGGCTTCGAGTTCGAGGTGATCAGAGGGATGCCGCTCGTCCTTGAGGCTCGCCCGCTCGTCGTTACCGAATTCTCGCCGGTATACATGCGCCGCAGTGGGGTCGATCCAGCAGGATTTTTGTGGTTCTTCGGTTCGCGGGGATACCGCCCGTATCGCATTCGGCATCGAGCACTGACCCGAGTCGAACCCCGAGAGCTCGAGGTCAGCGTCACCAACGAGAATGTCTTCTGGAAGGAGTAGTACGCGGCTAGGCTCAGGCGCGGGAACGCCTGGCGTCCAGATCGGTGGTCGTGGTGGCGATCGCCAGCAGGACGGGGTTCCTGCGCAGCTCGTCCCAGGTCGGCCCATTCCCCAGCGGGATGACCTGGGTGACGTCCAGCTGCTGGATGCCGCGGATGTTCATCCAGCCCTGGACGTTGACGGCCTTGCGGTCCGGGCTCGGTACGACGATCAGGTCCCCGCTGGCACCGACCCAGTGGTTGGGGTCGGCAGCGTCCCGGCAGAGATTGATCGGCTCGCTGCGGTAGAACCCGCGCGTGCAGCCGGCGTCGTCGACCCGCAGCTCGAGGTTCGAGCCCGAGATCAACCCCTTGCCGACCGAGTAAGTTTCCGGGCGCGCGGCAGGGTAGCCGAACGACTTGAGGGCAACGGTGCCGGAGCCTGATGCCCTCGAGGTGGCGCAGGCGGCGGCGAGCAGCAGCGACAGGTAGATCGGGCGCATGCCGGTGGGACGCTCTGCGCCGCCAAAATATTCGCGCAATTGGACCATGGTCGCTGCGTGCGCATCGTCTCGCTGCTCCCCTCTCGGCTACCGAGATGATCTGCGCGGCCTCGGACCCTCAAGCCCCAGCCGCGGCGAGCTGCCGCTCATAGAGGGGCCGGTAACGAAGGACGAGGTCCCGCTTCTCGCCAGGGTGGCGCTCGTCGAGCACACCCCCGGCGTGGGCGCTGGCGATTCCGCCCGAGAGGTTGCCGAGGATGGCTGCCTCGCGGAGGTCGAGCGGCCGGCCGGTCCTGCGCTGCATCGCGATGGAGGCCACCACCCCGCCTACGAAGTTGTCGCCGCACCCCACGCTATCGCCCGTGGGCAGGGCGCCCGACGCCTGGTCGCGGAGGATCGCCTCCACGACGGGAACGCGCCCCTCGGCCGGGGCGAAGGGGCGCCCCCCGGACCAGTAGAGGACCGGCTCCACGCCCTGCGTCACCAGGACGGCCCCGGCTCCAGCGCGCCGGAAGAAGGCCAGGGCGCGGTCGAGGTCGGCCTCGCCCGAGTGAAGGAGCGCTTCGGCCCGGTTCACGACCAGCAGGTCGATGTGGCGGTACGCCTCATCCGAATCGCCGATTGGCCACCGGCCCCGGTCGCCGCCGCGCGCCGGGTCGAAGGCCGTCCCCACTACGGTGACGGCGCCGGCGCGGCGGCATGCGGCCAGGAGGTCAGTGAGACGGGCGCACAGCCTGGGCTCCCACCAGATAGCGGAGAAGAGCGCCACCTCGCTCTCGAAGAAGTCGCGATCCAGGTCCTCCGGGGCGAGCGCTAACGCGTCCGACACCCCGGCCTCGGCGATGAAGCTGCGCTCTGCGACGCCCCCGTCCCCCCGCTCGTTGAGGATGTGGGTCTTGGGGTAGCGCCCGCGGCGCGTGCCGAGGCGCGCGGTCGAGAGGGGGGTGCGGGAGAGGAGCCGGCGGACCAGCGCGCCGTCCTTGTCGTCGGAGAGGTTGGCGTACAGGCGGACCTCGATCCCCTCGCCGCGGACGATCTGCGCCGCCGCCACCAGGGCCGCCGCCGCCACGCCTCCGAGCGTCGTCCGGGATCCTGCGCCGGCGATCTCCGCCGCGATCTCGGTCACCGGGCGGCCGGCGCGCGCCTCGAGCGCGCTGCGCAGCACCGCGGCGCCGCGGACCAGCCCGCCGTCGCCGGGGGCGCGGGACAGGTAGGGTGCGAGCCGCGCCTGGCCCTCGCCGGGCGGCACCTCATGGAGCACGTCCAACACGCAGCAGCCGGCGCCCGAGATCCGCATGGCGTACTTCGCCGGGGGCGTCTCAGCGGGGGAGCAGGACCGGCTCGGTCACGAGGGAGTCCTCCTCCAGCGAGCGGCGCGGCCGCAGCCCCTTCTTGCCTAGCGCAGCGTGGTATCCGCGCACCGCCTCGGCCGCGCCAACCTCGCCGCGGACAACGCGCCACATGAAGCCCAGCATCTCCAGCGGCGACTCGGCCAGGTTGATCTTGCGGCCGAAGAGGGCGACCCGTGCCCCGTGGCGCATCGCCTGCGAGAGCAGCTCGAAGGTGTCGCGGGTGGTTCCGGCCGCCCCCCCGAGGATGCCGACGATAAGCGAGGGGTCGTGCTCGACCAACTCCTCCAAGGCGCGAGCCCCGTTGTAGGCGATCTTGAGGAAGAGCGGCCGCTCCGCGGAGGTGACGCCTGCAAGCGCCCGCACGACGCTGTCGTTCACGAAGGAGGGCACCGCCTCCGGCGCCAGCCCTGCCGGCGCATTGGGATTGAAGACCTCGAGGAAGTGGCGGAAGCCCGCGCGCAGCGCCTCCTCGCGGAAGCGGGCGTAGGCCTCCAGCGAGGCGTGGTCCCGGTCCAGCCGGTTGTTGAAGGTCATCGAGTACAGGCCCAGATCGCAAAAGGGCCGGACCCGCTCCAGCGAAGCGGTGCGGAAGGGTCGCGAGGGCTCGGCCGAGTAGGCGGCCCCCCGCGGCAGCCAGATGTCGGTGGTGTCGTTGGCGCGGATGGCCAGGGTCACCGGGCCCTCGGCGAAAAGGCCGCGCCGGGCGAGCTCCTCGCCGTTGGCCGCCGAAACCAGCATGACGTCCACTGCGCCAGCGCGGACGATCTCCTCCATGGAGCCGAGGTGGGCGGTGCGCGTCTTCAGCCCGCCGCGCTCGGCCGGCCCCGCCGCGGCGACGCCGAGCGCCATGTCGCTATCGCCCGCGTCCGCCATGACGAAGTCGGCGGGGGTAAAGGATCCGGAGCGGATCCGTGAGAGCTTCCGGTCCAGGGTCTTCATGCTCGGCGCCTCCGGGGCGTGGCGGGACGCTCGTCTTAGGGCGGCGCCAGATGCGCGTCAAGCGCCACAGACGAAGGCCGCAACCGGAGGCGGCGTTGACTCGGCCCCTGCGGCGCTTTCTAATGCCGGCATCGCCTCACCACAGGGGGGCTTCCCGAAAAGGGCTGCCGCCTGCAGTGAACACGCCGCGACGCCGGGCAGGGGGTTCGGCGCTCGGGGCTTTCCGGAGGAAATCATGACGCTCCATTCCAGGTCCGCTATCTGGCTGCTGGCGGCCGTGGCTGTCCTCGTGGCTGGTACGGCGGGCCCGGCAAGGGCAGCCGACGTCTTCATCGGCCTCATCACCAAGACCGACAGCAATCCCTTCTTCGTCAAGATGCGCGAAGGCGCCGACGCCACCGCCAAGAAGGTCGGCGCCCGGGTGCAGAGCTTCGCCGGCAAGTTCGACGGCGACAACGATACGCAGGTGGCGGCCATCGAGAACCTCATCTCCGCCGGGGCCAAGGGCATTCTCATCACCCCGAGCGACACCAAAGCCATCGTGCCGACCGTGAAGAAGGCGCGCGACGCCGGCATCCTGGTCATCGCCCTCGACACGCCGCTCGAGCCCATCGAGGCGGCCGACGCCACCTTCGCTACCGACAATTTCAAGGCCGGCCTGCTCATCGGCGAGTGGGCGGCCAAGACGCTCGGCGCCAAGACCAAGACCGCCCACGTCGCCTTTCTGGACGCGCTGGAGAACCAGCCGACGGTGGACGTGGCCCGCGACCAGGGCTTCATGAAGGGGTTCGGCATCGACCCCAAGGACACGAGCCGCTACCTGGACGAGGACGACAAGCGCATCGTCGGCCACTTCTGGGCCAAGGGCTCCGACGAGGGCGGGCGCACCGGCATGGAGACCCTCCTGCAGAAGGACCCGAGCATCAACGTGGTCTACACGATCAACGAGCCGACGGCGGCCGGCGCCTACGAGGCCCTTAAGGCGGCGGGCAAGGCCGACGGCAGCGTGCTCGTGGTCTCGGTCGACGGCGGCTGCCCGGGCGTGAAGAATGTCAAGGCCGGCGTCATCGGCGCGACCTCGCAGCAGTACCCGCTGCTCATGGCATCGAAGGGCGTGGAGGCGGTGGTGGAGTTCGCCAAGACCGGCAAGAAGCCGAAGCCCACCCCGGGCCTCAAGTTCTTCGACACTGGCGTGCAGCTCATCACCGACAAGCCAGTGCAGGGCCTCAAGTCGATCAACACCGCCGAGGGGCTGAAGCTCTGCTGGGGCTGATCGCCCTCGGCGAGGCCGGAGCGCCCCGGGGCGCGCCGTGAAGGGCGCGCCCCGGCGGCGGCTGACCATGACGAACGAGACCGAGATGGCCCCGCTGGTTCCGGCAGCGGCCACGGCGGAGGCGGCCGACGCCACTCCCGCGCGCGCGGAGGAGCACCGCTCGCCGGGACGACGCGTCCAGCAGTTCCTCCACGTCTACCCCACCACCATCCCGTTCCTGGTGCTCCTCCTGGGGGTGATCGGCTTCGCCTTCATTGCCGGCGGGCGCTTCTTCCACCCCCTGAACCTCAGCCTCATCCTGCAGCAGGTGACGATCATCGCCATGGTGGGCATCGCCCAGACGCTGGTCATCCTCACGGCCGGCATCGACCTCTCGGTCGGGGCGATGATGGTCTTGTCCTCGGTGGTGATGGGGCGGCTCGCGGTCCTCTCCGGAGTGCCGGTGCCGCTCGCCTTCGCGGCCGGGATCCTGACGGGGACCGCCTGTGGCTTCGCCAACGGCCTGGTGGTCACGCGGCTCAGGCTACCGCCCTTCATCGTCACCCTCGGCACCTGGAGCGTCTTCGGCGCGGTCAACCTCCTCTACTCCAAGAACCAGACGCTGAGGTACCAGGAGATCGCCGAGGTCGCCCCCTTTCTGCAGGCCACCGGCCGCCTGTTCAAGATCCACGACTACCTGCCGCTCGACTTCCTCGGCGGCGCCGGCGTCACTACCGGCTCGCTCCTGATGATCGCGTTCGCCTTCCTGACGGCCTACGTGCTGCGGCGCACCGCCTTCGGCCGGCACGTCTACGCGACCGGAGACGACCCGGAATCGGCGCAGCTCGTCGGCATCCACGTGGACCGGACGCTTGTTGCGGTCTATACGCTGGCCGGCTTCCTCTGCTCCGTGGCCGCCTGGATCCTCATCGGCCGCATCGGCGCCGTCAGCCCCAACGCCGGTGCCACCGCCAACCTCGACAGCATCACCGCGGCGGTCATCGGGGGCACGAGCCTTTTCGGCGGGCGCGGCAGCATCACCGGCACGCTCTTCGGCGCCCTCATCGTCGGCGTGTTCCGCAACGGCCTGGCGCTGGCCGGCCTGCAGAACACCTGGCAGGAGCTGACGGTCGGCCTGCTCATCATCGTGGCCGTGGCTCTGGACCAGTGGATCCGGAGGCTCGCCACGTGAACGCCCCCGGCGCCGCCCCATCCGCTCCTGTCCTGCAGGCCCGGGGGCTCGTCAAGCGCTTCGGCAAGGTGGTGGCCATCGACCACGCCGACTTCGACCTCAAGCCGGGCGAGATACTGGGAGTGATCGGCGACAACGGCGCCGGCAAGTCCACCATGATCAAGATCCTGGCGGGGGCCCTCCGGCCCGACGCCGGTGAGGTCCTGATGGACGGCAGGCCGGTCCACTTCCGCTCGCCGCTGGACGCTCGGGCCGCCGGCATCGAGACCGTCTACCAGAACCTGGCGCTGTCGCCGGCGCTGACCGTGGCCGAGAACATGTTCCTCGGCCGCGAGCGGCGCCGGCCCGGGCTGGTGGGAGCGTTCTTCCGCCACCTGGACCGGGCCGGCATGCGCCGCGAGGCGCGCGAGCGGCTCACCACCCTCGGGCTGCTCACTGTCCAGAGCGTGGACCAGCCGGTCGAGACCCTCTCCGGCGGCCAGCGGCAAGGCATCGCCGTGGCGCGCGCCACCGCCTTCGGCACGCGGGTGGTGATCATGGACGAGCCCACCGCCGCGCTCGGAGTCAAAGAGTCGCGCAAGGTGCTGGAGCTCATGCTCGACGTGAAGCGGCGCGGCCTGCCCATCGTCCTCATCAGCCACAACATGCCCCACGTCTTCGAGGTGGCCGACCGCGTCCACATCCATCGCCTCGGGCGCCGCATCGCCATCATCGATCCCAAGGCCCACTCCATGTCCGACGCGGTCGCCATCATGACCGGCGCCATGAAGCCGCCTCCGGCGGAGGCCATTGGCGAGCCGCCGCCGGCCTGATCGGCCGGGGTCGAGCAAACGTTCCGCCACAGCGGTCCCCGGACGGCGGGCGCAGCCGCCGGTCCTGAGCTGCCTGGTAGCCCGAGGCATACCAAAGTATGACGGCCGTTAACGTTCGCTTAACGAATGCGATGCTGCGGATCTGCTGATGCGTCCGCTCCGAGCGCGCTTTTCGCGCCGCTCGTCCGCAGCAGACCGGCCCTGGTCTGGATCGAGCCGGGAATAACGAACCGGCTCAGATCGTCACGCCATCAAATCACCGAACGCCGAAGATTGCGGCACTGAAAAGGAGAACGAAAATGTCTTCGAAACTGACACTGTCCATCGCCGTCGCGCTCGCGCTGTCCGCCGTGGGCGGCGTTGCCCGGGCGAACCCGATTCCGACCACCACGGACGAGGCCCGCGCGCTCAACGGGCAATACACGAGCCAGCTGTCCATCGACCACAACCCGCAGGCGAACGCGGAGGTCACCAGCACGGACGATGCCCGCGCCGTGGCGGGCAACACGGTACCGGCGCCGATCAGCCCTTCGGTGCAGTCGATGATCGCGAGGGATTGGGGCGAGGAGCGGTCGGGAAACGGATACGAGCCGCAGACCGTCGAAACGCCGTCGACGTCGCTGGCGCAAAATCCTACGGATGGCGCGACAACCGCCCAGGGCAACTGACCGCCGCCCACGACGAGCATGAACGGGCAAGGGTCGCGCCGTGCCCCGGTCGAGGCATGGGACTCCTGCATAGGACCCGCGGGAGGTGGCGGAGCGCCATTCAGGTCTGCTAGTGGTGACGGGAGCCCGGACACGCAAGAGAGCCGTCCGTCCCGTCATCATGATGCAACCGAAGCCGTGTTCGTGCTGAACTCGCGGGCGAGCTTCAGCGGTATGGGCCTGCGTAGATGGCGAAGGGGACGCCGTGAGAAACCGTATCCAGCAAGCCTGCGCCTGTCCTTGTGGCGCATCGCGCTTCGAGGTGTCGGGCAGGCCGCTCGTGCGTCTCCTCTGTCACTGCACCATCTGCCAGGCATTCAACCGGCAGCCGTACGCCGACGTGACGGCCTTCTGGGCGGGAAGCATCACGCTGCGAGTCGGCCATCAGATCGAGTTCAAGCGCTATCGGCCTCCACCGGCGGCGAGGCGGGGTCACTGCCGGTCCTGCAGCGCGCCCGTCGTCGAGTTCTTGCGGCTTGCCCCGTTCGTCCAACTCGCGTTCGTGCCGTCGAAGCTCTTCCCGGATCAGGGGGCGCTGCCGCCGCCGGCCCTCCACATCTTCTATCATCGCCGGCTGGGCGACATCGCCGACGACCTCCCGAAGGTCAGCGGCTACTGGGCGAGCGAGCTCGCCGTGATGAAGCGTGTCCTCGCGAGCATCGCGGACGCGTGATCGACGTGTGAAGGGAGCGGCGTAGCCCCGCAGCGACAAAGTCAACGTCCGCTACCTCGATGGCGTGGACCCCGCGGCTCTCGACGACCGCCGCGACAACTGGCCTCGTGCCGGCCACGTCGCGAAGGTTGACTTGCATTGTGCAGGCGATGGCAGCAAAATAGCAGCATGGCTACCTCCATCACCATCCGTAACGTCCCCGACAGGGCGCGTGATGAGCTGGCCGCGCGCGCGGCGCTGTCGGGACGGTCGTTACAAGAGTACCTTCGCGCGCAGCTCATCGAGCTGGCCAATCGGCCCGACGTCGAAACGGTCCTGGCGAGAATCCGCGAGCGCAAGCAGCGAACAGGTACGCGGCTCTCTGCGGAGAAAATCCTCGCTCACCGCCGTGAAGACCGTCGCTGATGTTGGTGATCGACGCCGCCTTCGTCGTGGCCGCCCTGGTGGACGGCGGGAGAGAAGGCACGTGGGCGGACGGCCTGCTCGGCGGCGAAGCGTTGGCTGCACCGCACCTGATGCCTGTCGAGGTGGCGAACATCCTCCGCCGCGCGGTTGCGAGTGGCGAGCTGACGGCAGACGCGGCCTCCATGGCGCATGCAGATCTGCTGGCGCTACGAATCGAGCTGTTTCCGTACGCTCCGTTCTCGTCGCGCGTGTGGGAGCTGCGGGGCAACGTCACCTGCTACGATGGCTGGTACGTCGCATTGGCAGAGGCCCTCGATGCGCCGCTCGCGACACTCGACGCGCGACTCAGCCGTGCCTCCGGGCCGCGCTGCAGGTTTCAGCTTCCACCGCCGGGATGAGCTCCCGGCCAATCCTGCACCCTCACGCTCCGTAGCCTGAGCTTGATAAAGCCAATCTTAGCAGCCCGCACGAAGGGTCGAAGAGCGACCCTCCGTGGAGATCGAGGACCTCAAGGCTTGTCGACGTTGCCGGCGACGATGCGCGGGTGGAAGCTGAACAGGTTGGGATCCTTGGCGTCGATGGTGGCCAGCACCGCACCCGCGGTGTGGCAGACCCCCCGCACCCCCCGTCGCGCTCTGCTACGCTGGTCGTGATGTGGCGAGGAGAGCTCGGGGCAACAGAACGAGACTTATCCGACCTCTCCGTTCTTCGGTACGACTTAGGGCGAGCTGCGAACGAAACCTATTGATCTCGGTCGTCTCGCTCATCCTCATCATCACGCCGATCGTCAAGCCTCAGCCTGTACACAAATCCATGCGTCCCCGTCGCGTCCGTGTAAGCGCCCACGATGTCGCGGACGACATTGATGCCGAATACCTGCGTGCTGATCGCGCCCTGCACATCAAGACTACGGTATTCAGCGTCTTTGGTTCGAAGAAAGCCGTGCGGATTTACGGGAGCTCCGACTGTGTTGGCCTGATTGTCACCGTGCACACCGACGATATCGCCCCTGGCGTTGACGTCCCAGGCCAACGTGAAGAGGTTTCCTTCAAACGTGAATGTGGTCGCGATGACGTTTCTCTTGGCTGTGTAGCTCACACCCGAGGACAGATAAAACCCGGCAATCTCGCCGGTCGACGCGACGCCATTACTCATGGTGTCAGGGTCATGGCTGCTTCTATCATCGGCCTTGTGCGGAGTTACAAGGACAGTGAATTTGCCGTGATGCAGGAGGAAACCGTGCATGGTGGTCATGGCCTGGTTGTCTTCGTGAAAGCAGCCCACGATGTCGCCTTTAGGCGAGATACGCACCAGGAGGGTGTCGCGGAGTGGCGAAGCTGGGTGATCGAAGTCTTCCGCCGGCACGTCGATGGGATACAGGTAGAAGCCTTCGAAGTAAGCGAATCCATGCGTCACGGCACCGACATTGTAATGTCCGACGATCGTTCCTTTCTCGCCGATGCCCCGCGGGAACGTCACCGTGCCTCCGGGCACGTCAATACGCGTATAGACGCCGTCTCGCAGCAGGAACCCGTGCGTCCCAGGCGTACTCGTTTCTCCGGTCACGGGATTGACGCATGCGACGGCGCAAACATAGGTGCCGACAATATCGCCCTTATTGTTGATGCCTCTCGCCCCGGTCGACGTCGAGCCGGGGTACTGGATGGTTGTGGGTACGAACGTTTCCGTTTTCGCTGCCCAGGCCTCTGACACGGATACGAGAGACATCGCGACAGCGAGTACAGCTGCATTTCTGAGAAGATGAGGTCCGATCTGACCCGAACGCATGGTCTCCTCCTTTCCACTTCATGCTGGATGTCGATTTTGAACCAGGACCGAAGGGGCGTTCTGCCAACTCGACGCTTCCTTCCTGCACTGGACCGAGCCTAGCAGAACAACCGCGACTGTGCGATGCACCGGCCGCCGCAGGGGGAATTCAAGGCGTATGGGCGAGTGAGCCCGCTGCCTCCGCTCTTTCAGTGCGCTTCTGCGCGTACACCGCTGCAACGATCTCCTCGGTCTGTCGCAGTCTTCCGATCGTCAGCCGGGTTGACGTAGGTAATGCATTCGAGAGCACAACGGTCGATCTGCGTTCGCGACTCACGATCCCGCAGCCGACGCGGCGCTTCAACGCGCGTGGGGCAGGCACTACAGCGCTCGCGCGTGCGCTGCTGGTCCCTAAATGCCTGAACTGACCGATCAGTCAGTCTAGTTCGAAGGTCCATCTCCGCAAGCCGGCATCGGTCCTGATGTTTCAGCCGTCGCCGATCACAGGCCTTCCCGTACAAGCGCCCGGGCCGCCTGC
>MNFJ01000174.1 GCA_001918155.1 Deltaproteobacteria bacterium 13_1_40CM_4_68_19
TGCTCCTCTTCATCGACAACATCTTCCGCTTCACGCAGGCGGGCTCGGAGGTCTCGGCGCTCCTCGGGCGCATTCCCAGCGCGGTCGGATACCAGCCGACGCTCTCCACCGACATGGGCGAACTTCAGGAAAGGATCACCTCCACGAAGAAGGGCGCCGTGACTTCGGTGCAGGCCATCTACGTCCCCGCCGACGACCTGACCGACCCGGCTCCGGCGACGACCTTCGCGCACCTCGACGCAACCACCGTGCTCTCGCGGGCGCTGACCGAAATCGGCATCTACCCCGCCGTGGATCCGCTCGACTCCACCAGCCGAATCCTCGACCCCCAGATCGTCGGCGAGCAGCACTACAAGGTCGCGCGGCGGGTGCAGGCGGTCCTGCAGCGGTACAAGGAGCTGCAAGACATCATCGCCATCCTCGGGATGGACGAGCTCTCCGACGAGGACAAGCTCACGGTGGCGCGCGCGCGCAAAGTGCAGCGCTTCCTCAGTCAGCCCTTCTCGGTGGCCGAGCAGTTCACCGGCATGAAGGGAAAGTACGTGAAGCTGGAAGACACCATCCGCTCCTTCGAGGAGCTGCTCGACGGCAAGCACGACAACCTGCCCGAGCAGGCTTTCTACATGGTCGGCAACATCGACGAGGCCGTGGAGAAGGCGAAGACGCTGGCGCGTTGACCATGGCCCTTTCCCTCGAGATCGTTACTCCGGAGCAGCGCGTCCTCACCACGGAATGCGACGAGGTCCGGCTGCCGGGCGTGGAAGGCGGTTTCGGCATCCGGCCGCGGCACACGCCGCTGGTCGCGGCCCTCGCGCCGGGCGAGTTGGTCTACGTGACCGGGGGCAGCGAGCACCGGTACGCGGTGGGCGAAGGTTTCTCCGAAGTGAGCCACGATCGCGTGCGGGTGCTCGTCGAGGAGGCGGTCCGCGCGGAGCAGATCGACAAGGGTCGCGCCGAGTCCGAGCTGAAGGATCTGACTGCGCGCCTTTCCTCGATGCGTCCGGACGATCCCGCGTACGAGTCGAACCGGGCGCGCGTCGAGCGCGCCGCGGCACGCGCATTCGTCGCCGGACGGGGCTGACCCATTCGTCAGCGTATGGGCCTTTCCGGCGGCGGTGGACGGCCGAAGCATGACACAGGATGCTCACTCGACCGAGCACGTCTCTCGAACCCCAAGCTTGCCGCCAGGCTCGCCGCGAAGAACCGTGCAAAGACCCTTCCGCGAGCGATGTTCCCGTGATGGTGCTGCCTCTCGGTTGAGTACAGCACCGCTGAGCGAACTCATCCTCGACGCGGCAGCGTGATCTTCTGGATGCCACGCCGCAGATCCGCGACGTTGAAGTTGATCAGCAGCCCGCGCGGGCACCCGGAGAACCTCAGGTGCGTGAGCAGGCGCGCACGGTGCCAGTCCGTGACGGCGTCCACGCTCAGCGCCTCGACGATCAACTCGCCGGCGACCAGCAGATCGATCTGGAGCCCGGTGACGAGAACGAGACCCCGGTAGCGGATTGGGACCGTCTTGTCCTGTTCGAACGGAATGCTTGCGTTGCGCATCTCCTCGGCCAGCGCGAGCCTGTAGACCGAGTCGAGCAGTCCCGGTCCGAGGACGCGGTGCACCTCGCTTGCGGCCGCGACCACCGGCCGCGACCAGCGGTCGCGATGCATTCTTCCCCCACGCCGGTCCGATTTTGAATCACCAGCCCGGGCGCGCGCGGGGGTTACGCAACTTCCGGGCCGGCTGGAATCAATCCGCGGCCGGGACGGCGTCGTCCGCCAGCTCGTCGGTGCCGCCGAGCACCTCGCGGATGAGCGCCGCGACCTGGGCGTCTGGCAGCTCTTCGCTTTCCGGCGCTCTGGGCAGCTCGATGCTGAGGGCCGCCCTGCAGGAGAGCTCTTCCAGCAGGAACACGGCGCCGTTCCTCAGCTCGACCTTGTCGCGCGCGAGATCGGCGCGAGCGCCGCAGGTGCATACCGGCTCGTCGAGGTCGAGCAGAACGCCCTCCCCGAAACGCGGCAGCTGGATGTCGACGCGCCGCCCGCACACGGCGCATAGACGCGCAACCGGCGCGATCGGAAGGAGCACGCGCCCGGGGACGTCGATGGCATAGAGCGTGTAGTCGCGAAAGCCTTCCGGATCCGGCTCGCCGTCGAGAGCGTACGGGTCGCGCCGGCCCTCGTCGTCCGTCCACACCACTTGCGTGACCAGGGTCGCCGCTCCGGTCCCGGCCAACAAGGCGCCCGCGCTCGCCGCAGCCGGCATCTCGATGGTTTCCCCATTGAAGCGCTCGAGGCGGACCTCGGCCGACTCGTCGAGAACGCGCAAGTCGATCAACCCGCGCCAGAGGCGGGACAGATTTGGCAACGGCATCGGGCGCTGCACGTCGTCGGGAACGATCCAGCGCCGGTGCACGAGGCCGAGGTCGCTGTGGTCGCGCTGCGGGTCGACTCGCTCGCGGGTCACCGGCATGGAGCCGAGGAGACTAGCACGCGCGAATAGCGACGGCGGCCGGCGCGGAGCATACTGGGGCTACCGAAGAGGGTGCCCGGATGTCCGAGCCGAAGACGCGACGCAAGAAAGTGACCCGGAAGGCCCGCCGTCCCGCGCAGCCGCGCGAGCGCACGGGCGCGGCGCCTCCGCGGGGCGACGGCGGCGGAGACTGGAGCGAGCTCGCCGACCGGGCGGCGAAGAAGGTGCGCGAGTTCGCCGACAAGGCGAAGCCCGCGGCCGAGAAGATGGCCGTCGACGTGACGGAGGGCCTGGACGAGGCGTTCAGCAAAGTATCGCAGCAGGCCCGCGATCTGATGGCGAAGGGACAGCATACCCGCGTCCGGATCAAATTCCGCGGTAAACAGATCGCGGAGCTGCCCATCGCCGCGGTCGCCGCGGCCGAGGTCGCGACCTTCTGGTGGTTCGGGCCCCTGCGCGTGGTCCTCGCGCACGTCGTGGGCAAGGCGATCCTCGACGTCGAATTCGTGTCGAACGCGGACCACCACGTCGCCCAAGGTCGCAAGCTCCTGGGGGACGGTGAGCTGGAGAAGGCGATCGCGGAGTTCGACAAGGCGCTGTCGATGGACCGACGCCACGCCGGCGCGCTGCTCGGAAAGGGGATCGCGCTCAAGCTGAAGGTAGACAAGGCCGCCGCGCGGGAGTGCTTCCAGGCGGCGGAGGACGCCGACCCGCGCGGCGACGCGGGGCGGGAAGCGCGCCGGCACCTCGACAATCTGTAAGGGCCTACTTGTTCAGCCACTGATCGACCCCGCCATGGCTCGAGCAAGCGCCGGAGTGGTGCGCGGAGTAGGAGATCGTCCCGTCATTGCAGGTGACCTCCGCCTTCGCCGAGGACTTCGCGGCTGCCGGGAGCGCCAGCGCCGCCGCCGCGAGGAGCGAGATTCCGATGTTCCGCATGAGGCCTCCGACCACCAAGCTGGGCAGCGATCCGCCCGAAGTCGCGCGCCGGGCGGGCGCCTTCCTGGTCGAGGATCCGACGGGAATCGGGCTGCTTTTCCGCCCGAGTTTCCGATGGCCGGGAGCCTGCAAAACGAGTAGAACACCCCCTCCTTTCCAGAGGCGGAAGAATGGCAGAAGCAACCGGTCCACAGCTCGTGCCTGTCGCCATCGAAGACGAGATGCGTCAGGCGTATCTCGACTACTCGATGTCCGTCATCGTCGGGCGTGCCCTCCCCGACGTCCGCGACGGCCTCAAGCCCGTCCATCGCCGGATTCTCTACGCGATGTTCGACCAGGGGATGCTGCACAACAAGCGGTACAGCAAGTCCGCCGGAACCGTCGGCGAAGTGCTGAAGAAGTACCACCCGCACGGCGACGCCTCCGTCTACGACGCCCTGGTGCGCCTCGCGCAGGACTGGAACATGCGCGCGCCCCTCATCGACGGGCAGGGCAACTTCGGCAGCATCGACGGCGATCCGGCGGCGGCCTACCGCTACACCGAGGCGCGTCTGACGCGGCTGGCGGAGATGATGCTGGCCGACATCGACAAGGAGACCGTCGATTTCGGACCGAACTTCGACGATTCGACCACCGAGCCGCTGGTCCTTCCCGCGCGATTTCCCAATCTGCTCGTCAACGGCAGCGCAGGCATCGCCGTCGGGATGGCGACGAACATTCCGCCGCACAACCTGGGCGAGACCATCGAGAGCGTCATCCACCTGATCGACCATCCGGACGCGCCGCTCGGGCAGCTCCTCGATCCGAAGCTCGGCGGAACGCTGCCGGGCGGCATCCAGGGTCCCGACTTTCCCACCGGCGGAATCCTGCTGGGCGTCGCGCCCATCCGCGCCCTTTACGACACGGGCCGCAGCATCCTGCGCATGCGCGCCCGGGTGGAGATCGAGACCGACAAGCGGACCGAGCGCGAGCGCATCGTGGTCACCGAGGTGCCCTACCAGGTGAACAAGGCGCGCGGCGTGCAGCTGATCGGCGAGATGCACAACGACAAGAAGATCGAAGGCATCTCGGATCTGCGCGACGAGTCCTCGCGCGAAGGCATCCGCGCGGTCGTCGAGGTCAAGCGCGGCGCCATCGCCGGCGTCGTCCTCAACAATCTCTACCAGCACAGCTCGCTGTTCCAGGATTCGTTCGGCGCGACCATGCTCTCGATCGACCGCGGCCAGCCGCGCACGCTCGGGCTCAGGGCGGTCCTCGAGAGGTTCATCGCGCACCGCCGCGACGTCGTCACGCGACGCACCCGATACGACCTGCGCAAGGCAAAGGAGCGCGAGCACGTCCTTCTCGGCTACAAGATCGCGCTCGATCACATCGACGAGATCATCGCGTTGATCAAGGCGAGCGCCTCGCGCGACGAGGCCTCGCAGAAGCTGCAGGGCTTCTACGCGCTGAGCGAGATCCAGGCCAAGGCCATCCTCGAGATGCAACTGCAGCGCCTGACCGGGCTGGAGAAGGAGAAGATCCTCGCCGAGCTGGCGGAGGTGCAGACCTTGATCACCCGGCTGTCGGCGATCCTCAGCTCCGAGAAGCTGCTCCTCGACGTGATCAAGGAGGAGCTGCGCGAGGTGAAGAGCCTCTTCGCCGATGCGCGCCGCACCGAGATCCAGGGAGAGGCGAGCGAGCTTTCCGACGAGGACCTGATCGCCGAAGAGGACATGGTGGTGACCATCAGCCACCAGGGATACGTCAAGCGCAATCCGGTGTCGCTCTACCGCGCGCAGCGGCGGGGCGGCCGCGGAAAAGCCGGCGCGGGCACCACCGACGACGACTTCATCGAGCAGATCTTCGTCGCCAGCACGCATGACTACGTGCTCATCTTCACCAGCAAGGGGCGGGTGTTCTGGCTCAAGGTGCACGAACTGCCCCAGGCAGGTCGGGCCGCGCGAGGAAAGGCGATCGTCAACCTGGTCCCTCTCGCGCAGGACGAGAAGATCGCGGCGCTGCTGCCGGTGAAAGAGCTGCGCGCGGTGAAGAAGGGCGAGGAAGAGGGCGCGGAGGCGGCGGAAGAGCCCGGAACGAAGGAGGAGCCGGGCGCGAGCAGCGAGGAGGTCGAGGAGACGGAGGCGACGCGCGTCGCCGCCAAGGCGGTCCAGGTCGCGGCCGGGCCCTACATCGTCTTCGTCACGCAGAACGGCCTGATCAAGCGCACCAAGCTGCAGGCGTTCGCGCGGCCGCGGCCGAGCGGCCTCAAGGCCCTCTCCATCGAGGACAACGACGAGCTCGTCGCGGTGATGCACGCGAACGGCGACGAGGACGTGATCATCGGCACCGCCCAGGGCATGGCCATCCGTTTCGACCAGAAGGAGGTCCGGCCGATGGGGCGCGCGGCCTTCGGCGTGAAAGGCATCACTCTCGAGCCGGGCGACAAGGTGGTCGGGGCCGAACTGGCCAACCCCGGCGCGACTCTCTTCACCATGACGGAGAACGGCTTCGGCAAGCGCACGGCGATCGAGGAGTACCGCCTGACGCACCGGGGCGGGAAGGGCGTGATCGACATCAAGACGGGCGAGCGCAACGGCAACGTGGTCGCCATGCTCCAGGTCATCGACGCCGACCAGGTGATGATCATCACCAACAAGGGAACCTTGATCCGCAGCCGGGTCGCGGACGTCTCGATCATCGGGCGCAATACCCAGGGCGTCCGCGTGATGGCGCTCTCGCAGGACGGTGAGAAGGTCGTGGGCGCGACGCGCGCTCCCGAGGAGCGCGAAGCGGAAGCGGCAGCCGAAGCGGCGGCGGACCAGGCCGGAAACGAGGACGATGACGGCTCTGCGCCGGACGGCGAGTCCTGAGCGGCCGGGCCCAGGCTCTACGGGTATCTCCGAAAGACCTACCCCGCAGCACCCGCGCGCACGATTCCCACGTTGCGACGGGTGGCGCACGGTGGTACCGCATTCCTGGTGACGCGAAAGATCTTCCTCGCGACGATTGCGGTGATGCTCGCCGCCTGCGGACGGCCCGCGGCCCGCCTGCAACATGCGCGGGACCTCGCTCTGGCCGGCCACCACAAGACGGCGTTGTTGGAGGCGCGCGCCATCCTGCTCACGCTGCGCGATGAGCAGGGCGAGAAGGTGGACGCCGTCCGCCGTGGAACGCTGAAGCTCGCCGGCGATCTCTGCGCCGTCTATCTCGACGATCCTCGCTGCGCGGCAGCGGAGTACCGCGAGCTGGTGAAGCGGTATCCCACGGCCTCGGAGGCGTTCGAAGCGCGCGAAAGGCTCGGCGACCTCGACATGCGCATCGGCGACGTGAAAGGCGCCATCGAGGCCTGGCGTGACCAGGTCGCCACCGCGCCAGGACGCCCCGGCGCCGACATGGCGCAACTCAAGATCTCGCGGGCGCTTCTCGATCAGGGCCAGTTCCACGACGCCCGCGCCGCGGCCTCCGAGCTCCAGCGCCGCTGGCCCAAGTCCCCTCTCGCGGCCGCCGCCGCGCTGCTCTCCGCCTCCAGCTATCACCTCTCCGGACGACACGCCGACGCGATCGCGGCGTACGATGCGGTCGAGCGCAAGTACCACGGCACGCAGAAGGGTGCCGAGGCGCTGTTCGAGAAGGGGAACTGCCTCGCCGAGATCGGCAACGACGACGCGGCGGTCAAGGCATATACCGCCGCGCTTCCCCACCACGACTCTCCCGATGCCGTGCAGTTCTCGCTCGAGCGCGCCGAGCGGCGTCTACAGCGCGGAAGCCCGGTGAACCCGCGCAACACGGCCGCGGTCTGGGACCGCGGGTACGCGCAGCGGCGCGCTTCCGCGCAGTAGGCCGGCCCGTACAGTTGGCAGGACCGCTTCCCGTTGCTCTTTACCGTCGCGGGCAGCGGCGCTAAACCGTGCCGCCATGTCGTCCCTGAAGACCGACCGATCCCGGCGAGAGCTGGCGCGCGCGAAGACGCTGTTCCCCGGCGGCGTGAATTCTCCCGTGCGCGCGTTCCGCGGGGTCATCGGCGACCCGCCGTTCATCGCCCGCGGCGAGAAGGCGCGGCTCTACGACGAAGACGGCAACGGGTACATCGACTACGTGCTCTCCTGGGGCCCGCTGCTAGCCGGGCACGCCCATCCGGCCATCCTCAAAGCGATCGGGGAGGCGGCGGCGCTGGGAACGAGCTTCGGCGCCCCCACGGCCCGGGAGAGCGTGCTGGCCGAGAAGGTCCGCGCGCTGGTCCCCTCGATGCGCAAGCTGCGCTTCGTCAATTCAGGCACCGAGGCGACGCAATCCGCGCTGCGCGTCGCACGGGGATTCACGGGCCGCGAGCGCGTCGTCAAGTTCGAGGGCTGTTTCCACGGCGCGACGGATGCGCTGCTCGTTCGCGCCGGCTCCGGCGTGGAGACGCTGGGCCTGCCGGATTCGCCCGGAGTGCCGGGAGCGCTGGCCGCGCTCACCACCGTTCTGCCGTACAACGACGCGGTCGCGGTCCGTGAATATTTCCGCGGGCCCCAGGGCCGGGACACCGCCGCGGCCATCGTCGAGCCGGTGGTGGGGAACATGGGCGTCCTCGTCCCGCGGCCCGGGTTTCTCGAGGCGGTACAGGAAGAGACGTGCAAAGCCGGAGCCCTGTTCATCTGCGACGAGGTGATGACGGGGTTTCGAGTCGCCCGCGGCGGCGCCCAGGAGCGGTTCGGGCTGGAGCCGGATCTCACCTGCCTCGGCAAGGTGATCGGGGGCGGGTTGCCGGTGGGCGCCTATGGCGGACGCGAAGATGTGATGAGCCAGGTGGCGCCGGAGGGTCCCATCTACCAGGCCGGTACGCTCTCCGGGAACCCGCTGGCGATGGCCGGCGGCATCGCCATGCTCGACCTGGTCGCGCAGCCGGGCTTCACCGAGACTGTCGAGCGCCGAACAGAGGAACTGTGCGGACGGCTGCGCGAGGAGTTGAAGCGAGCCGGTGTCGCCGCCCAGGTGAACCAGATCGGGTCGATGTGGACCTGCTTCTTCGCCCGGGATGAAGTGTACGACTACCCGACCGCCAAGAAGGCGGATACCGGCCGTTTCGCCCGGGTGCACCGGGGGTTGCTCGAACGCGGCGTTTACCTCCCGCCCTCGCAGTTCGAGGCGGCGTTCCTCTCCAGCGAGCACGGCGCGCAGGAGATCGAGGCGACCGTGACTGCGTTCCGGGCGGCGATCGCCGCCTAGCGCACGGCACGGTGGGGCGAGTCGTCCTACGAAGCCAGATCGCCGATGGTGCAGAGCAGCGCGGCCACCCAGGAGAGGCCGAGCATCGCCTTCGCGAATTTCGGTCGGACCGGGGCGATCGGTGGCGCGTTCTGCGCGGCCCGCGCGATCCCCACGAAGGCGAGGGCCGCGGAGGTGAGGAAGAGGAGTGCTCCGAGTTTTCCGTAAGCGTCCCGGTGCGCGAACCAGCGGGCGGGAAGGTCGAGGACGAGATACGCGGAAAAGAGGTATGCCAACGGAAGTCCGCAGAGGAGCAAGAGGTCCGCGACGCTGCCGACCAGCAGGGAAACCGTCCCCTTGACCGCTCTCGCGATCTGCCAGAGGGCTTTCAGGCGCTCGGCGCGAAGGCTGGCGCGGTGCGCCTGACGCGAGCTTCCGAGCAGGGTGCTGGACGGCCGGAGCACGAGCGCGAGCATAACATGCGCGGTTTGACTGTCACTTCGCGCGCATGCTACACGGCCCTGCCTTTGCGGGTGGGCAAGTGGGCGGCAACGACCAAGGCGACCGTCGGGAGGGGATCGGTGAGGGGATCGCCTCCTCTTATCGGAAGGCGGGACCCTACATCGACGCCAGCTGGCAACTCGCCGGGGCCGTCGGCGCCGGCACTCTGGCGGGTTGGTGGCTCGACAAGAAGCTCGGCACCGGCCCCTGGCTGCTCGTCGTTGGCGCGCTCTTCGGGATCGGGCTCGGGTTCTACCTCTTCTTCAAGATCTTGATGCACATCGACAAGGCACGGAAGTGACGGAGACCCCGAGCAAGGCGGCGCCGTTCGCGATCGCCAGCGCGGCGATATGCGCTCTCGGCATCGGCATCTCGCTGCTGTTGCCGGAGCCCGGCCGCGGGCCGGCGGTCTATGGCGCTGCATCGGCCGCGCTGGGCGCTCTCTGCGCGTTCTCCGCACTGGCCCGTGGCGTGACGAAAGGTTCTACCGGTGTATTGACCGGATTTTCCATCGGATTTCTCTGCCGCGCCGCCTTGGTCGCCGCCGGTCTCTTCGCGTCCGGCGCCCGCGGCAATCTGGCGCTGGTCTACGTCGGCGCGTTCTTTACGCTCTACGCTGCGACGCAGGTGATCGAAGTGCTGTTCGTGCACGCAAGCTCGCGACCGCAGGGAGCGACCCCATGATCGTCCTCCTCGCCGCACTGCTGCTGGCGCAGGCAGAGACCGGGCAAGAGCGCAAGGAATTGCCGGTGCCCGATACGGCGCATCCCGCGGTGAACGAGCATGGGGCCACCCTCGGCCACCAGGAGGCGGCCGCGGAGCGGAAGGGCGAGCACGAAAAGGGCGTTGAGGAGCACGAGGCCGGGATCGCCGAGCACATCTTCGAGCACGTCGAGGACGAAGTGGTGGTCCCGCTCGGGTTCTGGGCCGGTCACCGATACATCCGTCTGGACATCACCAAGCACGTCATCAACATGTGGATCGCTGCCGGCATCCTGCTGATCGTCGTGGGGCTTGGCGCTCGCAAGCGCGCGGTGGTCCCCAGGGGTGGGTACAACCTGCTGGAGACGTTCGTGATCTTCATCCGGGACGAGATCTCGGTAAAGAACATCGGCCACCACGCGAACCTCTACACCGGGTATCTTTGCTCGGCGTTCTTCTTCATCCTGTTCATGAACCTGTGCGGCCTGCTTCCCATCCCGGCTTACCACGGGTTCCCGGGGATCTCGACGGCCACCGGCAACGTCTCCGTCACCGTGGTCCTGGCGCTGTTCACCTTCGTGCTCACGCAAGTCGCGGGCATGCGCGCGCAAGGCGTGGTCGGGTATTGGACGCACCTCGTCCCCTCGGGCGTGCCCGCAGCGCTCTGGCCCCTGATGTTCGTGATCGAGTTCTTCGGCCTGTTCACCAAGCCGTTCGCCCTGACGGTCCGCCTCTTCGCCAACATGGTGGCGGGGCACATCGTCATCTTCTTCCTCATCGCGCTGACGCTGTTCATCTCCGTGTACGTGGCCCCGGTGTCGGTGGCATTCGCGCTGGGCATCTTCATGCTGGAGCTGTTCGTCGCGCTGGTGCAGGCGTACGTGTTCACGATGCTGTCGGCGCTGTTCATCGGGATGACGCAGCACGCACACTGATTTCGCCTGTGGGCGAAAACGCGGGCTGGGCTTCTGGCGGCCTCGGGTCCATACCCCGCGACAACATGCCACTCTCCGCCGCCGGAGCCAGGGCATCGAGGAAGTGGGAGGATCTGACATGAACCAGTTCTCGCTCGGGTACTTCGCCGCGGGCCTCGGCGCGGGCCTCGCGGTGCTCGGCGCCGGTTTCGGCATCGGCCGGCTCGCCGCGGCAGCCATGGAGGGGACCGCCCGGCAGCCGTCCGCCGGCGGCGACATCCGCACCTCGATGATCATCGCGGCGGCGCTGATCGAAGGCGTCACCTTGTTCGCGGAGGTCGTCTGCATCATCCTCGCAGTGAAGGTATAGAGCACCCGGGTGGGGGCCTGTGATACAAGGCCCCCGCTCCACGGAGGAGTTCCGATGGTCGTCGCAGCGGGCCTCACCGACGTCAACTTCGCCCTCAGCTTCTGGACGGCGCTCACGTTCCTCATCCTGATCGTGGTGCTGGGCAAGTTCGCCTGGGGCCCGATCCTCCAGATGCTGGAGACGCGGGAGCGGACCATCGCCGACGCGATCGAGTCGGCGAAGAAGGAGCGGGCAGCCGCGGAGGCCGCTTCCGCGGAGATGAGGGCGGCGCTGGAGAGGGCGCGCGCGGAATCGGCGGAGCTGATCCGCAGGAACCAGCAGGAGGTCGCCGCCGCGAAGGCGGACCTGATGGCGCAGGCGAAGAAGGAGAGCGAAGATCTGCTGCAGTCGGCGCGCAAGACCATCGCCGAGGAGAAGCGGCAGGCCCTCGCCGAGCTGCGCTCGCAAACCGTCGACCTCGCCATCGAAGCCGCGAGCCGGCTGGTGCAGATGAACCTGGACGAAACGAAGCAGAAGCAGCTGGTCGAGGAGTTTCTCTCCCAGCTTCCGAAGGAAACCAGGGTCTAGGCGCCTACTTGAGCTGCTCGGAGAGGTAGGTTCCGGCTCCGATCTGCTTGATCGTCTCCTGCTGGGTCTCCAGCCAGTCGACGTGCGCTTCTTCCTCGTGAAGGATGCGCTCGAGAAGGGTGCGGGTGCCGTTGTCGCCGGCGGTGCGGCAGGCTTCGATCCCCTCGTTGAGCCGTTTCACGGCGTCGTACTCGAGTTGCAGGTCGAGCTGGAACTGCTCGGGCACCGTCTGGCCGACGTTCACCTTGCCGTATCTCTGCAAGTTGGGCATGCCCTCCAGGTAGAGGATGCGCTCGATCAACTCGTCGGCGTGCTTCATCTCCTCGATGCTTTCCTTGCGCACCCGCTCGTAGAGGCGGCCGTAGCCCCAGTGGTGGCAGAGGCGGGCGTGGAGGAAGTACTGGTTGACCGCGGTCAGCTCGGCCGTGAGGACGTCATTGAGCAGCGTGATGACCTGCTTGTCGCCTTTCATGCCCCCTCCGGCTCAGAGAGCGGCGGAAGCTAGCTCAGGCTCGCGACGGGAGCAATCGGCACAGTTGACGGTGCAGGCGCGCTGGATGCGCTGCTCGATCGATCCCTTGCAGCACCCGCAGTCGCCGCCCGCGCCGCAAGCGCGGGAGACGTCCGCGAGGGAGTGCGCGCCATCGAGGATGGCGGCGTCGATCTCGCGATCGGTCACGGACTGGCAGATGCAGAGGATCATCGCTTCGTGAAATTGAGAATGAGTCTCAATTTCAGATAGGAGTGTATCGTCTGGACCGATGCGATGCAAGGCCCGCCGCACGGCCACGGCCACGTTCAGGTCAAACGTGGGCCGGGACGCTTGGCGGTCAACTGACCAGGCAGGCGCTCTAGGGACGGTACAGCGCCTCGTACTGCCCCGCCGCGCGGTCCCAGGAGTGGTCGCGCGCCATCGCCCGCTCTTGCGCTGCGCGCCAGGCGCGCTTGTCGCGCCAGAGCACGAGCGCCCGATCGAGCGCTTCTAGCAGCGCGGTCGGGCTCTCCTGCTGGAAGCGGAAACCCCACCCCTGCGGTCCCTCGGAGATGCTGTCGTTGAGGCCTCCGACGGCGTGGACCAGGGGAAGCGTCCCGTAGCGCAGCGAGTAGAGCTGGTTCAGCCCGCACGGCTCGAACCGCGAGGGCATGACGAATACGTCGGCGCCCGCCTCGATCCGGTGGGCCAGCCCGTCGTCGAAGCGGAGCTGCGCCGATACCCGGCCGGGATACCGGGTGGCGAGCGCCGCGAATTGCTCTTCCAGCGCCGCGTCGCCGGCCCCGAGATGGACGAGCTGGACCTTCCTCTCCATCATGCCCGGCACCGCCTCCGCGAGGACGTCGTACCCCTTCTGGTGCACCAGCCCACCGATGGTCGCGCAGACCATCGTCCCCGGCTCCTGGTCGAGACCGACCTCCTGCTGCAGCGCAGTCTTGCAGGCCGCCTTTCCCGAGAGGTCCTGCGCCGAGTACCGTTGCGGGATCAACGGATCCTTGTCCGGGCTCCAGCGCTCGTAATCGACGCCGTTCATGATCCCGGTCAGATCCGCCTGCCGGTGCCGCAGCAGCCCCTCGAGCCCGGCCCCGGTCTCCGTGCTCTGCACGATCTCGCGCGCGTAGGTGGGCGAGACGGTGGTCAGCTTCTCGGCGAAGACCAGGCCGGCCTTCATCAGATTGAGCTTTCCGTAGAACTCCAGCGCGTCGGGATTGAAGAGATCGACGGGGAGATCCAGCTCGCTCATCGCCTCGCGCGGGAACACTCCCTGGTACGCCAGGTTGTGGATGGTGAAGACGCATCGCGCCCGGATGGGCGAGGGCCGCCCGGCCCAGCCCCGCTTGACGATCAAGGGCACCAGCGCGCCCTGCCAATCGTGGGCATGGATGGCGTTCGGGATGAAGTTCCACTGGCGGGCGGCCTCCAGCGAGCCGGCGCAGAGGAGCGCGTAGCGCTTGTGATTGTCGCGGTAATCCTTGCCGTTCTCGCCGTAGAGGTCCCGGCGGTCGTACCAGGGGTTTTGCAGGAAGAGGTAGCGCAGCCGCTCGGCCGGAGCGTGCACGTGGATGTGCGCCCCGGCGTTGAGATTCGGAAACTGCACTTCCACCCGGCGGCCCGTATCGCGCAGCCCGAACTGCTGGGCGTCGATCGACGCATAGCGGGGCAGGATCACCAGCACGTCGTGGCCGCGGCCCGCGAGCGCACGCGGCAGCGCGCCGATGACGTCGCCCAGCCCGCCGGTCTTGACGTATGGCGCCGCTTCCGAAGCGACGAAGAGGATCTTCACGGAAAGACCTCCGTCTGCCGGAGGAAGCTCGCGGCCTCCTCCGGTGGCGTGGGATTGATGTAGCACCCGCTCGCCCACTCGAACCCGGCCTGCTGGGTCAGCACCGGCTTCACGTCGAGATGCCAGTGATAGAAGTCGTTTTCTGGGGTCCGCAGCGGCATCGTGTGCAGGAAGAGGTTGAAGGCAGGCTTCTCCAGGGCCACGTCGACCTTTCGCAAGATCGTCCGTAGCGCGTCGCCGATCGCGCCCAGCTCTTGTCCAATGGCCGACTGGAACGACGAGCGGTGCCCCCGCGGCAGGATCCACAGCTCGAAGGGGCTGCGCGCCGCCCACGGCGAAAGCGCCACGACCTGGTCGGACTCGAGCACGATGCGCTCCTTCTCCCGGACCTCCTGTGCAACGATGTCGCACCAGATGCAGCGTTCCTTCTCATCGAAGTGCCGCCGCGCCGCTCGCAGCTCCGTCTCCAACGTGTCGGGCACGAAGGGGAGCGCGATCAGCTGCGAGTGGGCGTGCGAGAGTGTGGCCCCCGCGGACACGCCCTGGTTCTTGAAGGCGATCACGGACTTGAGGCGCCCGTCGCGGGAGAGGTCAGCCATCCGCTCCTGCCAGGCCCGCAGCACGCTTTCGAACTGATCGACGGATTGGTCCGCGAGGGTGGCGCGGTGGTCGCGCGTCTCGATCACCACCTCGTGCGCGCCGACGCCCGCCATGCCGTCGAAGATGCCCAGCCCCTCGCGCACGAGCTGGATCTCGGTGCGAAGCGCCGGATATCGGTTGGGAACCACGCGCAGCGACCATTCGCCGTTCTCCCGCCGCGACAACACCTCCGGCGGCGTCATCGCCTCGTTCCCTGGGCAAAATGGGCACACCCCGCCGTCGCTCTCCGGCATCGCGCGCAGAAATGCGCTCGGGCGCTCGGCCCGTTCGGGAGCAATGACGACCCATCGGCCCACGACCGGATCTCGACGAAGCTGGGGCACGTGGGGAGCAATCTAGCAAAAGACCTCACACGTGCCAGTTCGCCGGCTCGAAACTCTGGTCCGGCACCGTCAGCTCCAGCTCGCCGTAGCGAGGAAGGCGGTCTACTTCGACCGCGTTGCGCATCAGCCGGAGCAGCATGCCGGCGCGCTCGCCGGCGGACAGCCCGAGAGCGCTGACCGCGACCGCGAGCTCCACGATGTCTCCCGCGCGTCCGGAACCGCACTTCACTCCCCGCTCGTCGAGCACCGCCGTTTCGGCGCCGCCCGGATCGACTCGCATGCGCAGCGTGCGCTCGTCCTTGCCGCGCATGATCAGGATCCGCAGCTCGCCCGAGGTATCCGCCCCGTGTGTGGGGTCGAGTCGCACGTACAGGTCGGTGAGCGAGAAGCCATACCAGAGCTGCGAGAAGGCCCCGCTGCCTTGGTACATCGCGCTTCCGCCTGCCCTTCCGGGCCGGTAGAACCCCGCTCCGTTCCACTCGAAATAGCTGCGCGAGTACCCGTCGATCAGCGGGCGGATGAGGCGGCGCGGGACCAGCGAGATCGCCCCCGCCTGCGACTTGTCCTTGTACGGCGCGATGATCGGGCGGGCCAGGCGCTCCGGAGGCGCCATGCCGATGTGGCGGAAGACCTGTTCCACGTTGCGGCGGAAGAGCGCGTCGAACTCGGGTGCGTTCTCGGTGGTGAAGTCGTCGCCGTACCACCAGAACCAGTCGCTTCCCTCCGCCGCGAGCGCCGCCTCGTAGGCCTTCTCGAAGACCTCCGGCGGGCGCTCCGGCCGTGCCCGCTCGAGCGCGGTCCGGGCCTGCCCCAGCAGCGTCCAGGCCTGGTTGTCCTCCGCATGGCCGATCCAGACCCGGAAGTTGGAATCGATCCAGCTGCCGGAATGGATCTTCGCGATCCGACCCTGGGGCGGCCGGATCGCGATCTCGTCGCGCGGCAGCACGGCGCTCAGCTTGTCATCGAACGAACCGTAGAGCGCGTCGAGGAACCGCTCGCCGGAGCCGGGATAGTGTTCCCACGGGTTCTCGCCATCGAGGGCGATGGTGAGGGTCGCGTCCTCCTCCGCAGCCGCGATCCGCGCGCGCAGGTCCTTCGCGGCCTCGTGCGCCTCCATCTTCGCGTACCGGAATCCCACCCGGTCGCTCAGCTCGCGATCGCGGAAGAACACCGCCACCTCGCCGCACATCCAAGGCTTGTGATGCAGCGGCTTTTCCGCCGGCTTCTCCAGCTCGCTGCGCTCGAGGTTTCCCTGGTCGGTCGCGCACCAGCGGACTCCTTCCGAGCCGAGGATCTGCAGCACCTCCGGCGAGACCGCTCCTTCGCTCGGCCACATCCCCGCGGGCCGGACGCCGAAGTCGCGCTCGGTGCGGGAAAGCCCCCGCCGGATCTGCTCGCGAGCATCCTGCGGAAAGTGGAACCGCGGAGGGAGCGCGGCGTCCGGCATCGCCCGGCGCGCCGAATCGCTGTCCACCAGAAGCGGCAGGATGGGGTGGAACATCGGCGAGCAGGTGATCTCGACGCTCCCGCGCGCGGCCAGCGCTCTCCAGCGCGGGACGATGCCGGCGGCGATCTTCCGGGAGACGTCGAGCAGCTGCGTCTTCTCAGCCTCGGTGAACCCCCGTTCCTTGCGCACCAGCTCGGCGACGAGCCGGTGCTCGCGACGCGCGGCGAAGCCCATCCAGGCGAGCATGAAGTGGACCTGCAGGTCGATCAGCTCGTGCGTGGAGAACCCTTCCTGGGCGCGGAGCAGATCGACCCTTGCCATCTCGGTGCCGCGCTTCGCCAGCAGCTCGCGGTAGCGGGGCACAGGCTTGACCCAGACCTCCCAATCGACGGAGAAGTCCTGGCGCAAGAGGTGGGCCCGCTCGGCGTCGGTGAGCGAGTCCACCGGCTTGCGGGCGATCTCCTCGTCTCTGTCGACGGCGCTTCCCGAAGCGTACGCCTCCAGCTGGAGCAGGAGCGAGGGCGCCCAGTTCGCGACCGCGCGGGCCCGCTCCTTCCGCTCCAGCGCCGCCGCCATGTCGTTGTAGGCGCGGGTCGCGTGCAGCCGGACCCAGGGAAGGATCGGCTGCCCGGAGACCGGGTCGCGGTACTCGGGCTGGTGCAGGTGCCAGAGGAGGACGACGCGCGCCAAGGACGCCTCGTTCAGGCCGAAAGCCGCATCCCTTTGGGAACGATCACGATCCCCTTCGGGCTGACGAAGAAGCGCCGCTTGTCCTCGTCGGGATCGTACCCGATGTGCAGTCCGGCGGGGATGTCCACGTTCTTGTCGATGATCGCGCGGCGGATGCGGGCGTGCCGGCCGACCCGAACGCGCTCGAAGAGGATGCTCTCCTCGACGTCGGCGTAGGAGTTCACCCGCACGTTCGGAGAGAGCACCGAGCGATCGACACGGCCGCCTGAGATGATGCAGCCCTCCGACACCAGCGAGTCGGTGGCGCGGCCCACGCGCTTCTCCTCCTCGTTCGCGAAGACGAACTTGGCCGGAGCGGCGGTGTGGGCCGGGGCGGTGTAGATGGGCCAGCGGGCGTTGTAGAGGGAGAGCTTGGGATCGACCGCGACGAGGTCCATGTTGCAATCGTAATAGGTGTCGAGATCGCCGACGTCGCGCCAGTAGCCCACCTCCGCCGGCAACTGTCCGGGCACCTTGTTGGTGGCGAAGTCGTAGACGGCCACCAGGGTGCGCTTGTGCATCTCGGTGATGATCGACTTGCCGAAATCGTGCGCCGAGTCCTTCCCCGCGTCCTGCACGATCTCGCGGACCAGCGCCTCGGTGGTGAAGAGGTAGTTGCCCATCGAGACCAGGGCGGAGCGCGGGTTTCCGCTCATCGGTTTCGGCTTCTTCGGCTTCTCCTGGAAGTCGATCATCCGCCCCTGGTCGTCCGCGGTGATGACGCCGAACGAGCTCGCTTCCTCGATGGGCATGGGGATGGCGGCGACCGTGCAGTCCGCCTTCTGCGCGACGTGGAACTCGAGCATCTGCCGCACGTCCATGCGGTAGATGTGGTCCGCGCCGAAGACGAAGACGTGATCCGGCTCCTCGTCGGTGACGAGGTTCAGGTTCTGGTAGATGGCGTCGGCCGAGCCTTTGTACCACTCGGGCCCGGTGCGCTGTTGCGCCGGGACGCTCTCCACGAACTGCCCCAGCATCGGGCTGAGCCGCCAGCCCCGGGAGATGTGCGTGTTCAGCGACTCCGACTTGTACTGCGTGAGCACCTTCATGCGCAGCACTCCGGAGTTCGCGAAGTTCGAGAGCACGAAATCGATGATGCGGTATCGCCCCCCGAACGTGACGGCCGGCTTGGACCGTTCCTGGGTGAGGGGAGCAAGGCGGCGGCCTTCACCGCCGGCGAGGATCATGGCGAGGGTTTTTCCGACGGACATGCGCGCGACGGTAGACCCCCGCGCGAAATGCTGCAATGGCGCCGCGCTCGGCTGTTCAGCTTCCGGAGACCCGCTTGGATACAGGGGGCTTCGAGGGCTCCGGTTTCGCGGCGGTGCTCTTCTTCGGAACCCCGTTCCGATCCGCGAACTGGCGGATGATCTCGTCCATCTCGTTCTGCGCCTTGCGCACCAGCTGGGCGCGGTCATGGAAGGTGAGGAACGCGCTCTTGAAGCCGGCCACCAGGATGTTGCGGATGTCGTTCGCGGTCAGCCCGAATTGCCTGGAGACGATCGACAGCTCCTTGGTCACGCTGGTGTCGGTGATCAGCCGGTTGTCGGTATTGATCGTCACCCGGATGCCGAAGTCCAGGTAGAACTTGAACGGGTGCGACGCCATGTCCGCGACGGCGCCGGTCTGGACGTTGCTGGAGGGGCAGCATTCGATCGGAATGCGGTGGTCGTTCACGTAATTGAGGAGATCGCCGTCCTCGCGCAGCCGGACGCCATGCCCGATGCGGTGCGCTCCGCAGTAGTGCAGCGCCTGTGCGATGGAGGGCGGGCCATACGCCTCGCCGGCGTGGACGGTGCAGTTGATGTTGTTGTTCAGGATGAGCTGAAACGCGTCCTGATGGTCCTTGGCGGGATTCCCGTGCTCGGCGCCGGCGAGATCGAAACCGAGCACTCCTCGGTTCTTGTACGCGACGGAGAGCTCGGCGAGCCGCAGCGAGGTGTCCGGGCTCATGTTGCGGATGCCACAGACCAGCACCCCCGCGAGGATGCCCGTCTCCCGCGTCGCGGCGCGCAGGCCCTCGAGGACCGCCTCGACCACCACGGTCGGTTTCAGCCCTTTCTGCAGATGCAGCACCGGCGCGTAGCGCACCTCGATGAGCTTGCAGTTCTCCGCGGCAGCGTCGCTGGCCAGCTCGTAGGCGGCGCGATAGAGCGAGTCCTCGGTCTGCAGGACGCTGAGCGTGATGTCGAAGCCCTTCAGATACTCCTCGAGGCTCCCGTGCCGCTGGCCGATCTTCATCGACTTCGCGAGCCCGTCCTCGCTGTCGGCGGGAAGCCTGATGCCCTGCTGCTCGGCCAGCTCGAGCATGGTTCGCAGCCGCAGCGACCCGTCGAGATGGCAGTGCAGGTCGGTCTTCGGGAGCGCGTGAAGCAGATCGTCGGTGACGGGGACGTCGGGGATCATCCTCTGACGGATCTAACGCATCTGCAGGGCCGGATCACGCTATCTTCCCGCCATGACCTGGCTCGCGCTGAAGCTGTCGTCGTGGTTGATCCACGCACTGGTGGTGATGGTGTCGGTGGCGGCGGTATCGAAGGAAAACCCCAAGAACACGCTGCCGCGCGCGCTGCTGGTCACTTTCCTCGTCGCGGTGTTGGTGACGCCGTTCGCCTGGTTCTGGTTCCTGCTGGTGCCCGGGATCATCGCCTTGGTGGCCTGGTTCCTCGTTTACACCGTCGCGTACGACATCGGATTCGGACAGGCGTTCGCCGCGGGCCTGGTCCAGGTCGCGCTGGGACTGTTCGTGGACTACCTGCTGCCGCCGCGCATGTGGTAGCGTCGGCCGCCGAAGGCGGCTCAGGCAGTTCATCACGCCGGGTCGATGAAGCGGGCGAGGACCTTCTTCAGGCCGACCCCCGGGCCGAACCGGACGACCAGCTTGCGGTTCAGCCCTTCGCCGTCGGCGTCCTCGACGGTGCCGATCCCGAAGCTCGGATGCTTCACGCGCGCGCCCAGACCCAGACCGCCCACGCCAGGCACCGCCTGTTTCACCACCGGTTTCGAGGCCGGGTCGTACCGCGATTCGCGCATCTTGTTGCGCGTCGGCAGCGGCGACTCCTCGCCATATCGGGGCCGCTGGTCGAACTCGTCGTAAAACACGTCCTTGCGCGCCCGCTCCTGCATGGGCGACAGGCGCTCCAGCGCGGCCAGGCCGTCGGTCAGGTCGGGGGGCAGCTCGCGCACGAACCGGGAAGGCAGGTTGTAGCGGAGCTCGCCGAACAGCGACCGGCAGCGCGCGAGCGAGAGCGCCAGCCGCTTGCGCGCCCGCGTCATCCCCACGTAGCAGAGCCGTCGTTCCTCCGCCATCTCGGCGGGATCCTCCTCGCCGGAAGCGAGCGGACCGGTCTGTCCCAGCGACCGGGAGGAGGGGAAGACGCGCTCCTCGAGTCCGGTCATCCAGACCGCGTCGAACTCGAGGCCCTTCGCGGCGTGCAGCGTCATCAGCGAGACCCGATCTCCCCCGCTGGCGGCGTCCGCGTCTCCGACGAGCGCGAGCTGCTCGAGGAACCCGAGCAGCGGGGTGTCCGCGCGCCCGTCCTCGTCGTCCGGAGCGGCCGCCGCGAGGGCGGCGAGCGCGTCGGGACGGTCGCCGGGTGGATCGTCTGAAACTTGCGGGCTTCCCAGCGACCCCGGCGCCGAACGGACTGCCCGCAGGTACTGGGCGCGGGTTTGCGTCAGCGGATTCGGAATCACGGGCTTGGGTTCGGCGCTCGCCGGTGCGGTCGTCGGCGGCTCGGGAGCAGCGGCTTCTCCTGCCCACGCGCGGTCGAACTCCCGCGCGGCGCCCACCAGCTCGAGGAGGTTCTCGAGCCGCTCTTCGCCCTCCTCGCCTTCGAGGCGCAGACGGTCCGCGTACCCGGTCTCCTCGACCACGCGCTCGATGGCTTTGGCGGCTCCGTCATCCGCCGCCACGCCTGCGCGCAGCTTGTCGATCAACGCCTTGAACGGCGCGAGCTTCGTCCGCGCATTCGCCGGCATCTCCGGATCGTCCGAGCTCAGCGCCTCCCACAGCGAGAGCCCCTGCCGGTTCGCGGAGGCCCGCAGGTGCTCGACCGTGGTATCGCCGATTCCCCGCGGAGGGGTATTGATCACGCGCAGCAGATCGCCGTCGGAGCGCGCGTTGACGCAGAGCCGCAGGTACGCGGCGATGTCCTTCACCTCGGCCCGATCGTAGAACGAACGCCCGCGCACCACCCGGTACGGGATGCGCCGCGCGCGCAGCGCGTCTTCCAGCGCGCGCGACTGGGCGTTCGCGCGGTAGAAGACCGCCATCTCCGCGTACGACGTCCCGCGCGCGTTCTCCGCGTAGAGCTCGGAGGCGACCCGGCCACCCTCGTCGCGCTCGTCCTCGGCGAGGAAGACGCGCACCTTCTCGCCCTCCGCGGCCGCCGTCCACAGCTTCTTCTCCGCCCTCCGCTCGTTCTTCTCGATGATCGCGTGCGCCGACGCGAGGATGCGGCCGGAGCTCCGGTAGTTCTGCTCGAGCCTCACCACCTTGGTGTCTTTGAAGTGCTTGGGGAAGTCGAGGATGTTGTCCACCTCCGCGCCGCGCCAGCGATAGATGGCCTGGTCGTCGTCGCCCACGACGCACAGGTTTCCGTGCACCGAGGCGAGCAGGCGGAGCAGCTGATATTGCGCCGGATTGGTGTCCTGGAATTCATCCACCAGGATGTGCCGGAACCGACCCGCGTAGTTCTGCAGGATGTCGTCGCGCTTGCGGAACAGCTCGGCGACGCGGACGATCAGGTCCCCGAAATCGACCGCGTTCGAGGCCTGCAGGGCGGATTGATACCGCTGGTAGACCTTGAGCGCGGTCTTGCCCGGCACGTCGTACTCGGCCACCCGGACGTCCGCGGGCAGCAGGCCGGCATTCTTCCAGCGATCGATGCGGGAGAGGTGCTGGCGCGCGGTCCCGACGTCGAATCCCAGATCGCTGGTGGCTCGCTTGGCCTCCGCCAGCTGGTCCGCGTCATCGTAGATGGCGAAGCTGCGCGTGAGCCCCAGCGCCTCGGCCTCGCGGCGCAGGATTCGCGCTCCCGCCGCGTGAAACGTCGCCACCCAGAGGCGCTGGGCGTCCGGCCCGACCAGCTTCTCTACGCGCTCCCGGAGCTCTCCGGCCGCCTTGTTGGTGAAGGTGACGGCGAGGACCTCGGCGGGGCGCGCGAGGCGCTCGCGGAGCAAGTGCGCGATGCGGTGCGTAAGCACGCGAGTCTTGCCGGAGCCGGCGCCCGCCAGGATGAGCAGCGGCCCTTCGCCGTGGCGTACGGCTTCGAGCTGCGGGGGGTTCAGGACCTTGGCGAGGGGATCGGACACGGGCAGGAAGTCATAACCCAAAAACGCTACCATGCCGCCGTGCCGCCCTCGCCCGCTCCGGTCCGCATCATCCCGCTCGGCGGCCTCGGCGAGGTCGGGATGAACTGCATGGTGGTGGAGTCGGGCGGTGACCGGGTGGTGATCGATTGCGGCCTGATGTTCCCGAACGCGGAGCAAGCGCTCGGCGTCGAGGTGATCGCTCCGGATCTCGCGTATCTCAAGGCGGCGGGAAAGGTCGACGCCATCCTGCTCACGCACGCCCACGAGGATCACGTGGGTGCGCTGCACTACCTGTTGCGCGAATTCCCGGAGGCGACGGTCTGCGGCACCCGGTTCACGCTGGCAGTGGTGAAAGAGAAGCTCGCCGAGCAGGGGATCACCGCCGATCTGCACGCGGTGGAGCCGCGGACCATGGGGATGGTGGGCAACCACATCGATTTCGAGCCCCTCCAGGTCCCGCACAGCGTGCCCGACGCGGTCGGATACGCCCTGCTCACCGAGGCGGGCCTGGTGATCCACACCGGGGATTTCAAGGTCGACTGGAGTCCCGTGGACGGAAAGCTCCTCGACGTGCGGCGGTTCGCCGAGCTGGGAGAGACCGGCGTCGCCTGCCTCCTCTCCGATTCGACCAATGCCGAGCGCGAAGGCACCACCGCCAGCGAGCGCGAGGTCGGCGAGTCGCTGATGCGCATCTTCGCCGGCCCGATGGCAAAAGGGCGCATCGTGGTGGCGATGTTCGGTTCGAACATCCACCGGGCACAGAGCGTCGTCCGGGCGGCGCTGGCGCAGAACCGCAAGATCGTCCTGCTCGGCCGGTCGATGCAGACCAACGTGCGGCTGGCGCTCGACCTCGGGTACATCCGCTGTCCGCCCGACTCCTTCGTCGATCCGGAGGGCGCCGGCCACTTTCCGGGGCGGGAGCTGGTGATCCTCTGCACCGGAGCGCAGGGGGAGCCGCGCAGCGCGCTGGCCCGGCTGGCGCTCGGCGAGCATCCGACGGTACATCTGGAAAAGAACGATCTGGTGATCCTCTCCAGCCGCGTGATCCCCGGCAACGACCGCACCCTCGGCAACATCATCGACCACCTGATGCGGCGCGGCTGCCGGGTCATGTCCAGCAGCACGGGCTCGACCGAGCTGGTGCACACGAGCGGTCATGCCTGCCAGGGAGAGCAGCGGATGATGATCGACCTCGTGCGCCCCCGCAGCTTCGTCCCCATCCACGGCGAGTACCGGATGCTCGCGGCGCACGCGCGCACCGCGGAGGCGGCCGGCGTGAGCCCCCTCGCCTGCGTGATCGCGGAGGACGGCGACGCGGTGGAGCTGCGCAAGGACGAGATCGTCGCAGTGGTTCCGAACGCCGTTTCCGCGGGCCGGCTCTACCTCGACGCGCGCGGCGGGTTCGCCGACGTCGGCGAGGTCGCGCTGCGGGATCGGCAGCTCCTCGCCGAGACCGGCATGCTGGTCTGCCTCTGCGTCCTGGATCACAAGAGCGGCGAGGTGGTGCGCGGGCCGGAGCTCCTGGGAAAAGGCGTCGCCGGCCTCGACGAATCGCGGATGGCACAGGCGCGCCAGGCGGCGCTCGACGCGCTCGCCGAGCTCGCCCCCGCCCAGCGCACCGATCACGGCATGGTGGAAGAGGCCCTCCGCCGCGCCGTGCGCTCCGTGTGGAGGAAGGGCCTGGAGAAGCGGCCGATGGTGCTGCCGGTCGTCCTGGAGATGTGACATGCCGAGCTTCGACATCGTCAGCAAGGTGAACGAGCAGGAAGTGGACAACGCCTTCCAGCAGGCGAAGAAGGAGATCGATCAGCGCTACGACTTCAAGGGGACGGAGACGTCGCTCGAGAAGGTCAGCGCGCCCGAGAAGGGGCTGAAGATCCGCAGCACCACCGAGCAGCGCCTCGAGGCGGCGCGCACGGTGCTGGTGGAGAAGATGGCCAAGCGCGGCGTGCCGCTGAGGGGCCTCAAGTACGGGGCGATCGAGCAGAGCGGCAAGCATGTCTCGCAGGTGCTCAGCTTCGTGCAGGGGATCGAGACTGAAAAGGCGAAGGCCATCGTCAAGGCCATCAAGGACAGCAAGCTGAAGATCCAGGGCTCGATCCAGGGCGACGCCGTCCGCGTCTCCGGGAAGAGCCGCGACGATCTGCAGAGCGCGATCCAGCTGGTGCGCGGCAAGCAGGACGAGCTGAAGTTGGATCTGATGTTCGAGAACTTCAGGGACTGACGCTTGCGCGCGTGCTCGAGCTGCACGGGATGGGCCCGTTCGACATCCACTACATCAATCCGGCCGACGATCCGTCGAAGGGCGCCGCGGCGGCGAAATGACGGTGCGTTGGGCGGGGCGCGTAGCCACGCTGTAGCCGTAAGGAATACACGCACAGGCTGAATTCCGGCGCGCGGTCTGTTATACGGGGCCCCTTTTCAGGACCCGATGAACAACACCGCGCTCCCAGCACAGCCTTCGCTGTACCTGCTCTCGCTCGGCTGCCCGAAGAACCGGGTGGACAGCGAAGTCATGCTCGGCAGCCTGCTGAACGAGGGATACCAGCTCGTCGAGGACGCCCGGGATGCGGAGGTGATCCTGATCAATTCCTGCGCCTTCATCGGAGAAGCGAAGCAGGAGTCGATCGACGCCATCCTCGAGCATGCGCAGCTCAAGGAGACCGGCCGATGCAAGGCGCTGGTCGTGGCCGGCTGCCTCACCCAGCGCTACGCGGACGTGCTGCAGCAGGAGATGCCCGAGGTCGACTACTTCGTCGGCACCTCCGCGTATCCGCGGATCGCGCAGATCCTCAAGGGCGAGCGGGATCGCGCGGTCATTCCGGACCCCGACTACATCGCGGACAGCCGCACGCCGCGCCGCAACTCGATGCCGCGCTGGACGGCGTACGTGAAGATCAGCGAGGGCTGCGACAACAAGTGCACCTTCTGCATCATCCCCAAGCTCCGCGGCCTGCAGCGCAGCCGGCCCATCGCCGACATCGTGGCGGAGGCGCAGCGGCTCGTCGCCGAAGGGGCAGTGGAGCTGAACCTCGTCGCGCAGGATTTGACCGCGTACGGTCACGATCTGCCCGACCGCCCGAAGCTGCACGAGCTGCTGCAGGCGCTCGGCGATGTTCCGGCCCGGTGGATCCGCCTGCACTACGCCTATCCGCGCGATTTCCCTGAGGACCTGATCGATGCCCTGGCGACGCAGCCGAACCTCGCGCGCTACCTGGACATGCCGCTGCAGCACATCAGCGATCCGGTGCTGCGGCGGATGAAGCGGGGGCGCGATGCCGCCTGGATGCGGCGGCTCGTGCGCAAGATCCGGGACCGGGTGCCGGATCTCACCTTCCGGACCAGCTTCATCGTCGGTTTCCCGGGCGAGACGGACGACCAGTTCCAGGAGCTGTGCGACTTCGTGGAGGAGATGCGCTTCGAGAAGGTGGGCGTCTTCCAGTTCTCACGCGAGGAAGGGACGGAGTCGTTCGCGCTCGATGGCCAGCTTCCCCAGCGCGTCAAGGCCCAGCGGCAGAAGAAGCTGCTCGGCATCCAGCGGAAGATCAGCAAGGCGCACCAGCAGCGGCTGATCGGGCGCGCCATCGACGTGCTCATCGAGGGCGTCTCGGAGGAGACGGATCTTCTCCTCGAAGGCCGCTGGATGGGCCAGGCGCCGGAGATCGACGGCAAGGTGTACGTCAACCGCGGTCAGGCGCGCGCCGGAGAAATCGTGCGCGTCGAGATCGAGCAGGCTGGCGACTACGACCTGGTAGGCGGCATTGCGGGCGCAGAGGGGCCGGCGCAACAGGTCGGCGCGGTTCGCGCCGCCCCGCAACGTCCGCGCTTTCCCATCCTGTCGCACTGAGGAAACGGTCCGCCGGTCAACTCCGGACGCTGCTCAGGTAGAGGCGCCTCTGCAGCATCCAGCCCGCGAGCGCCGCCGCGGCGACGCCCCCGACGTGAAATACCCAGAGATGAGGCGCTTGCGCATGCGCCGTACAGGCGAGATGGAGCGCGGCCTGCGCCGCCAGGGCGCCGGCGGCCGCGGTCGCAGCGGGGAATGCGGCGTTCGCCCCCGCCCTCCACAGCACCAGCGCCGTGGCGACCGCCGCCCCAGCCAGCTCCAGCGCGAGGCAGTCGACTCCGACGCGCGTTGCGAGCCCCGGCCCCGTGTCTGCAAAGCCCGGGATGCCGCCCGCGCCGATGGCGAGTCCCGCCGAGGCGGCGAGCGCGACCCAGGCGCCGGCGTGGAGCGTTCCAGCGGTCGCGCTCAAGGCGGTGGCGAGCGTCAGGACGAGAAGAGCCGCCGCCCAGCCTTCCAGATCGCGATGATGGGAGAACAGGATCGGAATGGCGAAGGCGGCCACTGCCGCCGCGGCGCGCAGTGGCCACCGCGAGGGGGTCAGCTCGGCGAGGATCGGCGCGGATGCGCGGCGGAGCGCGCGGCGAGAAGGCGGCGGCAGCTCCGCGCTCGCCAGCGCCGCGACGAGCTTCTCCCCCTCCCGCAGCGCCTCCATGCAGCCGGAGCACCCGCGGGCGTGGGCGAAAAAGGTCTCGCGATCGAGATCGCCCTCGGGCAGTGCCGCGATTCCAGCGGCGTTCGCTCGCAGGTCGTCGCAGAGGCTCACAGGAGCCCCTTGAGCCGCTGGCGGAGCGTCTCGTATCCGCGGAAGGCGCGCAGCTTCACCGCGCCCGGCGTGGAGCAAAGGACGGTCGCGATCTCGGCGAACGTCATTCCCTCGTACCGGTGCAGGTGGATGACGGTGCGCTGCGATTGCGGCAAGGCATCGAGGGCAGCGCGCACCGCGTCCTTCACGTCCGTGTCGAGGGGCGGATCCGGCTGCGGCTGTGCCTCGGCCAGCGCGATCGCGTCTTCGTCCGCGTCCTCGGGAAGGCGAAAGCGGCGGCGCAGCTCGTCGATGCGGACGCGGGCGGCGACTGCGAACAGCCAGGGACCGAGCTTGAGGTCCGGCCGGTATTGCGCCCTCGCGCGATGCACTTTCATGAACGTCACCTGGAGCAGGTCGTCCGCCACTCCCTCGTCCCGGAACGAGCGCCGGAAGAATGCGTGCACCCGGGGCGCCAGCCGGGCGAAGAGCTTTTCGAACGCCCGGGCATCGCCCGCGACGTAGGCCGACATCAGCTCTTCGTCCGTCGGTCCCATTCAGGCCTTACGCAACAGTCGCGCACGAGGTTACGCGATCGAGGCGCAAGATGTCGGGGGGCTCCCTAACCCGTGGCTTCCTCTTCCGACTCTTCAGACCCGAACAGCTCGCGCACCTTGGCGAAGAACGACTTCGACTGCGGGTGCGCGTCCTCGCCGGCGAGGGTGGCGAACTGCTCGAGCAGCTCGCGCTGCTTCTTGGTCAGCTCCTCCGGCACCTCGACGGTCACGCGCACGTGCTGGTCGCCGCGCTGGTAGCCGTTGAGGTGCGGAACGCCTTTCCCGCGCAGCCTGAAGACCTTGCCGCTCTGCGTGCCGGACGGGATCTTCATCTTCACTTTCCCGTCGAGCGTCGGCACGTCGATGGTGGCGCCCAGCGCCGCCTGGGTGAAGCTGATGGGGACCTCGCAGATGACCTCGGTGTCCTCGCGGATGAAGATCGGGTGCTCCTGGACGTGCACGACCACGTACAGGTCTCCCGGAGGGCCGCCCCTCTCTCCTGACTCACCTTCGCCGGTCAGCTTGAGCCGGGTCCCGGTATCGACTCCCGGCGGCACCTTCACCGTGAGCACGCTTTCCGTCTCGACCTTGCCCGCGCCTCGGCAGGTCATGCATGGGTCGGTGATGACCTTGCCGGTCCCCTGGCACTGGCCGCAGGTCCGGGAGATCTGGAAGAACCCCTGCGTCATCCGCAGCTCGCCGGCTCCGTGGCAGGTGGGACAGGTCTTCGGTCCGGTCCCCGGCCTGGTGCCCGACCCGTGGCAGACGGCGCATTCCTTGTGGCGGGGAATCTTGACCTTCGCCTCGGTGCCGAAGGCCGCCTCGGTGAAGCTCACCTCCAGGTTGTAGCGGAGGTCCGCTCCCCTCTGGCGCGCGGCCCGCGACCGCCCGCGCTGCCCGAAGATCTCGCCGAAGATGTCCCCGAAGATGTCGTTGATGTTCCCGCTGAACCCCGCCTCGAAGGGGCTGGGCCCGAATCCGCCCGGCGCCTGGTGCCCGAACCGGTCGTAGCGCGCGCGCTTGTCCGGGTCGCAGAGGACTTCGTACGCCTCGGAGGCCTCCTTGAACTTCTCCTCGGAGACCTTGTCGCCGGGATTCTTGTCCGGATGGTACTGGACGGCGAGCTTGCGGAACGCGCTCTTCAGTTCCTGTCCAGTTGCGGTTCGGGCGACCCCGAGGATCTCGTAGTAGTCACGCTTTTGCGACACCTTCACTCCTCGGACAGGCAACCAAGCGCTCGACGCGCCACGTCTAACGTAAGAACAACGGGATTCTTGTCAATCCTCCACATCAACCGCAGAGCGCGCAAAGCGCCCGGAGATTGGGTTCCCAAGCCCACAAACCTCTGTGTGCTCTGTGCGCTCTGTGGGTGAAAGCTCTAGGACTTTGCGGCGGTTTTCTTCTCGCCGGGGTCGCTGGAGGAATAGAGGGCGTCGGCGATGCGGTAGGCCGAGCCTTCCAGGCGCTGGACTGCGGCCTTGATCCGGGGAAGGTCTTCGGAGCCGACCACCGCCTTGAGCGCTTCGAGGTCCGCCCGGATCTCCGCCATGTCCTTCGCGGGCAGGAGCGTGGCGTACTCTTCCAGGGCCTTCTCGGTCGTATAGATCAGGCCGTCGGCGGAGTTCTTCACGTCCGCCAGCTCCTTCTTCTTCTTGTCCGACGATTTGTGCTGCTCCGCGTCCGCGATCATCTTCTGGATCTCGCGCTCGGTCAGACCCGAAGACGCCACGATGCGGATGCTCTGCTGCTTCCCGGTGCCGAGGTCCTTGGCGCTGACGTGGACGATGCCGTTCGCGTCGATGTCGAACGCCACTTCGATCTGGGGCACTCCGCGGGGCGCCGGTGGGATGCCCACCAGCTCGAAGCGCGCGAGCGTCTTGTTGTCCGTTGCCATCTCGCGCTCGCCCTGCAGGACGTGCACGTTCACGATCGGCTGGTTGTCCACCGCCGTCGAGAACACCTGGGACTTTCGCGCAGGAATGGTGGTGTTCTTCTCGATGATCCGCGTGTTCACGCCGCCGGCGGTCTCCACGCCGAGCGAGAGCGGAGTCACGTCCAGCAAGAGGACGTCCTTCACCTCGCCCTTGAGCACGCCGCCCTGGATCGCCGCCCCGATCGCGACGACCTCGTCCGGATTGACGCCCTTGTGCGGCTCCTTGCCGAAGAAGTTCTGCACCACCTGCTGGACCTTCGGCATGCGCGTCATGCCGCCCACCAGGATGACGCGGTCGATCTCCTTGGTGTTGACGCCGGCGTCCTTGAGCGCGATGCGGCACGGCTCGATCGTCTTCTGCACCAGCTCGTTGACCAGCTCCTCCAGTTGCCCGCGGGTCATCGTCTCGGTGAGGTGCTTGGGGCCGGTCGCGTCCGCCGCGATGAACGGCAGGTTCACGTCGGTCTCGGTTGCCGAGGAGAGCTCGTGCTTGGCGCGCTCGGCGGCCTCCTTCAAGCGCTGCAGCGCCATCCGGTCGCGGCGCAGGTCGATCTTCGTCGCCTTCTGGAACTTCTGGTTCAGGTAATCGACGATGCGCTGGTCGAAGTCCTCGCCTCCGAGGAACGTGTCGCCGTTGGTCGCCTTCACCTCGAACACGCCCGAGTTCAGCTCCAGGACCGAGATGTCGAAGGTGCCGCCGCCGAGGTCGTAGACCGCGATCTTCTCGGCGCCCGAGGTGCGCATGCTCGCGCCGGTCTTGCTCGCGACGCCGCCCTGGGCCTTGTCGAGGCCGTACGCGAGCGCCGCGGCCGTCGGCTCGTTGATGATGCGAAGCACGTTCAGGCCCGCGATGCGGCCGGCGTCCTTGGTGGCCTGGCGCTGCCCGTCGTTGAAGTAGGCGGGGACGGTGATCACCGCCTCGGTCACCTGCTCGCCGAGGTAGTCCTCCGCGGTCTGCTTCATCTTGGAGAGGATCATGGCGGAGATCTCCGCGGGGCTGTACCGCTTCCCCCGCAGCTCCACCCAGGCGTCGCCGTTGTCCGCCGAGACGATCCGGTAGCTGGAGACGGAGATGCTCTTGCGCACCTCCTCCGAATCGAACTTGCGGCCGATCAGGCGCTTCACCGCGAAGACGGTCGCTTCCGGGTTGGTGACGGCCTGCCGCTTGGCGATCTGCCCCACCAGACGCTCGCCGGCCTCGGTGAAGCCGACCATCGATGGGGTCGTGCGGCTGCCCTCCGAGTTGGGAATCACGACCGGCTCGCCACCCTCCATCACTGCGACACAGCTGTTGGTGGTGCCGAGATCGATGCCGATGACCTTGGGCATTGAAGGCGCTCTCCCCCGATCCCTTCTACCTCAAGGGTCCGCGCGGTCCGAAATTTCGGAGGAAGCCCCGCGTGGGAGGATTCAGCCTTGTCCCCCACCCTCGCCGTCCGTCGCCGGAGCGGCTTGCGCGGGGGTGCGAGGCTTGGCTACCACCACCGCGGCGGGCCGGACGAGCCGATCGTTGAGCTTGTATCCCCTCGCCATCTCCGTCACCACGGTGCCGGCGGGCTCGTCGCTCTCCTGCTGCATCAGCGCCTCGTGCAGGCCGGGATCGAAGGGCTTCCCCAGAGCGGAGAACCCCGTCACACCGTGCTTGGCCAGCGTCGTCTCGAACAGCTTCTGCACCAGCCGAACTCCTTCGATGACCTGCCGCGGATCGTGCTGCTCGGCGTGATCGAGGGCGCGCTCGAGGTTGTCCATCACCGGCAAGAAGTCCTTGAGCAGACGTTCGATGCCGAACCGCTGCACGTCCTCCTTCTCCTTCAGCGCGCGCTTCTTGAAGTTGTCGAACTCCGCGGCCGTGCGCAGCAAGCGCTCGTGCGTATCCTTCAGGCGATCGGAGGTCTCGCGCGCGCGCTTGAAGGACTCCTCCAGCTGCGCCTGCAACATGGCGACCTTCTGCGGATCGGCGGCCTCGCCGCCGGAATCGGTGCCGCCCTCCGGCACCCCTCTCTCGTCGTCTACTGCGGCGCCGGGCGGGACCTGCGTATCGTCGGGAACCAAGTCGTCTCCTCCAAAAGAGGCGGTAACATAGCGCAGCGGAGCGCTCCGCCAAGGGGAGGCAGGGCTTATTCTTCGTCGGTCCCGTCGAGGGTGAGCCCGACGGTCCGGGCCGTCAACTCGACGAGGGGGACGACCCTGGAATAGTCCATCCGCGTCGGTCCGATGACTCCGAGCGCGCCGACCACTTCTCCCTTCAGCCGGTACGGCGCCGCCACGATCGCGAGGTCCGGTTCGACGATCCCGCTCTCCGCGCCGATGAAGATCCGCAGCTCCTGCGCCGCGAGCGTCCGGTCGAGCACGGCGAGGAGCCGCTCCTTCTCGTCCAGAGCGCGGAAGAGCGCGCGGATCTTGTCGAGATCGTGCGCCAGCGCCTTGTCCTCGAGGAGCGAGGCTTGCCCTTCGATGTGCACCGCGGGGGCCTCCAGCTGCACTGCCTCGGCGCCGAGTGCGAGCGCGCGCGCTTGCAGCTCGCCGAGCTCCCGCCGATCGCGTACCAGCTCCTCGCGCAGCCGCGAGCCGGCCTCGGCGAGCGTGCGGTCGGCGATCAGGGAGTTGAGGTACCTCGCCGCCTCGTCGAGCTGCGCGGCGGTCATCGGTTGTTGCAGCGCGACCAGCCGGTTGCGGACAGCGCCCGAGCGGGCGACGAGCACGGCGAGGAGTCGACCCTCGCGAAGCTGGAGAAACTCGATCCGTTGCAGCCGCTCCGACTGTGGCCGGGGCGAGGCCACGACGCCGGCGTGATGGGTCAACGAATGGAGCACGCGCGACGCCGCCGTCATCAGGCCCTCGAGCTGCGTCGCCTCGTGCGCGCGCCGCGCGATCTGCTCCCGCTCTTCCGGCAGCGGCGGCTTCACGCGCAGGAGCGCGTCGACGTAGTAGCGGAACCCGTGCGCCGTCGGAATCCGGCCGGCGCTCGTGTGCGGCTTCTGCAAGAAGCCCATCTCCTCCAGATCGGACATCACCGAGCGCACGGTCGCCGACGACACGTCGACGTCCTGCCGCCGGGCGATCGCATGACTGCCTACCGGTTCTCCGCTGTGGATGTAATCGCGCACGATCGCCGCGAGAACACGGCGCGATCGTTCGTCGAGAGCGCCCTCGGCGCTCTTGGGAAATCCCGCGGTCGTTGCGCGCGCAGCCATGGGTGAGGAACGGTAGCCGGGTCACCTGCTCCATGCAACGGCCGGACGTGAACGTCATTTGCCCTTCGCGCGCCTCGGGATACAGTGGCGCCGAGATGGCCACGCCAGCGCATCAGGAACTGCTCGGAACCGACGAGCACGAGGCGCCGCTGCGGTCGCTGGCGGCGCCGAGCCGGCCCCTGCCGCCGCAGGTTCCGAGCAGCCCCGGACTCAAACCCGTCCGTCCGTCCCGCGGCGGAGGCCAGTCCCGGCGGCTGGGATTGTTCTTCAAGGTCTTTTTCGGCGACATGAGCATCTGGGCAGTGCTCTCCGGCGTCCTCGTCTACGAAGTGATCCGCCGCGGGTTGGATCCGCAGCGCGCCATCGTCGGGGTGCTGGCCGGCCTGCTGGTCGCCGTCGCGGTGTCCGTCGGACTCAAGCAGATCGCGAACCGCGTCGTGCGGCTGAACCGGAGCGCCCTCGAGATCAGCCGGGGCGATCTCTCCAAGGCGCTGCCCAGCGAGAGGCCCTCCTACCTCGGCGCCGACGAGGTCGACGAGCTGACCGTCGCCATCTCGCACATGCAGGAGAACCTCCGCGACCTGGTCCGGCACATCCAGAACACCAGTCGCGCCGTGGCCGATTCGGCCGATGAAATGCAGGTCTCCACCGGCAACGTGACCGCGTCGGCGGAGGAGATCAAGGAGTCGATGGACCACATCGCCAAGGGCGCCGACGAGCAGCTCAGGCTGGTCGAACGGGCGAGCGCGCTGATCACCGGGATCGCCACCTCCATCAATTCCAGCGCGAACACCGCGCAGGCGGCGGCCGAGGCCGCCACGGCCACGTCCACGGCGGCGCAGTCGGGCGGAGCGGCGGCCCAGCTCGCGGCGGAGAAGATCAAGAAGGTCTTCGCCGAGATCGAGGCCGCCTCCGAAACCGTCTTCGCCTTCGGGGAGAAGACGCAGGAGATCAGCAAGATCGTCGTCGCCATCACCGGCGTGGCGCAGCAGACGAACCTGCTCGCGCTGAACGCGGCGATCGAGGCGGCGCGCGCGGGCGAATACGGCCGCGGTTTCGCCGTCGTCGCCGACGAGGTGCGCAAGCTCGCCGAATCGGCCGGCCGCTCCGCGGAGCAGATCAGCCGGCTGGCGCAGGAGATCAGCCAGCGCAGCCAGCACGCCGTGGCCGCGATGAGGGAGGGCATCGACGAGCTCGGTCAGGGGCGCGAGGACCTGGCCCAGATCATCCTTTCTCTGGACGAGGTCGTCCGCGCCACCCAGGAAGGCACCGCCCGCGTCACCGCCATCTCGCACGCCGCCAAGGAGCAGCTGGCCGGCTCCGAGGAGATGGTGAAGGCCATCCGCGAGATCCGCGAGGTCGCCTCCTCGAATGCCAAGAGCACCGAGGAGGTGTCCCGCGCCATCCGGGACCAGGCGGTGGTGACGGCGTCCATCGCCTCCGCTTCGCAGGAGCTGACCAACCTGTCCGTGGAGCTGCAGACGGTCGTCTCGCGGTTCAAACTGGAGTGATCTGATGCCCCGCGCCGTCATCTGCCTGCACGGAGGCAACCGCTACGCGCTGCCGCTTTCCGCGGTGCGGCGGGTGACCGAGATGACCTTCGTCTCGCGCGTCCCGCGCGCGCCGCCGGCGTTGCTCGGGGTGATGAGCCAGCAGGGGCGGGTCGCCGCCCTGATCGATCTGGGGCCGCTGGTCGGCCTGAAGGCCCGCCCGGCGCGCCCGGAAGGCAAGGTGGTAATGCTGCAGCGCCCGAGAGGTGACGTCGGGTTGTACGTGTCGGAGGTCGCCGGGATCGAGGAGATCCCCGCGGAAGCACGCGAGCTGAAGGAGCCGTCGGGAGCGGTGCTCGCGCAGGTGGATTCAGCCGAGGGTCCCGTGAAGCTGATCGATCCGGAGCAGCTGCAGCGGGCCATCGACAACCTGGTGGAGGCGTAAAGCGATGCCCCAGAGGCGAGTGCTGATCGTCGACGACGCGCTCTTCATGCGCAACACCCTGCGCGACATCTTCACCGCCGCGGGGTTCGCCGTCGCGGGAGAAGCCGACGACGGGGTGCAGGCAGTCAACCTGTTCCGCGAGCTGAAGCCCGATCTCGTCACCATGGACATCGTGATGCCTTACAAGTCCGGCATCGATGCCACCCGCGAGATCGTGCAGCACGATCCCAATGCCGTGGTGATCATGTGCTCTGCGCTCGGGCAGGAGTCGCTGGTGATGGAGGCCATCGAGGCAGGCGCCACCGACTTCATCGTCAAGCCCTTCCGCGGGGAGGACGTGCTCGCGGTGGTGAAGAAGGTGCTCGGCGAGTAGCCGTCATGGCGCACGCGCCCCACAAGTACCTGCACGCCTTCGTCGCGGAAGCGACGGAACAGCTCGAGCAGCTCGCTTCCGAGCTGGTGAGGATCGAGCAGGAGGCTCCCGGCGGCGCGCTGTGGGATTCGATCTTCCGCCGCGTGCACTCCGTGAAGGGAAGCGCGGCGACCATCGGTCTCTCCGGCATCGTGGCCATCGCCCATGCCGCGGAGACCCTGATCGGCAAGCTGAAGGCGCAGCATGCGAGACCCGAGCGGACCCACGTCGACCTGCTGCTCCAGGCGACCGACGCGCTGGTGCAGGAGGTGCAACACGCTTCCGGAACCGCGCATGCGCCTCGCGCCGACGAGGGCGCTCCGCTCGCGCTCGCGGCGAGGCTCGCAGAGGCGTCCCGCCTCCTTCCCGACGGCGTCCCGACGCCGCCGCCCCGGATCGCGGCGCAGAAGCCGCTGGCGGACCCGGGGACCCCGAGGCTCGACGTCGCGTTTTCCCTCTCCAAGGCATGCCAGGCGCCGGGAGCGCGCAGCCTGATCGTGCAGCGGAAGCTGAAAGGGCTCGGCGTCCTGCTGGAGATGGACCCGCAGCCGGCCGCGCTGATGCAGAAGAGGGGCGGCGTTCGCGTCACCGCGCTGCTCGCCACCGCGCGCCCCACCGACGAGGTGCGCGCGGCGTTCGAGGGGATTCCGGAAGTGGAAGAGATCGAGGTGCGCCCGGCTCCCATCGCGAACGCGCCCAGCCCCGAGCCGCAAGCGGCCGAAGAGGGTGGCGCCGTGCGGGCGGTCCCCGATAGCGCCGGGACGGAGGAGGCGCGGACCGACGCGACCGTGCGCGTTCGCGCGCAGGCCCTCGATCAGCTCCTCGACCAGGCGGCCGAAGTGCTGCACGGGATCGCGCGGCTTCGCGAGGCGGCCCGGCACTTGCCGGAAAACGCCGCGGCGCAGTTCGAAGCGGAGATCGACCGCCTGCGCCGGACGGCTCGCGATCTGCACGGCCGCGTGATGAACGCGCGCCTGACGCCCTTCTCGTCGCTCACCGAGCGGCTCCCCCGCGCCATCCGCGATCTGGCACATCGCCTCGGCAAGGAAGTCGAGCTGGAGGTCCAGGGCGGCGCCGTCGAGCTGGACCGCACCGTCATCGAGGCACTGGCCGATCCGCTCACGCACCTCGTCCGCAACGCGGTCGATCACGGGCTGGAGACGAGTGCGCAGCGGATCTCCATGGGCAAGTCCGTGCGCGGCCTGCTCGTGCTGTCGGCGCGCCGCGAACGGGACAAGGTGCTGGTCGAGGTGAGCGACGACGGGGCCGGGTTCGACGGGGAACGGCTGCGGCAGCGGGCCATCGACATGGGAGCGCTCTCGCCCGACAGGGTCCCCGAGATCAACGAGCAGCAGAGCTACGAGCTGGCCTTCCTCCCCGGCCTCTCCACGCGGGACGAAGCGACGGATCTGTCCGGCCGGGGCGTCGGCCTCGACGCGGTCAAGTCCGCGGTAGAGGGGCTCGGCGGCAAGATCGCGCTCCGCTCCGCGCCGGGGAAGGGGTCGCGCTTCACGCTCGAGCTGCCGCTCAGCGTGTCGATGGCGAACCTTCTCCTGGTGCAGATCGGCGGCGAGTTGTACGGGCTGCCGATGACCCGCATCGTCGCCACCACCGAATACGATCTTTCGGCGCGCGGCGGAGAAGGATTCGAGGCCCGGTCGCTCGCCGTCATGGGCCAGCTCGTCCGCGCCTATTCGCTGGCGAAGCTCTTCGGCCTTCCCTCGCTCGCGCCCCCAGGCCCGCGGCCATTCGCGGTGCTGGAGGTGGACGGGATCACCTTCGCGCTCTCGGTGGACCGGCTGGTGGGGCAAGAGGAAGCGGTCCTCAAGCCTCTCTTCCCCCCGATCGATCGGATCAAGGGCCTCGCGGGCACCACCGTGCTCGGCAACGGACGGCCACTGCTCGTGCTCGATCCGCGGGGGCTGCATGAGCTGGCGGAAGCCTCGCAGCGGCTTCGAGGGGCGGCCTGATGCAGCAGCGCCGGCCCCTCAATCCGCTGGAGCTCACGCCGCAGCAGATCGAGGCGATGCGCCAGCTCGCGCAATTCGGCTCCGCCGACGCCGCCCGGTCGCTCGGGAGGCTGCTCGGCACGTTCGTCGAGGCGGCGCCGCCCCGCGTACAGGTGGCGCCAAAGGGGGCGGTGGAGCGCGTGCTACAGCCGGACGGCGCCGCGTTCTCCGTTCATTTCGAGGTGGAAGGGGGAGCGCGGCTGCGCTGGATGATGCACGTGACGCAGGAGGGGGCGACGCTCATGGGCGGGCTCCTGCTCGGCGCGCCGGGCGGAGCCATCCAGAAACCGACGCTGTATACGAGCGCCCTCGCGGAAATGTCGAACATCGTGGTGTCGAGCTACGTCGGCGGCGTCGCGGCGGCGGTCGGGTTGACCCTGGTGCCGTCGATCCCGCACGTCGGCTCCGGCACGCTCGCCGACACCATGCAGGCGGCGTTCGGCGATCTCGATTCCACACTGCTGCTGGTGACGGACCTGCGACTTCCGGGCGTCCGCTACGCGGGGCGCATCGTGGCGACGCCCGTGGAGGAATCGCTCTCGCGCCTGCTCTCGATGCTGGGCGTCGTGTGATAGATCGCGCCCGATGGACGCGCGGGCGCTGCGAGAATTCCTGGAACTGGTCAAGGCGGGCGAGATCGCCATAGAGGACGCCGTCCGGCGGCTCGGAGAGCTGCCCGTCCAGCAGATCGCGGAGTTCGCGCAACTGGACGGCGAGCGCGCTCTGCGGATGGGCGTTCCCGAGGTCGTCTACGGAGAGCGCAAGCGTCCGGAGCAGATCGGCGCGCTGGTCGCGCGCCTGGTGTCGCTCGGCCAGGCGGTGCTGGTGACGCGCATGGCGCCCGAGGCGGAAGCCGCGGCGCTCGCGGCGGCGCCAACCGGCCGATACGACCCGATCTCCCGCACGTTTTCCGCTCCGCCACCCGGGGGGCCGCCGCCCCGCGAAGGGCTCGTGGCGGTGGTCTGCGCCGGGACCACCGACATTCCCATCGCCGAGGAGGCCTGCGCGACTGCGCAGGTGGTCGGTGCCCAGGTGGAACGACTCTACGACGTGGGGGTCTCGGGATTGCATCGTCTGCTGCGGCACGCTCCGGCGTTGCGCCAGGCCGACGCGGTGGTGGTCTGCGCGGGCATGGAGGGAGCCCTGCCATCGGTCGTGGGAGGGCTCGTGGCGCGGCCGGTGATCGCTGTCCCGACCAGCGTCGGGTACGGCGCTTCCCTGGGCGGGATGGCGGCGCTGCTGGCGATGCTGAACTCCTGCGCCGCCAACGTCTCGGTGGTGAACATCGACAACGGCTTCAGCGCGGGCTTCGTCGCCGCACTGATCGCGCGTCAGTCGCACGCCGCGCGCGCGGAAGGGGAGGGGCCACGGGAGGCGCGCACCAGATGAGCACGCTCGTCCTCGAGCCCGTCGGAGGAATCGCCGGCGACATGGTGATCGCCGCGCTCCTCCACCTCGGCGCTCCCCGCGCGGCGTTGGACGAGGGGCTGCGCCGCCTCGGGCTTTCCGGGGTCTCGGTGGAAGCGCGCGAAGTGGAGGTCGCCGGGATTCGCGCGCTCCACGTCGAGGTCCGCGCGCCCGAGGAGGGCCACGCGCACAGGAGGTGGCGCGAGATCCGGGACCTCCTTTCCCGCGCCCGGCTACCGCCGCGCGCCGCCGAGCTGGCGCAGTCGAGCTTCGCGCTGCTCGCGAAAGCCGAAGGGCGCATCCACGGCATTGCGCCGGACGAGGTCGAGTTCCACGAGATCGGCGCCCTCGATTCCATCGTCGACCTGGTCGGGGCTGCGCTGCTGATCGATGCGCTCGCGCCGGGCCGCGTCGTGGCGCTTCCTCCTCCGTCCGGCGGAGGCACCGCGCTGACCGCGCACGGCGTCATTCCCGTCCCCGCTCCCGCCACGCTCGAGGTGCTGCGCGGGCGAACCCTGCGCCCGAGCGGTCCCGGTGAGCGGACCACACCGACGGGTGCGGCGATCCTCGCTGCCTGGACGGAGGAATCGCCGGCGGTTCCGGAGCTGACCGTCGATCGGATCGGCTACGGCGCGGGGACCAAGCGATGGGAAGACGCGCCCAATCTCTTGCGCGCGGTGCTCGGACGGACGGCGGCGCCGGCGAGCGAGGCGGCGTGGATGCTGGAAGCGAACCTCGACGACCTTTCTCCCCAGCTGATCGCCGCCGCGCTGGAGTCGGTGCTCGCTGCTGGCGCCTTGGACGTGTGGGTGGCGCCGCTCACGATGAAGAAGGGGCGGCCCGGGCATCTCTTCGGCGCCCTCGCAGCCGAAGCGTCCCGCGCTGCCGTCGAAACGGAGATCTTCAGGCAAACGACCACATTGGGGATCCGGGCGACGCGCATCGAACGGCGTGTCCTCGAGCGGGAGATGGTGGAAGTCGACACGCCGTACGGAAAGGTGCGCGTCAAGGTCGGCCGCCTCTCGGGGACATTGGTCAACGTCGGGCCGGAATTCGAAGACTGCAGGCAGGCGGCCGAGCGGTCGGGCGTTCCAGTGAAGGAAGTGATGGCGGCCGCTCTCTCGGCATTTCGTGGAGCTCGCTGACTCGCGGTAGAGTTTCCGGTCGGGGGACGAGAGACCGACCGTTGCCACAGGTTCGAACATCGCCCGTTGCGCTCGTGGGACCGGCGGCGCTGGCGCTTGCGCCGCAGCTCGCCGCGGCTGGATTCGATCTGGCCGACGGTGGTGCGGCAGTGATCGATCTGCCTGCGGCCGCCGGCCAGCTCGTCGAGGTGCGCCGCCGATATGCGCCTGTGGTCGGCGTCCTCGCCGACGGAGCCGCGCCGGGCCCGGACGCGGAGGCGCTCGACGGCCTCGTGAGGCTCGGGAATGCCGCGGTGGATCTTCCCCCGCTGCTGCGAACCCTGATCCGCGCGGCCCGCGATCGCAGCGAGCTCGAGCGACTGCGCAGGTCCGAGGACAGCGAGCTGCGCAAGACCAAGGAGTTCCTCGAGCGCCTGATCGACGCCACCTCCGACGGCATCGTCGCGGCGGACCTCAGGGGCGGAATCCTGCTCTTCAACAAGGCCGCCGAGAGGATGACGGGGTTCTCGGCGGCGGCGCTGGTGGGAAAGACGAGCGTGCGCGAGCTGTACCCGCGCGGGTTGGCGGAAAGGATCATGCAGCGGCTTCGCGCCTCGCGTGCGGCCGGCGAGGAGTTCGGACGCATGCGCTGCGAGGTGGTGGCGAGGGGCGGCGAGGTGATCCCGGTGGATCTCTCCGCCGCGATCGTCGCCGAGGACGGCCGCGACACCGCCACCGTCGGCGTCTTCCGCGACCTGCGAGAGGAGCTGCGCCGCGAGGCCGAGCTGCGCAACACGCGCGAGCGCCTGGAGGAAGCAGAGAAGGCGGCGGTCGTCTCCGAGCTGGCCGGCGCAGCAGCGCACGAGCTGAACCAGCCGCTCACCAGCGTGCTGGGTTTCTCCGAGCTGCTCTTGCGGCGCACGCAGGAGAACGAGAAGGGGCGCGAGGAGCTGGCCGCCATCCTCCGGGAAGCGGAGCGGATGGCGAACATCGTGAAGAAGATCGGACGGATCACGCGGTACGAGACGACGGCGTACGTGGGCAAGACGCGGATCGTCGATCTGGAGCGCGCCTCCAATCCGCCACTGCAGATGGGAGTGATTCGGGACAAGCCGTAGCCTACCGCGGCACGGCGAGCAGCGCGTACGCCTCGACGCTGGGCAAGATCGTCGAGACCGCGAATCCGGATGGGTTCAGCGGGATGCGCTCTCCGTCCTTTCCCCCGCTTCGCTCCGGCGCGAACCAGTACGCCGCTCGCCCTCCGCCCGCCGCCTGGCCGGCGATGGTGACCTGCACGCCTTGGGCGGGAGCGAACGCCCCGTCCTGCAGCTCGAGGTTGACGAAATGGACGTCGAGCTTGCGCTCCGGGTCCAGATACGCGCGCGCGAGGAGACGGCCCCTTCCGGTGAGGGTCACCTGGGCGCGGCCTCGTCCGGCCAGTTCGCGCAGTGCGCGCGCGATCGCCGCCTCTTGTGCCCCATCGTCGAGGGCGAACACGCGACCCTCGCCGACGCGGTCGAGACCGGACTTCACCTCGGGAAAGAGCGGCTCGCCCGCGCGGCCTTCCTCGTCGATGGACGTGCACTTGCCGAGCATCAGCACGTCGCCTCCGCCTTCGACGTACCGCCGCGCCGCCGCCGCATCCGGAGCCGGCAGCGCGGCGGCGCCCGCGAGCACCAGGAGGCGCGCGTGTACCCCGCCCGCGAGGTCGAAACGCACGGCGGGCTGCTGCTGTGCCCTGGCCAGCGCGGCCACCGCGGCGGATGTCGCGCGCTGGTGTGCCCCCGTGGTCCAGTGGTCGCAGCGGGGCGAGAGGAGCACCTCCGCGTCGAAGAGTGGCGCGGACGGCCGGTATCGTTCCCGGGCGAGCGCCAGGAACTGACGATGCTTCGCCAAGGCGGCGCGCGCGTCCTCCGGCGCGTCGTCCGCGATCATCAGATCCGTGTCGCACGCGCTAGCGAGCGCCGCGAACAACTGGACCTGCGCGGCTGTCGCGGGAGCTGGCAGTATCGCCACCGCCGGTCGGAGCCCGAGCGCGGCCCGCGCCGCCAGCAGGGGCAGGAGCGCCTCTAAGGGATCCAGCGAGGGCAGCTCGAAGACCAGCCCGTCCAGGTGCCGGCATAGCTCGAGGGCAAGGGGCGTCAACGTCCCCACCCGTCCGAGCACCGCCATCTCCACGCTGCGATTGCGGCGCGCTTCGTCCCGGGCCCGGAGGATCGCGCGCTTCGCCGCTTCCACCGATTCCGACAGACGCAGCGCCTCCTTCTGCCGCGCGAAGGGGCGCTCTCGCTGCGGGAGCGCTGAAGAGCGCAGGGCATCGAGCGCGTCGAAGGGCTCGAGATGATCGCCGAAGCTCTCGCGCAAGTACTCCACCAGCGCAAGCTCGCAGCTGCGGCAATAGCCGGCGCCTTCCGGGCCCAGCCGGTACCAGCGATCGAGGCCCTCGAGGAGCACCGCTTCTCCGGACAACGCCGCCCGCGCTGCGAGCGCTCCGGCGGCGTCGCGGCCTTCCAGGGAGCAAGCGCAGCGTACCGGCACGGGCGTTCCGTCCAGCGCCACGCACCGATCGGCCTCGCCAGAAGGTGCGCCGATGTCGGCAGCGACGACCCAAGGGACCTCGCGGACCTGCGGCGCTGGCGGTGCGGTGCCGGCTTCCAGCGCGGGCACGGGGGCGGCGGCCGGCAGCGCGCCTTCCTCTGGAACCCCGGGCGCGCCCGGCTCGACCGGTTGCGGCAGCGGGACTCCCGCCGGCGGGATGGCGCGCGTGGCAACCCGGATGGGAACGAGAATCGCCTCGCTTCCCGCCGCTTTCGCCTCTCCGGCCTGTTCAAGTCCGGACAGCGCGACGTGCCGCGTCTTCGGGAAGGTGACCTCGCGCGCCATCGCGGGGCCAAACCTAGCACGCCGCGATGGCCCGATCCCTGCTCCGCAACGCGAGCTTGCCGTGGAGCGAAAGCGAGCGCCCGATTGCCGATCTGGAGGGCGGCACCCAGATTGCTCCCGGGAGCCCGTGGTTCGGTCAGGGGGGCGGGAGGGGTGGGCGCGACCCGCTGTCTCCGGCCGGTTTTGAACTCTTTTCAGAGGACGGAAACAAAATGACCTCGATCTTCGAGACGGTCGCGCATCACTGGAAGGGCGGCGGCTTCGGCATGTACCCGATCGCGATCTGCCTCGTCTTCGCGATCGCGGTGATCATCGATCGCATCCAGGTTCTCTTCTTCTCCGCCAGCGTGGACAAGGAACAGTTCCTGCGCGGGCTGAAGACCCACATCTTCAACGGCGATCTGGACAAGGCGATCAGCTACACAGCCGGCCAGAAGACGACGCCGCTCACCAACATCGTGAAAGCTGGTCTGATCAACGTCCCGAAGGGCGAGGACGAGGTGCAGGCGGCGATGGACGAGGCGTCGCTCCGGGAGATGCCGCGGATCGAGAAGCGCACGGGCTACCTGGCGATGATCGGCAACGTCGCCACCCTGGTCGGTCTGCTCGGCACCATCGTCGGCCTCATCCAGTGCTTCGCGGGAGTCGCGGGCGTGGATGCGTCGGAGAAAGCGCGGGTCCTGTCCGACGGCATCGCCGAGGCGATGAACTGCACCGCGTTCGGGCTGATCGTCGCCATCCCCTCCCTGGTCGCATTCTCGCTCCTTCAGGGCCGCACCCAGCACATGATCGACGACATCAACGAGACCTCGGTGGGCGTGCTCAACCTGATCGTCGCCAACAAGGACAAGATGCGGATCCCCACGAATCTGCCCCAGCAGTAGGCGTTTGCCAGGCAGAGCCGAGAGGGAGGACGATCATGGCTGGCGCTGCACCGCAGGAACACACCGGCAGGAGCGGAAAGAAGCCGCTGGACGCCGAGCTGAACCTGGTGCCCTTCATCGACCTGCTCTCCTGCTGCATCAGCTTCCTTCTGATCACGGCAGTGTGGACGCAGATCGCCGGGCTCCAGGTGGCGAGCAGCGGGGGGCCGCCGGAGCCGCAGCCCAAGCAGGAGAGCACCATCGAGGTGCGGCTCCTGCTCAACGACAAGGGTTATCAGCTGATGATGGCGGGGGCGAGCCTCGACATCCCGAAGCTTACGAGACCATCCACGTGGAGGATCCGGACCATCCCTTCCGAGGCCTGATCAACGTGCAGGCGGACCGGCGGATCCCCTTCAAGGTGATCAAGCGGGTGTACGCGGATCTGGTGGAGACGGTGGACACGGCGATGGGCGAGCAGCTGCGCAACGTGACCGTTGCGCCGGCGAACTGAGGGGACGGCAATGGCCATCGTCACGCCAGGCATCCGGCCCTGCGAGCGGATCGCGCGCAGCAAGGTGCTGGGAAAGAAGTTCATCCGCGGCAAGCGCGGGGTGTATGCGGCGCTCACCCTCACTTCGCTGGTCGACGTGATGACGATCATCGTCATCTTCCTGCTGATGAACTTCAGCGCGAACGGCGAGGTCCTGTACATGAGCAAGGACATCCGCCTGCCCGACGCGTATCACGGCTCGCAGCTCGATCGGGCGCCCGTGATCTCCGTCTCCGCCGAGGCGGTCACCTTCGACGGCAGGATGCTGCTCAATACCGGCGACCTGGTGAAGGGCGACGCGATGAGCGTGCCGGAGTTGGAGGAGGCGCTGCGCGACGAGAAGCGTCGGTACGAGACCATCCACGTGGAGGATCCGGACCATCCCTTCCGAGGCCTGATCAACGTGCAGGCGGACCGGCGGATCCCCTTCAAGGTGATCAAGCGGGTGATGTTCGCGTGCAACCAGAGCGGGTTCGGGAACATCAATTTCGCGGCGCTTTCCCGCGAAGGCGCCTCGCCGAAGACGGTCACCGCCAGCAGGTAACCGAGCGCAAAGTCTTCAGATCAAGGTTTTTGGGAGCGCCTTGGGACTTTACACGGTCCCGCGGATCACCCTATTTTGCGCCGCCCCGAAGATCCGGTGGAGTACCGCGCCCATGCAGAACATTTTCAGACGCGCCCTGCCTCTTCTCGCCATCCTCGCGCTTCCATTCGCTGCACGCGCCGATGAGGCGAAGCTCATCTTGCCCGACCTGAGCAGCGTCAGCTTCCTGGGGATGTCGGGGCGCGGGCTCCTGGAGATCGGCCTCATCATCTGCGCGCTCGGACTGATCTTCGGTAGCAGGATCTTCATGCAGCTCAAGAGGCTGCCGGTGCACCGTTCGATGCTCGAAGTCTCCGAGCTGATCTACGAGACCTGCAAGACCTACCTGATCACGCAGGGCAAATTCATCCTCATCCTCGAGGGGTTCATCGGCGCGATCATGGTGATCTACTTCGGATGGTTGCGCCATTTCGAGGCGGCCAAGGTGATCACCATCCTGGTCTTCAGCCTGCTCGGAATCGGGGGCAGCTACGGCGTCGCCTGGTTCGGGATCCGCGTCAATACGTTCGCGAACTCGCGCACCGCCTTCGCCTCGCTCAGGGGCAAGCCGTTTCCGACCTACGCCATCCCGCTCAAGGCCGGCATGTCCATCGGCACGATGCTGATCAGCATCGAGCTCTTGATGATGCTCTGCATCCTCCTCTTCGTGCCGGTGGACTATGCGGGGCCCTGTTTCATCGGGTTCGCCATCGGCGAATCGCTCGGCGCTTCCGCGTTGCGCATCGCCGGCGGGATCTTCACCAAGATCGCCGACATCGGCAGCGACCTGATGAAGATCGTCTTCAACATCAAGGAGGACGACGCTCGCAACCCAGGGGTGATCGCCGATTGCACCGGCGACAACGCCGGCGATTCGGTGGGCCCCTCGGCCGACGGGTTCGAGACGTACGGCGTCACCGGCGTCGCGCTCATCAGCTTCATCCTTCTCGCCGTGCGCGATCCCCTGGTCCAGGTGCAGCTGCTGGTCTGGATCTTCGCCATGCGCATCATGATGATCGTCGCCTCGGTCGGCTCCTACCTGATCAACGAGATCGTGCAGCGCGGACGGTTCGCGAATGCCGACCGGATGAACTTCGAGGCGCCCCTCACCTTCCTGGTGTGGCTCACCTCGCTGGTCTCGGTGGCGCTTACCTTCGTCGTCAGCTACCTGCTCATCCCCAACCTGGGCGGCGACTCCAGCATGTGGTGGAAGCTGTCGCTGATCATCACCGCGGGCACGCTCGCCGGCGCCATCATTCCCGAAGTGGTGAAGGTGTTCACCTCGGTGGATTCGGCACACGTCCGCGAAGTCGTCACCGCCTCGCGCGAGGGCGGCGCCTCTCTCAACGTGCTCTCGGGGCTCACTGCGGGGAACTTCAGCGCCTACTGGATGGGCATCGTCATCGTCTCCTTGATGGGGATCGGCTTCTTCGTCTCCGCGCAGGGGCTTTCGCAGGTGATGCTCGCGCCGGCGGTGTTCGCCTTCGGCCTCGTCGCCTTCGGGTTCCTCGGCATGGGTCCGGTGACCATCGCCGTCGACAGCTACGGGCCGGTGACCGACAACGCCCAGTCCGTCTACGAGCTCTCGATCATCGAGCAGCTCCCCGGGGTCGAGGCGGAAGTGAAGCGCGACTTCGGATTCGACCTGTCGTTCGACAAGGCGAAGCACTTCCTCGAGGAGAACGACGGCGCGGGCAATACGTTCAAGGCCACCGCCAAGCCCGTGCTGATCGGAACCGCGGTCGTGGGGGCGACCACCATGATCTTCTCCATCATCATGGTGCTCACCGACGGCCTGCGGACGAACATGCAGTACCTCACCATCCTGCACGCGCCCTTCCTGCTCGGCCTGATCACGGGCGGCGCGGTGATCTACTGGTTCACCGGCGCATCCACCCAGGCGGTCTCCACGGGAGCCTACCGGGCGGTGGAGTTCATCAAGGCGAACATCAAGCTCGAGGGCGCCACCAAGGCGTCCATCACGGACTCGAAGAAGGTGGTGGAGATCTGCACGCAATACGCGCAGCGCGGCATGTGGAACATCTTCCTGGTGGTGTTCTTCTCCACGCTCGCCTTCGCCTGCTTGGAGAGCTACTACTTCATCGGGTACCTGATCTCCATCGCGCTGTTCGGCCTCTATCAGGCCATCTTCATGGCGAACGCCGGGGGAGCCTGGGACAACGCCAAGAAAGTCGTGGAGGTGGAGCTGAAGTCGAAGGGAACGCCGCTCCACGCCGCCTCCGTGGTGGGCGATACCGTGGGCGATCCGTTCAAGGACACCTCCAGCGTGGCGATGAACCCCATCATCAAGTTCACCACGCTCTTCGGCTTGCTCGCCGTCGAGCTGGCGACCGAGATGCAGACCGGGACCCGGCTGGTGCTGGCGGCGATCTTCTTCGCCATCGCCGTGGTGTTCGTCTGGCGCAGCTTCTACAGCATGCGCATCCAGGCCGGCGTCCGCGCCACCCAGACCGAGCGAGCCGCCGCCCGCGCCGCCTGAAACGGTGTAGGCTTCGGGCATGGACGACGCGGAGACGATCCGGCGGACGTTGCCGGCGTTGCCGATCTTTCCCCTGCCCGGGGCCGTGCTGCTTCCGCACGCCCTGGTGCCGCTCCACATCTTCGAGCCGCGATACCGCAAGATGACGCAGGACTGCGACGCTGGCCTTCGGGTGCTCGCGCTGGCGAACATCCCCGACGACCGCGCCGCCGCCGAGCGGCCGCCGCGGGTGCTGCCGGCCATCGGAATCGGCGTGCTGACGCGCGTCGATCGCCTGCCAGACGGCCGCTTCAACATCGTGCTTCGCGGCGTCCAGCGCGCGGTCATCGAACGGGAGCTGCCGACGGCGGAGCCGTATCGGCTCGTCCGTGCCCGCGCGCTGTCGCCCTCGCGGCCCGCCCCCAGCGCCGGCGAGCTCGCGAATGACCTGAAGCGCCTGGTGCTCGCCCTCTCGGCGGCGCTGCGCAACGAGGAAGCGCAGGCGCTCGCGCAGCTCGCCGGCCGCGCCGCGGATCCGGGCGATCTGGCCGACATCGTGGCGGGAGCCTTGATCGCAAATCCGCGAGACCGCCAGGCGGTGCTCGAGGCCGTCGAGCTGGAACCGCGCCTGGAGCTGGCCGCCCAGGCGGCGGCCGCCGCCCTCGCGCGCACTGCATCCAACGCTTCGGCCCCGAACTGATGCCCATCCTCCTCCTGCTCTTGCTCCTGCTCGCCGCCTGCCCCGACGAATCCGGGCGGCAGTGTCCGCCGAATACGAATGTCGTCGGCGATTACACGGTCACGTTCACGGCGCAGGATGGCGGAAACGAGTGCATCGCGATCGATCCCGATGGCGGCCCTTCCGTGCGGCTGGCCATCACCCCCCCCTTCGTGAAGCCCGCTACGCTCTGCGTCGCGACTGCGAATGACGGCGGTACGCAACTGCAGCTCCTCTCCCCCGGGAAGGGTACGAAGAGGAGCGATCTGCTTCCCGACGGAGGATTCCATTTCACTGGCGATCCCGTTCCGCCAGGGCAGACGACGGCTTGTATCTGCGACGTCAACATCGTGGAAACCATCGACGGATATCTGCTCTCGGGCGGCGCCTTCGCGCTCCGGCCGGACGGTGGCCTTCCGCTGATCACCGGCCTGACTGCGACGTTGGTCGATCTCGTGACCGACGCCGGGTCGGGGCCGGGCTGCCGCTGCTCTTTTCCCTGTACTGTCACTTACTCCCTCTCCGGGTCTCTCTGATGCGCCCCGCGGTGGTGCTCTTCTCGGGCGGGCTCGACTCCAGCACCTGCCTCGCCATCGCCAGGGAGGACGGTTTCGCGCCCCACGCGCTCGCCGTGCGCTACGGGCAGCGCCACGACTACGAGCTGACCGCCGCGGAGCGCGTGGCGCGCGCCTTGGGGGCGCCGCTCAAGGTGATCTCGCTGGATCTGCGCGCGATCGGCGGCTCCGCGCTCACCGGCGATCTCGAGGTCCCGAAGGACGCGCCCATCGGCGGCGGGATCCCGATCACGTACGTGCCGGCGCGCAACACCGTGCTGCTCGCGCTGGCGCTCGGATACGCGGAGACGCTCGACGCCCAGGACCTCTACCTCGGTGTCAACGCCATCGATTACTCCGGGTACCCGGACTGCCGGCCGGCATTCGTCCAGGCATTCGAGAAGCTCGCCAACGTCGCGACCGCCGCTGCCGTGGAGGGCCGCGCCAGCTACCGCGTTCACGCGCCCCTGCTGCAGCTCACCAAGGCGCAGATCATCCAGCGCGGCGCTCGCCTCGGCGTCCCCTACGGATTGACCCATTCCTGCTACGACCCGGACGAGCGGGGCCGTTCCTGCGGCCGCTGCGATTCCTGCCGGCTGCGCGCGCAGGGATTTCGCGACGCCGGCGTCCCGGACCCGACGGTGTACTCTCCGGGGTGAACCATGCTGACAATCCATCCGGTGGCCGCTACAACGGCGAAGCCGCGAAGGACGCCTGGGACAAGACGCTGAAGTTCCTCGCCGCGAACCTCAGGAAGTAGCCGCCGCGCGCCGGCGGGGGAGCTGGCGGATGGTCCCGTAGAAGCGCACCGCCGCTTCCCCGGCCCGCTGCAGATCGCGGTTGTTCAAGTACGCCACCACGGGAGACGCGAGCACCGGGACGATCCGTCCGATCTGCGCCAACCCCCGCTTCGTCAGCACCTTCTCCGCCACCCGGGCGACTACCTTTGGCCCCGCGCGTCCGGCGAGGTTCACCGTGTCCGCGCCGTTCGAATACCCGAGCACCTCGAATACCTCGTCGCGCGCGCGGTCGGACTTGAGATTCACCTTGTGCAGGAGCGCGATCTCCATGATCAGCGTGAGCTGCAGCACGGTGACGAAGATCAGGTCCGCCGGTACCAGGGCGAGGCCGAAGAGGCCCGATACCGCGCCGCCGGTGGATGCCCAGGCCTTCTTGCTGTCGGTCAGCCTCTGCGCCAGCTCCTGCGAGGTCGCGCTCGGATACTTCCCGCGCAACTCGTCGACGCGCTTGCGGCACCGCGCGATCTCGCCCACGTACACGCCCCAGAGCCGCTCTTTCGCGAGATCCGTCAGCACCGGGGGATTGTAACGGAAAGTCGAAGATGATCTACAAGGCTGTTTGCGCCTCCGCGGAAACAGCCAGCAACTACGTAGCCCCTAAGCCGCCTTCGGCGGCCGGGGCTATGCCGGCGAGCAGACCTGACGGAGGATATCGAGCTCTTCCAGCGCCTTCCCGGCGCCGATCACCACGGAGGAGAGGGGATCCTCGGCGAGGAAGACCGGCAGTCCCGTCTCCTCGCGGAGCAGCGCATCGAGGTTCTTGAGCAGCGCCCCTCCGCCGGCGAGCACGATGCCGCGGTCGGCGATGTCACCCGCCAGCTCCGGGGGCGTGCGCTCCAGTGTCACTTTCACGGCCTCGACGATGGCGTTGACCGGTTCGGCGAGAGCATCGCGGATCTCGTCCGAGCTGACGGTCAGCGTGCGCGGCACTCCCGCGACCAGGTCGCGCCCCTTGATGTCCATGGTCAGCACTTCGTCGCTCGGATAGGCGTTGCCGATCCCCATCTTGATCAGCTCCGCGGTCCGCTCGCCGATGAGCAGGTTGTACTTGCGCTTGATGTGCTGGATGATCGCCTCGTCCATCTTGTCGCCGCCCACGCGCACGCTCTTCGCGTAGACGATGCCGGCGAGCGAGATCACCGCCACGTCGCTGGTCCCGCCACCGATGTCGACGATCATGTTCCCGGACGGCTCGGTGATCGGCAGACCGGCGCCGATGGCCGCCGCCATCGGCTGCTCGATCAAGTAGACCTCGCGCGCGCCTGCGCTCTCCGCTGCTTCGCGCACCGCGCGCCGCTCGACCTCGGTGATGCCGGAGGGGATCCCGATGATGATGCGCGGCTTCACCAGCGTCGACCGGTTGTGCGCCGCGCGGATGAAGTAGCGCAGCATCGCCGCGGTGATCTCGAAGTCGGCGATCACGCCGTCCTTCATCGGCCGGATGGCGACGATGTTGCCAGGCGTGCGGCCGAGCATCTCCTTCGCTTCCTTGCCCACCGCGAGGACCTTCTTGCCGCCGCGCGACTCCTGCTGCACGGCGACGACCGAGGGCTCGTTCGAGACGATGC
>MNFJ01000160.1 GCA_001918155.1 Deltaproteobacteria bacterium 13_1_40CM_4_68_19
GCACTTCACGACTGACCGGCACGATGAAGGGAGCGACGACCGCTACTCGCCTCTCTCGTCGTCCTTCTTGAACACCCCGGCGACGGCGGTCTTGATGGTCTCGCCGATCATGTGCTTCGCGTCCGGTCGACGCGCAAGCCCATGAACCCGAGCGACTCCGCGTAGGAAGCGTAGGGGAAATCCGGGATCGCGACCACCGGCTGGTGATCCATGCCCGCGTCGTACAGCCCGTTGAGCAAGTGGATGGCCCCCGGTCCGGAGGTGGCCAGGCACACCCCCGGCTCCCCGGTAAACTTTGCATGCGCTCCCGCCATGAACGCGGCCAGCTCCTCATGGCGCGCCTGGAGGAAGCGCGGGCGCTCGTCGCCGGCGTGCTCGAACCCAGCCATGATCCCGTTGATGCCGTCGCCGGGATAGCCGAACACGCGCTGGACGCCCCAGGCGCGCAGCCGCTCGACCAGGAAATCGCCCCCCGTCTTCGCCATGGAAAGACCTCCGCGTCAGGGTAGTTAGCTGACGCGCAGCAGACACGGGCCGACTCGGCGCTTGCCAAGTCGGCGGAGAAATGGGCAGCATCCCTCACCCTCGCGCGCTCGCAGGCGATTGAGGGACTGCGACGTTCGGTCGCTGCCGCAATCCGCACCCCTCCACCGCGAAAATCCCTCGGCTAGCAAGCGCCGCTGCTCGGCTCGGAGCCACGTGAGAACGGAATGAGCTCTTTGTTCAAGCCCTCGTCGAACACCGCGTTCCGCGTGGCCCTGGTCGCGCTCGCGCTCCTGTTCGGCGGTGGCCTCATCGCCGGCCCGATGATCTACGTGCGGACCCCGTTCTTCACCCAGCAGCAGGATCCCGTCGACCAGCCGGTGCAGTTCGATCACCGCCACCATGTCGGCGACGAAGGCATCGACTGCCGGTACTGCCACTACCTGGTGGAGAAGTCGCCCTCCGCGGGAGTGCCTCCGACCTCGCTCTGCCTCAACTGCCACGAGCAGATCTGGAACAAGAGCCCAAAGCTCGCGCCGGTGCGCGAGAGCTACTTCGCGGATCGTCCCATCGTCTGGAACAAGGTCAACAAGCTGCCCCACTTCGTCTACTTCAATCACTCGATCCACGTGAGGCAGGGCGTCGGTTGCGTCACCTGCCACGGGCGCGTGGACGAGATGGCGCAGGTGGAGAAGGCGCAATCCCTGGCCATGGGGTGGTGCCTGGAATGCCACCGGCACCCGGAGAGGTACCTGCGTCCCCGGGATCAGATCACGAACATGACGTACAAGCCGACGGAAGATCAGCTCGCGATCGGCAAGCAGCTGATGGAGCAGTACCACGTCGAGACGCGCACGAGTTGCACGACATGCCATCGCTGAAGTCATTCCCGATCGCGGGCCAGCGGCAAAAGCTCTGGCGCGGCCTGGACGAGCACGGGGCGCCGCCGGCTCCCTCGCGCGAGCTGGGGGCCGCGCCGCCGCCCGATGACGCGACCTCGCGGCGCAGCGTCCTGCAGCTGCTCGGGGCGTCCGCTGCGCTGGCGTCGCTCGGTGGCTGCCTCAAGCCGCCGGACGAGAAGATCCTCCCCTACACCAGGCAACCGCCGGAGGTGACCCCCGGGAACCCGCTGCACTACGCGACCGCAGCGGTCATCGACGGCAGGGCCACCGGGCTGCTCGTCACCGCGAACGAGGGCCGGCCGACGAAGATCGAAGGCAATCCCGACCATCCGTCCAGCCGCGGCGCCGTCGGTCCCCTGGAGCAGGCCGAGCTGCTGCGGCTCTACGACCCGCAGCGCCTCGGGGTCGTGCAGCACCTGGGTCAGCCGAGCGCGTGGCGCGATTTCCTCCAGGCGACTGCGGAGAAGGCGCGCGCGCTTCGCGACAGCCGCGGCGCAGGATTGCGTTTCCTGATGGAGCCCGGCTCCTCGCCGCTGGTCGGCCGGCTGCGCCAGCGGCTCGCCGATACATATCCGCAGGCGAAATTCTCCTCCTGGAGCGCGATCCCGCTGCAGCAGATCCACGACGGCGCCCAGCTCGCGTATGGCGCGGCGTACGAAGTCCGCCTCGATCTCTCCCGGGCGCGGGTGGTGCTCTCGCTCGACTCCGATCTGCTCGCGGCCTTGCCGGGGACGCTCCCCGCCATGCGGGACTGGGCGGAGAAGCGCGATCCGGCGAACGGGCGGTTGGCTCGCCTCTACGCGGTGGAGACGAACCTGACGGTGACCGGGATGAACGCCGATCATCGCCTCCGTCTGAAGCCGACGCATCTGCACCGGTTCGGTCTGGCGCTGCTGGGCCGGCTGGCGGCGCAGGTTCCGGCGCTCTCGCGCTACGCGCCGCTGCAGCAGCGTTTTCCCCTGCCGCCGGAGAGCGCGAAGTTCGCCGATGCGGTGGCGAAAGATCTCGTGGCCGCCGGTCGCGGCGCGCTCGTTTCCGTCGGACCGCGCCAGCCGCCCGTGCTGCATGCCGCCGCGCACGCCATCAACGCGGCGCTCGGGAGCGCCTGCGCGGCGGCAGCACGCCCCGTGCTGCACGATACCAACGCCGGACCGCGGACGCTCGAGCAGCTCGTCGAGGAGATGCGCGGCGGCAAGGTCGATACCCTGGTGATCACCGCCTGGAATCCCGTCTACGGGGCCCCGGCCGATCTGAACTTCAGCAAGGCGCTCTCCCAGGTGCCGTACTCCGTCTACCGATCGCTCTACCTCGACGAGACCGCCGACCGCGCGACCTGGGTCATCCCCTCGCTGCACCCGCTCGAGAGCTGGGGCGATGCGCGCGCCCACGACGGCACGGTCACCTTCATCCAGCCGCTCATCTCCCCGCTCTATTCCGGCGCGAGCGAGGTGGAGACGCTGGCGGCGTTCCTCGGCGAGGGCGATCGCACGGCGTACACGCAGCTGCGCGCGTTCTGGGAATCGGAAAGGCCAGACCATTTCGCGCTCAATTGGGAGAAATGGTTGGCCGACGGGTTCATCGGCGGCACCGCGACCCCGCCGGAGACGCCGGCCGTCCGCCACGACCAGATCCTTGCCGCCGCCATGCAGGTCGCGCCCGCGGACTCGAGCGCCGGCATCGAGATCAACATCGTCCCGGACTATCGGGTGTGGGATGGACGGTTCGGCAATGTCTCCTGGTTGCAGGAACTGCCGGATCCGGTGACGAAGGTCACCTGGGAGAACGCCGCGCTGCTGGCGCCCGACACCGCGCGCAAGCTCGGCCTGCGCCAGGGCGACCGCGTCGATCTCGGGCTGCGCGGGCCGCCTGCGCACGCGACCGTCGTGATCGCGCCGGGGCACGCGGAGGACACCATCACCGCGTCGCTCGGTTACGGCCGCCGCGGCGCAGGAGAGGCGCTCTGTCGGGGCCTGGGATTCGACACCAGCCCCCTGCGCCACACCGACGCCCCCTGGTTCTCGCCCGGCCTGACCGTCACTCCCGTCGGCAAGAGAGCGCGCCTCGCCCAGACGCAAGAGCACCACTCGATGGAGGGGCGCCTGATCGCGGCCACCACCACCGTCGAGAAGCTCAAGGAGACCGGGGAAGAGCTCGCCGAGAGCCGCGCTCCGCTGCTCACCGCGTATCCGGGGCCCGCTTATCCCGGCTACCGCTGGGGCATGGCGATCGACTTGTCGCGCTGCACCGGATGCAGTTCCTGCATGGTGGCGTGCGTCGCCGAGAACAACATCCCGATGGTCGGCAAGGAGCAGGTCGCGCTCAGCCGTGAGATGCACTGGCTGCGCGTCGACCGCTACTTCATCGGCGACGACACCGGCAACCCGGGCGTCGTGGTGCAGCCGCTGATGTGCGTGCATTGCGAGTACGCGCCCTGCGAGTACGTGTGCCCCGTCAACGCCACCGTGCACAGCGACGAGGGGCTCAACGAGATGATCTACAACCGCTGCGTCGGCACCCGGTACTGCTCGAACAACTGCCCGTACAAGGTGCGGCGCTTCAACTTCTTCTCGTACACGTCGGATTACACGAATACCGAGAAGATGGCCTTCAACCCCGACGTCACCGTGCGCGCGCGCGGGGTGATGGAGAAGTGCACGTATTGCGTGCAGCGCATCGAGCGGGCCCGGATCGAGACCCGGCTCCAGGATCGCCGGATCCGCGACGGCGAGGTCCTCACCGCCTGCCAGCAGGCGTGCCCGAGCGGGGCGATCGTGTTCGGCGACCTGAACGATGCGAACGCGAAGGTGCGCAGGCTGCACGAGGACGAGCGCCGCTACGATCTGCTGCACGAGCTGGGAACGCGGCCGCGCACCGCGTACCTGGCGCGCGTCACCAACCCGAACCCGGAGCTTGCCTGATGGCGGAGACGGCCATCGCGTTGCCCCCGCAGCTGATCCCGCCCCCGCTGATCGAGGGCAGGCAGGACGACGGCACGCTCAACAAGTCGCTCAACGCCTACGTCTGGCAACCGCCGCAACGGGGGTGGCTCGCGCTGTTCCTGATCGGGCTGGCCGGCACCGGGGTGCTCTTCTCGGCGATCGCGATCACGGTTGCGAGGGGCATCGGGATGTGGGGGAACAACATCCCGGTCGGCTGGGCGTTCGGGATCATCAACTTCGTCTGGTGGATCGGGATCGGCCACGCCGGGACGCTGATCAGCGCCATCCTCCTCCTCTTCCAGCAGAAGTGGCGCACCAGCATCAACCGCTTCGCCGAGGCGATGACGCTCTTCGCCGTGATGCAGGCGGGGCTCTTCCCCATCCTGCACACCGGCCGCCCCTGGTTCGCCATCTACTGGCTGTTCCCCTACCCGAGCACCAACTCGATCTGGCCCCAGTTCAAGAGCCCACTGATGTGGGACGTGTTCGCGGTGAGCACGTACTTCATCACCTCGCTGCTGTTCTGGTACCTGGGCCTGATCCCCGACCTCGCCTCCCTGCGCGACAGCTCGAGCAGCAAGCGCGCGCGGATCGCCTACGGCATCTTCGCGCTCGGCTGGCGCGGCAGCGCGCGGCACTGGCACCACTACAAGATCGCCTACCTGCTCCTGGCGGGACTCGCCACCCCGCTGGTCCTCTCGGTCCACACCATCGTGTCGTGGGACTTCGCCCTTTCCATCCTGCCTGGCTGGCACACCACCATCTTCCCGCCGTACTTCGTCGCCGGCGCCGTCTTCTCCGGCTTCGCGATGGTGATGACGCTGATGATTCCAGCCCGCCGCTACATGAAGCTCAAGCACGTGATCACGGCCCGGCACCTGGAGTCGATGGCCAAGGTGATGCTCCTCACCGGCCTCATCGTCTTCTACGGCTACCTGATGGAGCACTTCGCCGCCTGGTACAGCGGCAACGTCTACGAGGAGCACGTCTTCTTCTCCACGCGCCCGCGGGGACCGTACGCCTGGGCCTACTTCACGCAGATGTTCTGCAACGTGGTGGTCCCGCAGATGTTCTGGACGCGCTGGGCGCGCCGCAACGTCTGGACGCTCTGGATCGGGTCGGTGCTGGTGAACGTCGGGATGTGGTTCGAGCGCTTCAACATCGTCGTCACCTCGTTACATCAGGACTTCATCCCCTCGAACTGGGCGATGTACTACCCGACGTGGGTGGATTTCTCGCTGCTCTTCGGCACCATCTGCTTCTTCGGCACCTTGTTCCTCGTCTTCCTCAAGTTCATCCCCGCGGTGGCCACCAGCGAGGTGAAGGAGCTGAACCACGAGCTTCACCAGGGCGGCGGGTTGAGCGAGGTGGAAGGAGCGCACCGATGAGGCGCTTCGTTCTCGGCCAGTTCACCGAGGCCGCCGCCTGCGTCGAGGCGGTCCGCAAGCTCCGCGAGCAAGGCGTGCCGGGGCTCGACGCGCACTCGCCGCGTCCGATGCACGGCATCGACGATGCGCTCGCGCTGCCGCGCAGCAAGGTCCCGATCGTGGCGCTGACCGGAGGGGTCCTGGGCGCCCTGGGCGGCTACTCGCTGCAGTGGTACCTGAACAGCAAGGCGTACCCGATCAACGTCGGAAGCCGCCCGCCGCACGGGTTCTGGACGAACATCCCCATCACCTTCGAATCGGGCGTGCTCATCGCGGTGCTCTCCATCTTCTTCGGTTCCATCTTCGTGTTCTTCGGCCTGCCCCGCACGTACCATCCGCTCTTCGAGTCCGAGCGCTTCCGCACCGCCTGCCTCGACGCCTACTGGATCAGCGCGGAGACGGGCGACGAGAACGCCGTCCCCGAGCTGGAGAAGAAGTTCCGCGAGGCAGGCGCGCACAAGGTGCACACCGTGGTGGAGCGCATATGAGAAGACTGCTGCTCCTCAGCGTCCTCTGCGCGGCGTGCGGCGACACCACCATCGTCGATCCGATGGAGCGGCAGCCGAAGTTCAAGCCGTTCGCGGCCAACTCTTTCTACGAGGACGGACGCGCGATGCGGCAGCCGCCGGAAGGAACGGTGCCGCGAGAACGGCAGACCTCGAGGCCGGAGATCACCACCGGCCGCGACCGCAGCGGACAGATCGTCAGTGCCATCCCCATCCCCGTCACGCGCGAGCTGATGCTGCTCGGCCGGGCGAAGTTCGAGATCTACTGCGCGATCTGCCACGGGCTGGTGGGCGACGGGGTATCGCTCGTCGCCACGCAGATGTCGCTGCGACCCCCGCCCAACCTGCACAAGCTGCGCAATCCGAGCCCTGGGCATGTTTTCCAGGTGGTGAGCGAGGGATTCGGCCTGATGGCGTCCTACGCCGTCCAGCTCACCCCGCACGACCGCTGGGCGGTGGTCGCATATCTGCAGGCGCTGCGGCGCAGCCAGGCAGCGAAGCTGGCGGACGCACCCGCGGACATCCAGCAGAAGCTGCGCGCGGAGGCTGGCCAATGAAGCCGCGGGCGCTACCGGATACGAATCTGCCGCCGTACTCCGGCGGCCGCAAGGAGATGATCGGCGCCGCCGTCGCCGGAGCGGCAGGACTCCTGCTCACGCTGATCGGCGCGGCCTTCTCCCCGCAGCGCGCGTTGCTCGCTTATCTGATCGCCTGGGTGTACTGGCTGGGGCTCGCCATCGGCGCGATCACCCTGGTGATGGGGCATCACGCGGCGGGCGCGCGCTGGAACGTGAGCATCCGTCGCTTCAGCGAGACGATCGGGGCCACCATCCCGCTCTTCGCCGTGCTCTTCATCCCGCTGCTCCTCGGCGCCAGGCACGTCTGGTTCTGGGTATCGCCGCACGAGCCCGTCGCGAAGGAGATGCACGAACTCCTCCAGCACAAGCGGCCCTATCTGAACCTGGGCTTCTTCACCTTGCGCGCGGTGTTCTATTTCGCCCTGTGGACGGCCTTCGGCTGGCTGCTCCGCGCCTGGTCGTTGCGGCAGGACGACACCGCCGATCCAGCGTTCACCGTACGCGCCCGGTGGTGGTCGCCTCCCGGTCTGCTGCTCTTCGCCATCACCTTCACCTTCGGCGCATTCGACTGGCTGATGTCCCTGCAGCCCACCTGGTACTCGACGATCTTCGGCCTCTACATCTACATCGGCTCCTTCGTCTCCTCCGTGGCGCTCCTCTGCCTGGTCATCACCGGGGTGCGGTCGAGCGGATCACCGCTGGGAACCGTGATCTCGGTCGACCAGCAGCACAACGCCGGCAAGCTGCTCTTCGCCTTCACCGTCTTCTGGGCGTACATGGCGTTCTCGCAGTACATGCTGATCTGGGCGGGCAACCTCCCCGAAGAGCTACAGTGGATCGTGGTCCGCAGCCGCGGCGTCTGGCGGCCGGTGGGGATCCTCATCCTCGTCGGCCACTTCGTGGTCCCGTTCTTCCTCCTGCTCTCGCGAGACCTGAAGCGCAGCCCGCCCGCGCTCGGCGGCATCGCTGCCTGGATGCTGGTCATCCACTACATCGATCTGTACTGGGTGGTGATGCCCGCGGTGGAGGGATCGAGCCTCGGGCTCCACTGGACGCACCTCACCGCGTTCGTCGGCGTGGGCGGTCTCGCGGTCGCCGCCGCGCTGTTTCTCTTCCGCGCCGCGCGGCCGGTGCCCGTCGGCGATCCGTTCCTGCAAGATTCACTGAGGTACGTGCAGCCATGAGCCACGAACCTTCCCACTCCACGGCGCACATGGCTCCGCCGCCGGCGCAGGCGGAAGAAGGGATCCGCTGGTCCGGCGTCATCGGCACCGGGGTCGCTTCCATCTTGATCTTCGCGGTCGCGACGTTCGTCGTCTACCGCTACCAGGACCAGCGCGAGAAGTTCCTGCAGCCCGTGGGCCCGCTTCCGATCCCGGCGCAGATGGGCCAGGCGGAGATCGGGATCGTCGACCAGGTCCCCTTCGACATCACCCGCGCGGCGCAGGCGTACCGCAAGGACGAGATCGAGCGCCTGTCGAGCTGGGGCTGGATCGATCGCAAGCAGGGCACCGTCCACATGCCGATCGACCGGGCCATGGACCTGGTGGTGCAGGAGCAGAAGAAATGATCGCCGCGCTGATCTTGCTCGCGCAGGTCGCCACGACGCCGGACGCGCCCGTGGACGTGGTCGAGCGTCTCGGCGAGCAGGTGGCGAGCGCTTCCTTCATGGACAGCGAGTCGAATCGCGTCCAGCTGCGAGACCTGACCGCCCGCGGCAAGCCGGTGGTGCTCACGCTCGTCTATTTCGACTGTCCGATGCTCTGCAGCCTGGTCCAGAAAGGCGTGATCAAGGCGATCAACGAGAGTGGGCTCCGGCTCGGCGAGGACTACTACGGGCTCACCGTCAGCTTCTCGCCCAAGGACCGCATTCCAGAGGCGCGTCTGCGCCAGGGCGGATATCTCCAGACGCTGCGCAATGCCGGGAAGGCCTATCCGGCGCACTGGCCGTTTCTCACCGGCGGTGACACTGCGATCCGCGCTCTCGCGGACTCACTCGGGTTTCGCTACCGCTACGACAAGGAGTCGGAGCAGTACGAGCATCCGGCGGTGAGCATGATCCTGGGCCCGGGCGGCAGGATCTCCCGCTACCTGTACGGCGTGGAGTTTTCCCCGCGAGAGCTGCGGCTGGCGGTCGTGGAAGCTTCGCAGGGCAAGGTGGGGACGGCGTTCGACCGCGTGATCCTGCGCTGCTTCAAGTACGACCCTGCCTCGCGCAAGTACCACTTCTACGTGATGGGGGCGCTGCGCCTCGGATCCGGCGCGTTCGCGGTGGCGCTGGCCGTGCTCCTCGGCGCGCTCTGGTGGCGCGAGATCCGCCGGCAAGGGCGCAGGACGCCGGAAACGAGCGCTGCCGGGGCGCTCGCACGACACGGTTCCGCTGCGGTGTCATCGCAGGTGGCCTCGAAAGGCGGGCCATGAACGAGGTCCTGCGCAGGCTGCTCTTCCTGCCCGATCAGGCGTCCACGTTCGCGCGCGACGTCGACCGGCTGCACTACTTCGTCATCATCACCACGTTCATCATGTCCACCGCGGTGGGGCTGACCGCCATCTTCTTCTTCGTGCGCTACCGCCGCCGTTCGGAGACGCAGACCACCCCACACATCGAGCCGGCGCTGTGGATGGAGGCGCTCTTCGTCGGCACCCCCCTCATCTTCTTCACCCTCTGGTTCTTCCTCGGCTTCCGCGAGTTCGTCCGGCAGCAGACGCCGCCGAGCGATTCCATGGACGTCTACGTGATGGGGAAGAAGTGGATGTGGAAGTTCGCCTATCCGGACGGCCCCAACTCCATCAACGTCCTGCGCGTGCCCGCCGGGCGCAACGTCCGCCTGCTGATGACGTCGCGCGACGTCATCCATTCGTTCTACGTGCCGGAGTTCCGCATCAAGCAGGACGTGCTGCCCGGCCGGTACACACAGACCTGGTTCAACGCCACCATGCCCGGCCGCTACCAGATCCTCTGCGCGGAGTACTGCGGCGCCGGCCACTCGATCATGCGCGGCGAGGTGATCGTGCTCAAGCCGCAAGAGTACGAGAACTGGCTGGCCTTCCAGCACCGCGGCCTGGTCGCGACCCAGGACGCCCAGCCGACCGCGCTCGACTTCGCTCCGCCGCTCGGGAACATGGTCGATCAGGGCCGGCGCATCGCGGCCGAGCAGGGCTGCCTGAAATGCCATACCACCGACGGGACGCGGCACATCGGGCCCACCTGGCTCGACCTGTACCTCCGCCGCGAGAGGCTGAACGACGGCAGCATCGTCGTCGCGGACGAGGCGTACCTGACCGAGTCGATGATGGACCCGGCCCTCAAGGTCGTCGAAGGGTTCCAGCCGGTGATGCCCAGCTTCCAGGGCAAGCTGGCGGGACCCGAAGTGGCTGCGCTCGTCGAGTACATCAAGTCGCTGCAGAGCGACGCGGTCCGCATCGGACCGTCGGAAGGACCCGCCTATGCGCCTATCCGAGGACGATAGCCACGCCCTGGCCGGCGCGCCGGCCGCGCCGACCTATCTGGAAGACGGCACGACGGTCATGTCCTGGCTCAATACCCGCGACCACAAGCGCGTCGGAGTGATGTTCCTCGTCTCGGTGATCCTCTTCTTCTTCCTCGGAGGCCTCTTCGCGCTGCTCATCCGCTTCAAGCTGCTGCAGCCGGGCCCGTTCTTCCTCGACGCTCTCGGCTACAACCGCATGTTCACGCTGCACGGCGTGGTGATGATCTTCCTCTTCCTCATCCCCTCCATCCCCTCCGCCTTCGGCAACTTCGTGTTGCCGCTGATGCTCGGCGCGCGCGACGTCGCCTTCCCGCGCCTCAATCTCTTCTCGTACTACCTGTACCTGGCGGGCGCGGTCCTGGCGATCCTGGCCATGATCCAGGGCGGCGCGGATACGGGATGGACCTTCTACACTCCTTATTCCAGTACCACGGCCACGCAGGTGTTACCGGTGCTGCTCGGGGTATTCATCCTCGGCTTCTCCTCGATCCTTACGGGGCTCAACTTCATCGTCACCGTGCACACCCTGCGCGCGCCCGGCCTGAGCTGGATGAGGCTGCCCCTGTTCGTCTGGGGCATCTACGGAACCTCGATCATCCAGGTGCTGGCGACGCCGGTGATAGGCATCACCGTGCTCATCGTGGCCGTCGAGCGCGTGGGCGGCTTCGGCCTCTTCGATCCGGCGCGCGGCGGCGATCCCGTGCTCTTCCAGCACATGTTCTGGTTCTACTCGCATCCCGCGGTCTACATCATGGTCCTGCCGGGGATGGGCGTGATCTCCGAGACGGTGGCGGCGTTCTCGCGCAAGAACCCGTTCGGCTACAAGGCCATCGCCATGAGCTCCCTGGGGATCGCCTTCGTGGGGTTCTTCACCTGGGGCCACCACATGTTCGTCGCCGGCCAGAGCACCTTCAACGCGGGCGCGTTCGGCATCCTCTCGATGTTCGTAGGCGTCTTCACCGCCATCAAGGTCTTCAACTGGGTGGGCACGATGTACCGGGGGGCCATCTCCTTCAAGACACCGTTCGCGTACATCTGCGGGTTCCTCTATTTCATCGTCTTCGGCGGGATGACGGGCGTCGCGCTCGCCACCACCTCCCTCGACATCCACTGGCACGACACCTATTTCGTGGTGGCGCACTTCCACTTCATCATGGTCGGCGCATCGGTGATGGCGTTCCTCGCCGCCCTCCACTACTGGTTCCCGAAGATGTTCGGCCGCATGTACCCGGAGGGATGGGGGCTGGTGGCCGCGTCGCTGATCATCCTCGGCTTCAACGCCACCTTCATTCCCCAGTTCCTGCTCGGTAACTTCGGAATGCCGCGCCGCTACTACCAGTACCCGGAGCATTTCCAGGCGCTGAACGTCGCTTCCACGGCCGGTGCGACGCTCCTCGGGTTCGGCTTCCTCATCATCCTCATCTACATGACGATCGCTCTCAGGTACGGCCAGCGCTCGGAGGCGAACCCTTGGGGTAGCAAGGGATTCGAGTGGCTGACGGCCTCGCCGCCGCCGACGCACAACTTCGACGAGATCCCCACCATCACCCAGATGCCGCACGACTACCGCACGCACGAGCCGCCGGGGGTCATCCGTGTCGCCTGAGGCTGCCAGCCTGCCCGAGGGCATCCTCGCGCATCATTTCGCCTCGCTGGAGCGGCAGAACGAGGCGATGCGGCTGGGGATGTGGCTCTTCCTCGCCACCGAGATCCTGCTCTTCGCCGGCCTGTTCACCGGCTACTCAGTGTATCGCTTCGAGTTTCCGCTCGCGTTCGCGGAGTGCAGCCGCCATCTGAGCCTCACCGCCGGCACCGTGAACACGATCGTGCTGATCACCTCCAGCTTCACCGTCGCGCTCTCCATCCACTTCGCCCGGACCGATCAGCGCCGCGCTGCCGTCGTCTGCCTCGCGCTCACCATCCTGCTCGCGCTCGGGTTCCTCGGGATCAAGGCGATCGAGTACACCGCCCACTTCCGGGAGCACGCGCTGCCGGGGAAGTACTACGCATTCGAGGAAGTGAAGATTCCCGGCGCCGCGATGTTCTACACGCTGTATTTCATGATGACCGGGCTGCATGGCCTGCACGTGGTGGCCGGCATGAGCGTGCTCACCTGGCTGCTGTGGCGCACGAACCAGGGCCGCTACTCGTCACGGTACTACACCGGTCTCGAGCTGGGCGGGCTCTACTGGCACCTCGTCGACCTGGTCTGGATCTTCCTTTACCCGTTGCTGTACCTGATCTGAGGAGCGCACGTGGGCGAGAGCGGATCGAGCGGACGAGCGAACGTGGCGCTGCACCCCGACGATCGCCACGAGGAGCACGCGCACTCCGCCATCCCCTACGTCGTGGTGTGGATCGCGCTGCTCGCCTTCACCGCGCTGACCTATCTCACCGGCAAGCAGCACCTCGGCGCCTGGGCGTTGTTCATCGCGCTCGCCATCGCCTGCCTGAAGAGCGCGCTGGTGGCACTGATCTTCATGCACCTGAAGGACTCGTCGGGGATGACGCGGCTCGTGTTCGGCACCTCGCTGGTCTTCGTGGGCATCTTGCTCTTCTTCACCGTCGCCGACGTGGCGACGCGGTTCCGTCCGGCCACCCCCGCCGGCGCGCCGTTCGGAACGGAGCGCTCACGGCCCGAGGGACTGCTCGAGCACGAGATGCCGGAATAGGCGCTGCCGCCGAAGGCGGCATTGCGCCTACGCCGTTGCTGGCTGTTTCCGCGGAAGCGGAAACAGCCTTGAAAAGCATTTACGGATGCTTCGCCTGATCCTCGGCGGCGATCTTCCCGATGTTCTCGCGCCGCCCACGATCGTCCGCGACGTTCCCCACCGCGAACCGCCGCTCCGCCTCCGCAAAATCGCGCAGCACCTCTTCCGCCGAGGCGTACTGCTGCTTCGGGAGCGCCTTGAAGAAATTGATCACTTCAGGGCGCCTCGTTGTCTTCCGCCATCTGCACCAGGTCCTCGCGCGTGGCGGGATACTCCAGCTGCGCGAGGTGCCACCCGGGGCTGCGCTTCGGATCCTCTCCGATTCCTCTCGCCATGTCCGAAAGCTACAGCGCCCGCTCCTGCATGGCCCGCTCCTCCATGCTCCGGAGAGGCAGGCGGTCGGTGACGCTTCTGCCGGGTGGCAGCGCCGACCACCCGCCGCCCCTTTTTGCCTACCCCGTCGAGGTGCGTAACTTGCCGCCAGTGCAGCCACCCGAGATTGCGCGCGATCCGCAGCTCTTGCATTCGGTGCGCGAAGCGGCGCAGCGCGCCGGCAGCCTCGAAGACGCACTCCGGGCAGCCTTGCAGCGCATCTGCGCTGCGACGGGCTGGCAGGCCGGACGGGTGGAGTTCGCGCAAAGGGCGACCGAGAACGCGCCGCGCACCATCTGGTACCTCGAGCAGCCCGATCGCCTGGACGCGCTCAAGGGCGTCGCCGAGCGACGCCGGCACAGCGATGGCGGCGGGCTGGCGGGAAAGGTGCTGCGCGAGGGCGCCCCCCAGTGGCGCCCCGGTTCCGAGGACGGAGCGGGAGCGGTGTTCGCCTTCCCGGCCGTCGCCCGACGCCGCACCGTGGCCGCCGTCGAGTTCTTCTCCACCGCCGCCGAGCCGCCCGACGACGCCCTGCTTTCGAGGATCACCCGCGCCTGCGCCGAGCTGGGCCGCGTGATCGAGGAGAAGCCGGCGCAGGAGATGCTGCGCAAGGCGGAGCGGGGCTACCGCGACCTGTTCGAGAGCGTCTCCGAGGCGCTGATCGTCGTCGATCCGCGCACCGGCATCATCCAGGACGCAAACCCCCGCGCCTGCGACCTGTATGGCGTTCCTCGCGAGCGCATGCTGGGGATCTCGGTTCACGGCCTGTGGTCGGACGCCGGCGTCGCCCGCGCGGCGATCGCGCGGGGCCGCCGCTTCGAGACGGTCCTGCACCGCCGCAACTTCGACACGGTGCTGGAGGTGAGCGCGAGCCCCGTGCAATATCACGGGCAGCAGGCAGCGCTGCTGCTCAGCAGGGAGGTCACGCAGCGCGTCCGGGTGCTCGATGCGCTCCGCGCGTCCGAGGAGCGCTATCGCATCCTCTTCGAGAACAACCCGCAGCCGATGTGGGTCGAGGACGCGGAGAGCGGCACGTTCCTGGCCGTGAACGAGGCCGCCGTGCGCCATTACGGGTGGCCGCGAGAGAAGTTCCTCACCCTGCGCTCGGCGGATCTGCGGCTCGATCCCGGCGCGGGCGCGGAGCAGCGCGCCGGATCGCCTGCCGTCGAGCGACACCGGACGGCCTCGGGCGAGGCCCACGACCTCGAGCTCTCGGTCCACGAGGTGGTCTTCGAGGGCCGGCGCGCCCTGCTCGTGGCGGCCTTCGACGTGACGGCCCGCCGCAAGGCGCAGGCCCGTCTGCTGCAGGCGGCCTTCTACGATCCGCTCACCGGGCTGCCCAACCGCGCGCTCTTCAAGGACCGGCTCGAGGTCGCGTTCGCGCGTGCGAAAGGCCGCGAGGCCGCGCCGTTCGCGGTGCTCTTCCTCGATCTCGATCGGTTCAAGGTGGTGAACGACAGCCTCGGCCATCGCGCGGGCGACGAGCTCCTGGTGCAGATCGCCCGGCGCCTGGAGAGCTGCCGGCGCGCGGGCGATACGGTGGCCCGCCTGGGCGGCGACGAGTTCACGTTGCTCGTGGAAGGCGTCTCCACGGCGGACGAGGCGATCGCGGTCGCCGAGCGCGTCCACCGCTCGCTGGCGCCGCCGCACCTGATCGAAGGGCACGAGGTGTTCGCGGGGGCCTCGATCGGGATCGCGCTCGGAGGACCGGCGACGGAGCGGGTGGAGCACCTGCTGCGCGACGCGGACACGGCGATGTATCGCGCCAAGGTGCGCGGCTCGCGCCACGCGGTGTTCGATTCCTCGATGCACGAGCGCGCGATGGCGGCGCTGCGCATCGAGAACGAGCTGCGCCGCGCGCTGGAGCGCGGCGAGATGCGGGTCCACTACCAGCCCATCGTCGAGCTCTCCAGCGGCAGGACGCTCGGCGTCGAGGCGCTGGTGCGGTGGGAACACCGCGAGCGCGGGCTCGTCCCGCCGAGCGAATTCATCCCCCTGGCCGAGGAGACCGGCCTGGTGGTCCCGCTCGGGCGCTGGGTGCTGGACGAGGCGTGCCGCGCGTTCGCCGCCTTGCCGGAGCGCATCAATCTCTCGGTGAACCTCTCCGGCCGCCAGCTGCTGCAGCAGGAGTTCTGCGGGGAGCTGCGCGAGATGCTGGCGCGCTGCCGGATCGAGCCTTCGCGCCTGCGCCTGGAGCTGACGGAGAGCATGCTGATCGGAAACGGGGCCGCCGCGCGCGCGGCCCTCACCCAGCTGCGCGGCACCGGCGTGCGCCTCTGCATCGACGACTTCGGGACCGGGTACTCGTCGCTCAGCTATCTGCACGAGCTGCCCATCGATGCGCTCAAGATCGACCGCTCGTTCGTCGGCGCGATGGGCGATGACGAGCGCAAGATCAAGATCGTCCAGAGCATCCTCGTGCTGGGAAAGAGCCTCGGGATCGACGTGGTCGCCGAAGGCGTGGAGACCTCGCAACAGGCGGAGCTCTTGCGGCGTCTCGGCTGCGAGCAGGCGCAGGGCTATTTCTTCGCGCGGCCGGTCCCGCTCGAGCAACTGAACTTCCAGGGTTGAGCCTTACTTCATCTCGCCCGTCCCCCCGACCACCTGCTTGGCGTGCCCGGCCGGGATCTTCCCGCCCGGGTCGACGCCATTGATGAGCGCGACCTCCTCCAGCTTCACCGACGACGGATACTTCGAGTTGAAATCGCTCACCGACATCGGCTGATCGATCCTCACTATCTTGACCCTCGCAGGCTTCACCGACAGAGCGCTCGAGTCCGTGAGCTCGCTGAAGGTCCCCATCGCGTCGACGAACGTGTTCTGGTAGGCGGACAAGCCTCCCTGCGGCGTGTACCCGGCCATCATGTACGTGTTCCCCTGGTAGGAAGTGAACGAGATCACGCCCTCGATCACGCCTTGCTGCGTCTGCGCCTGGAACGCCCGGGCCACCTTTGCGCCCTTCACGTTGACCGGCGGCCCGGCCTTGATTCCCTGCTGCGAAAAGAGCTTCTGCGCCGCTTCGTCCGGCGAGATCTTCCCGGCGGTCTGGAGCTGCAGGATGGCGTCCTCCTTCGGGCTAGCCGCGGCCACGGCCTGCGGCGTGTTCTGGTGCTTCCATCCCGAGGGCAGCCTCCACTGGAACTTCATCTCCGGGTGATAGAAGGTGTCGCCCTTGAAGAAACCCTGGCGGGGATCCTCGCCGAAGGCGATCCCGTCGATCAGCTGCAAGTACTTCTCCCGCTCCACCTTCATCCCCTCGGTCGAACCCTTCAGCTCCGTCTTCAGCCGCTGCTGCGTCGCCTGCAGGCGATTCCCCGGGTCGGGGTGCGTCTGCAGCCATTCCGGCGTCTTCCCCGCGCCCGCCTGCTTCGACACGCCGTCGAGCATCTGGAACAGCGGGATCATCTGCGACGGGTCGTAGCCGACCTTCGTCATGAACCGGAACCCGAGCTCATCCGCCTGCGTCTCGTCTTCGCGCGAGTACTTGAGGAAGAGCAGCTGCAGACCCGCGCTCGCCACCTGCGCGGCGGAGGCGACGGTCGGCGAGAGGACGGACCCGATGCCGAGCCCGATCTGGGCGACTTGTTGCTTGCTCATCTGGTTCGCCGAATGGCGCGCCGCGACGTGGCCCGTCTCGTGCCCCAGCACCGCCGCCAGCTGCGCCTCGGTGTTCAGATAGCCGAGAATGCCGCGGGTGATGAATATCGGGCCGCCGGGGAGGGCAAACGCGTTCACGCTCGCGTCGTCGACGATCTCGTACGACCAGGGGAGGTTCGGCCTGCCGCTCTCCTGGGACAGCCGCTTGCCGAGGCCCTCGATGTACTGGCTCAGCTCCGGCTTCTCCTTGTACAGGCCGTATGTCTGCTCGGCTTCCTGCTTGGCCTGCTTCCCCAGCTCGATCTCCTGCGACTCGGAGAGCAGGTTCAGCTGCATCTTCCCCGTCGCGGGATTGCGGACACAGGAGCAGAGAGCGAGGGCGATCAGCGGAAGAGATTTGCGCATGAGAGTCAAAGTAGGCGGTCAAGGCGCCGCTGACAGCGGTCTGGACTTTCAGGTTTGACTCGCCGACGTTCGGCGCAGTCGCCGCGAGGTCGCCCTCTCGCCGGGCGACCGGGGCGGCGCCGCCTCAGAGCGGAAGCCGCAGCCGGGCGCGCGCGCCGCGCCGGTCGTTGCGGTTCTCGAGCGCGAGCGAGCCCTGATGCGCCTCCGCGATCTGTCGCGCCAGCGCCAGCCCGATTCCCGATCCGCCGGCCTTGGTGGTGAAGAACGGCACGAAGAGGTTTGCGGTGCTGGTGACGCCGGGGCCTTCGTCCGCCACGCAGATCTCGAGCTGGCGCTGTCCGACGCTCCAGCTCACTTCGACTCGGCCGCCTGTCTCCAGGGCGGCATCGGCGGCGTTCCGGATGAGATTGATGAGCAGCTGCTCGAGCTGGTCCGCGTCGGCGCGCACCGACACCGGTGGTCCTTCCCGCACGTGCACCGAAATCCGTTTCTCCAGCGCCGCAACCCGGTTCACCCAGTCCGGCACGTCAAGGTCGCGCAGCTGCGGCGGAGGAAGCCGGGCAAGCCTGGTGTACGCGCTCATGAAGCGCATCAGCCCCTCCGCGCGCCGCTCGATGACCGCCAGACCCGCTTCCACGTCTTCGGGCGCCGAGCCCTTCAGGCTGCTGGAGATGCTGTGGATGGGTGCGAGCGAGTTGTTGATCTCGTGCCCGAGCACTCGCACCAGGCGCTGCCAGGCGAGGCGCTCCTCCTCCCTGAGCGCGCGCCTGAGGTCCGTGAGCACCAGGAGCTGGTGGGGAAGCCCGCCCATCCGGAACGTGCTGCGCCGCACTTCGAATCGGCCGCTGGCTCCGGGCAAGCTCAACTCCATCACGCGCGCCGACTCGCCCGCCAGGGCTTCCTCGAGCCGCAGCCGTCCGGCGTCGAGCCCTCCCGACTCGAGCAGCTGCGACAGGGGGATGCCGAGCAATTTCTCCGCAGCGCGATTCGCCAGTGCCGCCCGGCCCCGCGCATCGAAAGCGAGCACCGCCACCTCGATCTCGTCCATCACCCGCCGCAGGAGCGCCCCTGCCTCGAGCGAGCCGACGCGCTGGGCATGCAGGGTGTCCGCCAGCTGGTTGATCTCCAGCAGCAGCTCGCCGAGCGGGTCGCCCGGGCGCGCCTCCCGCCCGCGCACCGAGAAGTCCTCCTCGCGCAGCGCGGCGAGCAGGTTCGCGGCGGTCTGCAGGGGCCGCAAGACCCGCTCGCGCAGCGTGAGCGAGGTGAGCAGCCACACGAGCACCACCAGCGCACCCACGGTCCAGCCGACCTTCGCGTCCTCGACGTACGACCGGAGCAAGAGCAGCGTGGCGAGCACCCCGGGCGCGCCCGCGGCCAGCGAGAGCAGGAAGACGTGCTGATCGTGCGTCAGCCGCTTCTTCCGCCGCGTCACGAAGCTTTCAAACCATGATGCTGGAGCCTGCGGTAGAGGGCGCTGCGGGAGAGGCCCAGCTCCTTGGCTGCATCGCTCACGTTGCCGCCGCAGCGGGCCAGCGCCCGCTGGATCAGGTGCCGCTCCGCATCGTCCAGGGTCATGCTCTCGAGCAGCGCGGGCCCGCGCTCCGGAGCGCCGAGCAGGAGATCCCGCGCGGTGATCTCCTCGGCGGAGGCGAGCAGCAGGGCGCGCTCCACCGCGTGCTCCAGCTCCCGCACGTTGCCGCGCCAGGGTTGACGCACCAGCGCTTCCAGCGCGTCCCGCGAGAAGCGCCGGGCGGGCGTGCCGCCCCTGTCGACGAGGCGCTTGAGGAAGAACTGCGCCAGCTGCGGAACGTCGTCGAGCCGGTCGCGCAGCGGCGGAAGCTGCACCTCCACCGTGTTCAGGCGGTAGAGCAGGTCCTCGCGGAACCGGCCTTGCGAAACCCCGTCGTGCAGGCGCGCGTTGGTGGCGGCGAGGACGCGCACGTCCGCGCGCTTGACCTTGCTCGAGCCCACCGGGGTGAACTCGCCGGTCTGCAGCACGCGCAATAGCTTCGCCTGCTGCTGCATCGGCATGTTGCCGACCTCGTCGAGAAAGAGGGTGCCGCCGTCGGCAACCTCGAAGGCGCCGGCGCGATCCGTCTTCGCGTCGGTGAAGGCGCCGCGGACGTGGCCGAACAGCTCGCTCTCGAAAACGCCTTCCGCGACGCCGCCGGCGTTGACGGTGACCAGAGGCTTGGCTGCGCGCTTCGACACCGCGTGGATGTAACGGGCGACCACCTCTTTTCCGGTGCCGTGCTCGCCGGTGATCAACACGTTAGCGTCGCTGGGCGCCACCTTCTCGAGCACGCGCAAGACCGCCTGCATCGCCGGCGAACGCGCGATCATCTGGGGCGCGTTTCCCCTCAGCCGGGAGTTCTCTTCCTCCAGACGGAGGCTGCGGCGCAGCGCGCGCCCGAGCTCCACCTGGGTGCGCAGGGTGGCGATCAGGCGCGCATTGTCCCACGGCTTCTGCACGTAGTCGCGGGCGCCGCGCCGCATCGCATCCACGGCGCCCTCCACGCTGCCCCACGCCGTCATCACCACGACGGGCAGGGTCGGGTCGAGCGCGCGCAGCCTCGACAAGAGGTCGAGCCCCTCGCCACCGCTGGTCGTGTCGCGGGCGTAGTTCAGGTCGATCAACGCCGCGTCGAAATCCTCGTGCTCGAGCGCGGAGAGCACGCCCGCGGGGGAGGTCGCCGGCACCATGGCGATGTTTTCGCGCTTGAGCAAGAGGCGGAGCGCCTCGAGGACGTCGGGCTGGTCGTCCGCGGCGATGATCCGCGTCACCTTGCCAGCCACCCGTCCTGCAGCCGCACGATGCGGTTGCCGTACGCCGCGTTCGCCTCCGAATGCGTGACCTGCACGATGGTGGTGCCCTGGCGATTCAGCTCGCGGAAGAGCCGCATGATCTCCGTTCCCTGCTCGGAGTGCAGGTTGCCCGTAGGCTCGTCCGCGAGCAAGAGCCTCGGCTTCGCGATCACCGCAGGCACCTCACCACGATGGCGCCGAGCGCGACCACCGCCGCGGCGAACGCCTGCGCAGCCGCAAGCGCAACCAGCAATGACGCGAGCGCAATCATTCCAGCGTCCCTTCAGGCCGCGGAAGTGCCGGTCTCCTCGACGATGCGGCCGTCGAAGAGCGAGACCGTCCGGGTGGCGAGCCGCGCGTAGGTGGGGTCGTGCGTCACCATGATCAAGGTCGATCCGCCCTGGTGGAGCTCGGAGAGCAGCTTCATCACGCCCAGCCCGTTCTTGGAGTCCAGGTTTCCGGTGGGCTCGTCGGCGAGAAGGATCAGCGGATCTCCGGCCACGGCGCGCGCCACCGCCACACGCTGCTGCTGCCCGCCGGAGAGCTGCCCCGGCATGTGACGTGCCCGGTGGCTCATCCCCACCCGGTTCAGCGCTTCCTCCACGCGCCTGCGGCGCTCCTGCGGAGGCATGCCGCGATACGTGAGCGGGAGCTCGACGTTCTCGAATACCGTCAGGTCACCGATCAGGTTGAAGCTCTGGAAGATGAACCCGATGTGGCGGTTGCGGACGTGCGCCCGGTCGGAAGGCGACAGGTGCTGCACCGGCTTGCCGTCGAGCACGTACTGTCCCGAGGTCGCCGTATCGAGCAGCCCGAGGATGGCGAGCAAGGTGGTCTTCCCCGACCCGGACGGACCGACGATGGAGACCCACTCGTTCCTCCGGACCTCGAGGTGGATGTTGGAGAGCGCGTGCGTCTCCACCTCGTCGGTGAGAAACACCTTCTCCATGTCCTGCATCGCGATCAGGGGGTCGCTCACCGCAGCCTCACACGGTCGGTTGTGTCCCACTGCGACATCTCGGACAGGATCACGGCGTCTCCCTCGGCGAGGCCGTCGACGATCTCCACCGTGCTGACCGAGCTGCGCCCGAGGCGCACCTTCACGCGATGCGCTTCGTCGCCGCCTTTGACGATCTTGAACAGCTCGGTCTGGCCGCCGGCCTGCGCGCCCGCGGGCCGCCCGACGAAAAGCACGTCCTGCAGCTTCTCGATCTCGATGGTTCCTTCGACCGTGAGGTCCGGCCGGGCGCCGCGCGGCAGCTCGGCGGAAAGAGAGACGTCCACCTCGACCGAGCCCTGATTGGCCGAAGGAGAGATCCGGGAGACCTGCCCCTGCACCAGGCCGTTGCGCGTGTCGATGGCGGCCGCGAGGTGCAGCGCCAGATCGCGCGCTTGCGTCTCCGGGATCCGCAGCACGGCCTTGAGCCGCTCCGGCTGGACCACCTTGGCGAGCAGCGCGCCCGGGGTGACCCACTGCCCGAGCTCCAGCGGAAGCTCGGAGAGCACGCCGCGATCGACGGAGCGCACCTTCATCGAATCCACCTGGTTGCGCCGGAAAGCCACCACGGCCCTCAGCCGCTCGATCTGCGCCTCCTGCGCCGCCACCTGCTCCTTGCCGCTCCCCGCCACCACGCCGAGGCGCTTGCGCTCCAGGTCGAGACGGCTCCTCAGCTCCTCGGCGCGCTCCACCTGCTGCCGCGCCTCCACCTCGCTGATCACGCCATCGGCGGCAAGCTTCTGATCCGCCTTCGCGCGGCGCTGCGCGTCGGCGGCCTGGGCCTCCAGCGTTGCCAGGCTGGACCGCGTCGCGAGCGTGTTGCCGTCCGAGGTGGCGCGCAGGTTGATGAGGTCCGCCTGCGCCTGGGCGAGCTGGCGTTCGGCGTCCAGCGCCTGCAGCATCACGTCAGGATTCGAAAGCTCGAGCAGCACGGCGCCCGGCTCCACCTGCGCCCCTGGCCTGAGCGGGATGCGCTCGACGCGCCCGGCGGTATCCGCCGTGATCAGGCGAATGCGCTCCGGAACCAGCGTACCCGGCCCCTTGACCTCGCGGAGCATCGGGCCGCGCTTCACGGTGTCGGTCCACAGCCCGCCGCGGTCCACCAGGGGCGCTGCCGCGCGCAACCGCGAGAGGCCGAACGTGATCGCGGCGAACAGGGCGGCGGCGGACGCGGCCAGGATCAGGTTCCGCTTCCGCCGGTTCCGCGGCTTGCGCGGGATGTCCACCACGCTCGTGCGCGGGTCCATTCTGGAGATCTCGGGCTGCATCCCATGGGCAAATCAGCGAAGTTCGTGCCAGCGGCCGCAGAGGAAGCCCGCCGGGCGGCGTGACCGGGGCGGGGATCGGCCGTCCCATATCCGGACAGGCGCGGTGGTCAGTCGCGGCCGCCTTTAGACTGTACACAGTGCAAAATGTGTTCTAGGCGGTGCACGTGTCGTTCTGGCGCGAGATGTCCAAGGGCGAGCGCGCGACGTTCCGCGCCTGCTTCGGCGGCTGGGCTCTCGACGGCATGGACTTCCAGTTCTACAGCTTCGTCATCCCGTCGCTGATCGCGGGCTGGCACCTTTCCAAGGCGGAGGCGGGAACGCTGCAGACGACCACGCTCCTCGCTTCCGCCCTCGGCGGGTGGCTCGCGGGCCTCATCGCCGACCGCATCGGCCGCGTGCGCACGCTCCAGATCACCATCCTCTGGTTCGCGCTCTTCACCGGCCTCTGCGGCCTGGCGCAGAGCTACGGCCAGCTCCTGGCGGCGCGCGCGCTGATGGGGCTTGGCTTCGGCGGGGAATGGGCCGCGGGCGCAGTGCTGATGGGCGAGGTGATCGCCGCCCGGCACCGCGGGAAGGCAGTGGGCGCCGTCCAGAGCGGTTGGGCGCTCGGATGGGGCGCGGCGGCCGTCCTGTACACCATCATGTTCAGCGTCCTGCCCGAGCAGACCGCCTGGCGCGTGCTGTTCCTCGCGGGCATCCTCCCTTCGCTCCTCGTGCTCTACATCCGCCGCAGCGTCGAGGAACCCGCCGTCTTCCGCGCGGCGCGCGACAGCGGCGCGCGAGGCCGGTTCTGGGAGATCTTCGCGCCGGACATCGCGCCGACCACGGCGTTGGCGGCACTGCTCGCGACCGGAGCGCAGGGCGGCTACTACGCGATCACCACCTGGTTGCCGACCTATTTGAAGACGGTGCGCGGCCTCTCCGTGTTCAATACCGGCGGATACCTGGGAGTCGTCATCGCAGGCTCGTTCTGCGGATACCTGGTTTCCGCCTGGCTGTCGGACCAGCTCGGCCGCAAGCGCAATTTCTACCTGTTCTCGCTCTGCTCGATGGCCACGGTGCTCGCCTACACGCTGGCGCCGATCAGCGACCGCGCGATGCTGGTGCTCGGCTTTCCCCTCGGCTTCTTCGCCAGCGGGATCTTCAGCGGCATGGGCGCCTTCTTCACCGAGCTGTTCCCGACCCGCATCCGCGGCTCCGGGCAGGGGTTCAGCTACAACTTCGGCCGGGGCATCGGCGCGCTGTTCCCGAGCGTGATCGGTCTGCTCTCCGCCACCATGCCGCTCGGACGCGCCATCGGCGTCTTCGCGGCGTCCGCCTACGCGCTGTTGTTCATTGCGGCCGTGCTGCTTCCCGAAACGCGCGGCCGGGAGCTGGCCGCAGTTGCCTGAGCTGCAAAAGCTCTGCGACGGCGCGGCGCTGCTGTCGATCGCGAACAAGGACGCGCTCGATCTGGCCGCTGCCTTCGCCGACGATCCGCCGGAGGGTCTGCTGGACGCGGTCCCCGGCGCGCGGACGCTCTTGCTGCTCTACGATCCCGAGCTCCTCGACATCGAAAGGCTCGATCTGTCGCGGCGGGGCGAGCGGCCGCCGCCGCGTGTCGTTCGCCTGCAGGCCTGCTACGACGGGGCCGATCTGGACGACCTGGCGCGCGAGCTCGGCATGCGGCGCGAGGAGCTCGTACGCCGCCACCTGGAGTCGGAGCATGTCGTCTCCTTCCTCGGGTTCGCGCCGGGCTTCGCGTACATGACCGGAGGCTTTCCGGTGCCGCGCCTGCGCACGCCTCGCATGCGCGTTCCCGCCGGCAGCCTGGCCGTGGCGGATGGCTACACCGGCATCTATCCCGCCGAGACGCCCGGCGGATGGCGCCTGCTCGGTCACGTCGCGGCGCGAATGTTCGACCCGGCCGCCGCGCCGCCATCGCTCTTGCGACCGGGCGACCGTGTCCTGTTCGAGGCGGTCGAACAGCTCGCCGAGCCGCCCGCGCGCGCGACACGACCGAAGGCGCAGGGGGAGGCGCTTCTCCGCGTCGTCACATCCGGCGCATTCACTTCCGTGCAGGGAGGCCCGCGATACGGCCTTTCCGCCTCCGGAGTCCCCGCCGGAGGGGCGATGGATCTCGCCTCGCTTGCTGCTGCCAACCGGGCGCTGGGAAATGATCCGTTCGCGGCGGCGCTCGAGATCACCCTGGTCGGACCGGAGCTGGAAGCTTTGCAGGACTTGCGCCTGGCGCGCGGAACCGAGGTGCGCACGATGAAGCGCGGAGAGCGCCTGAACACGGGGCTGGCGCAGCGCGGAGTGCGCGCCTACGTCGCGGTCGAGGGAGGGCTCGCGCCGGCATTGCCGGGCGAGACCACGCGTCCGGTGCGGGCGCGCGAGGTGCTGCGCCGCGGATCAGGGCGGCCGGCGCAGGGTCCCCGCGCGCCGCGACTGCCGATCCGCTGGGGCGAGCCGCTGATCGAGATACGCGCGCACCGCGGCCCGCAATGGGGCTTCTTCGCCAGCCCGGAGGACTTCTTCGACTTCGAGTACCGCGTCTCTCCGAGCAGCGACCGCCGCGGCCTGCGCCTGCGGGGTCCGGCGCTCGCTCTCGAGCGGCGCTCGGACATCCCGCCCGAAGGGACAGCTCCGGGGGCGGTCCAGGTGCCGGGGGACGGCATGCCCATCGTCCTCGGACCGGATCGCCCGGTGACCGGCGGATATGCCAAGATCGCAACCGTGATCCCGAGGGACTTCCCGCTGCTGGCGCAGGCACGCCCCGGTACCGCGGTCCGCTTCGTGGAGCAGCCATGGACCTGAACGCGGATGTCGGCGAAGGAATGGACGACGCGCCTTTGCTGCCGCTCCTCACGTCTGCAAACATCGCCTGCGGCCTGCACGCGGGCGGGCCTCTGCTGATGGATCGCACGGTGGCCCTCGCGCTTTCGCATCGCGTGGCGGTGGGCGCGCACCCGGGATACGCGGACCGCGCACACTTCGGCCGCAACGCAATGGAGTTGCCGCTCGACGAAGTGCGCGCACTGGTGCTGTACCAGGTGGGCGCGTTGGACGGCTTGGTGCGCGCGCGTGGCGGCCGACTCAAGCACGTGAAAGCGCATGGGGGACTCTACAATCGCGCAGCGAAGGATCGGGCGCTCGCGGTCGCCATCGCCGAGGCGGTGCACGCGTATCGGAGCGATCTCATCCTCGTCGGGCTCGCCGGATCGGCGCAGCTCGAGGCGGCCCGGACCATCGGTTTGCGCGCCGCGGGAGAGGCGTTCGCGGACCGCCGCTACCTGCCGGATGGATCGCTGATGCCCCGGTCGCAACCCGGAGCCGTGCTCCACGATGCGGCGGAGGCGGCGGAGCAGGCGGCGCGCATCGCCGAAGAGGGCCACGCGGTCGCTTCCGACGGATCGCGCGTGCGCATCGCTGCGGAGACGCTCTGTCTGCATGGAGATACGCCGGGCGCGGTGGCGCTCGCCCGCGCCATCCGCGCCCGGCTGGAATCGAGCGGCATCGCGATTGCGCCGCTCTAGAATCCCAGCCGCTTCTCCATGATGAAGTCGTCCATCAGGAAGCCGCCCCCGATGTCGGTTTTCAGCTCCTGGCGGATGGCGTACCCGTTGCGCCGGTAGGTCCCGATCGCCTTTTCATTGAGCCGGTTCACCCCCAGGACGACCCGTGAGAGCCCGCGCCGGCGCGCTTCCTCCTCCACGTGGCGCAGGACCATCGAACCGATTCCGCGGCCGTGCTCCGATACCTCGACGTAGAGTTTGTGCAGCTTCAGCTCGCCGCTGGAAAGCTGCTCGTATCCGCAGAATCCCAGCGCGCGTTCGCCGTCGTCGACGAGCTCGTATACGACGCCAGCGGCAACGTCCCGCCGGAGCTGGTCGATGTCGTACATCCGGTGCAGCATGTATTCGATTTGCGCACCGGACAGGATGCCGGGGTAGTGCGCTCGCCAGATACGACCCGCCAACTCCGAGATGACAGGAAGGTCGTCCAGGGTGGCGCGGCGGATCCGGAGCGTCATTCCCGGACTGTACGACAGGGCTTCGAGCGAGCGGCAGGATTCTCGCGATCGGCGCCGCCCCATGCGACAAGTGCCGGCACAGTCGTCGCCTGGGAGGAAGAATGAAGAGAGCAGCGATCTTGAGCATGGTCCTGTGGAGTCTCGGCGCAGCTGGCATCGCGCTGGCGGAGGAGGAGACAACGGACGCCGCTCCGGCCGCGGAGACACAGGCCGCCCCTGACGATCAACCTGCCCGAACCGAGCCCGCGGAGACGAAGCCCGCGGAGAAGGCGCCCGAGCAGAGCGCCACCGTCGCAGCCCCCACCGAGGAGCCCGCTCCGGCGGCAGCGGCGGAGCCTTCCAAGCCGGCCGAACCGGAGCCCGCGAGCGCTCCGGAGCCGGCCCGCGCCGAGCAGGCCGAGCCGCAGAAGACCCCCGCGCCGGCCAAGGCGGAGCAGACCGAGCCACAGAAGCCTGCCGTCGCCAGGAGCGCAGTTCAAGCTCCCTTCCAGACGAGCTGGCAGGACGCTTCGCCCGACGAGAAGGCCCTTTTCCTCGAGGCGTTCGGGGAGACCAGCAGGACCGTGCAAGAGCGCTGGGAGAGGGCCACCCCCGACGAGCGCCGGAGGATCCTGCGGGCGCACCCGCTGCTCGGCGCCCGCGCGCTGAAGCATCATTGGGCTTCCGCGACTCCCGAGGAGCGCGCCGCGTTTCTCGAGGCGAGTCCCAGGACGGCCCAGAAGATCAAGGAAGCGTGGGAGAACGCCACCGCGGAGCAGAGGAAGATGCTCGCCCTCGAGCACCCGTATTTCGCCCGCAAGGCCTTCCATCACGGCTGGGCGCAGGCCACCCCACAGGAGAAGATCGCCTTCCTGGTGGCGCATCCGGCGCTGCACGCGGCGCTGAAGGCCCGCTGGACCGGAGCGAACGCCTGGCAGAAGCAGTGGTACGCCAGGAACTATCCGGGGATGCCGCCGAAGAATTGGGCAGAGATCACCGCGGAGGAGAAAGCGCTCTTCCTCGAGGCGAATCCGGAGATCGCCGACAAGGCCCGGGAAGCGTGGCAGAAGACCCAGCCCGAGATGCGCGCCGCGATGGCGAGGAAGTGGCAAGGCTGGCCGCTGCGCGCCTACCAGGCGAAGCTCGAAATGACCGGCAAGACGCTGGCCTCGGTGAAGGCCCGACCTGCGTCGATGGTGACGAAGGGCCCCGCGAAGACTTCGAAGAAATAGCTGGCGCGCGACTTCTTGAACGATCGCGGCCCGATGTCCGACGAGGGCATCGGGCCGTTTTCTTGGCGAGAGCTCGAGGCGTCATTCCTGTTTCCCCGGTTTCCGGAGCTTCGCTTGCTCCCGAACGAGCGCCCGCACGAGCTTGTCCGCCTTCGTGAAAGGAGATTCCCACTCCGCCCAAGGGACCAGGAGGTCGGGCGTGACGCCAGCGACCTCGTCGGAGCCGTCCCTGCGCAGCCGCACGCAGTCGGGCAAGCGCACCTTCGCGCCCGAGTTGGTCAGCACCGCCGGGATGCCGCCGTCGGTGTAGCCGCAGCCCGCGCCACCCGTCAGCTCGCCAGCCACGACCGCCGCGCGGTTGTCCTGCAGGATCGCCGCGAAGTACTCCGCTGCCGACCACGTGTGCCGGTCGACGATGACGTAGAGGGGCAGCCGGTCTGCGCTCTCCGTATAGGCGTAGAGCAGCGGGTGGAAGAGCGTCGTGCGCGATGCCAGCCCGGCGAACGCACCGGGGGCCGCGTGTGCGACGAGGCCGTCCGTGAACAGCACGTCGGAAACCAGCATCGCGCAGCCGAGCTTCCCGGTGACCCAGACGCCGCTGCGATCGCAAGGCTCGCGCGTCGCCGAGATGCCTCTTCGCAGACGCGCGGCGGCCTCTTCGAGCGTCGCGCGAGGACCGCGGCCGGCCTGCAGGTCGGTCTCCACGTCCTTCAGCTTTTGCTCCAGCTGCGGCGTCCAGTGCGGGTGCCTGAGGAATGCGAGGCGCGGCTCCGAAAGCGGGACGCGGCTCAAGGCGCGCGGCGGGGCCTCGACCCAATTCGAGCCGCCGCCGTTGCGGGTGATGTCGACCAGGATCGCGGTCGCGCCGCGCGTCCGCAGCTCGCGCGCCCGCCGGTCGATTTCGGCGGTCAGACGGTTCGCGCTGGCGAGATCGATCGAATCGGCGCAGGTCGAATCGCAGGGCGCGCTCGTGTCGAGACGCATCTCGCGCACGACATCCTCGCAGACTTCGGGAGACGAGCGCTCGCTGAACAGCGCGATCCGGAGGACGCCGACCGTGCGGCGGCCCAGCCGCAAGAGCCCGTGCGGAAACGGCTCCGCTCCGAGCGGCGTGAACCCTGCGACCTGCGAAAAATCGATGCCCGGCGACGAGGGACGCCGGTAGCCGAGCCGGGCACACAGCGACGACGCGGGCGGCGTCGCGGAAGGCGCTTCCGGCTTGGGCCATTCGATCGTGAGGTGCCCGTCACCGAAGACGTCCACGAACCGCTGCAGCGCCGCGCGCGCCTCCTGTTCCGAGGTGGCCGCGCGCAAGCGCGCCTCGGTGTCTTCGCGGAGCTTCGGCAGGTCCATGCGCCGATGTTCGACGGCCCAGTCGAGGTTGGCGTAGTGCGCCGAGATCTCGGAGGTGAGCTGGCGGAGGTCGTCGAGCCACGGCCGCGCGTCGAACGCGGCGGCGGCGAACAGGACGCAAACGGCTTGGAGCAATTCGCCTCCGCATCGAGGAGCTCGACGGGCTCTCGCGGCAGACGGGTCGAACGCCTCGATATTTCACAATCCACCTCCCGGTGACGGAAGATCCAGAGCCAGTGACGCCGGCGAGTGCGGGACGAGATCGCGCGGACCGGGCCTCGCTGCTTACGGGCACGACGAGAGCCCGCCGATCCAACTCGTCAGCACGTCCACGCTCGCCTGGTCCACCACGTGGCTGGCGAGAGGTGGCATCCGGTACTGGTCGAGCGCCTTCATCCGCAGCAGGACCAGCGACTTCTCGGGATGGCCCGGTGCGACCAGCAGCGCCCCGGGCACGCCCATCTCGCTCACCACCCGGGCCGTGCCGCAGTAGCCCTGGGACGGCGGGGTGCCGAAGCGGAAATCGCCGAGCAGGCCGCTCTCGTCGTAGCTCGAATTGGTCTTGCTGGTGATGTCGATGAAGTCCGAAGCATCAGCGCCGTCCGGCGAGACTGCGCTGACGATCCCTCCCTTTTGCACCACGAAGAAGCGGCTGGCGTCTGCAGGCGCTTGCAGGACCAGCACGGGCCACGAGAAGCTCCGGCCGCCCAGGGCGCGCCACAGTTCGATCGCCGCGGGGGGACGCGAGGGCGCAAGACAGGTGGTGTTCGACGGACGCGCATCGAGCCCGTAGATGGCGCCACCGTCGGGTGCGACGGACTGGTCCGGCGCGCGGCTGGAGCCACAGGCGCAAAGCGCTGCCGCCAGCGCGAGCGAGCACGGGACCTGACGTCCACCGACCGGCACGCGGCCACGATCGGCACTCCGCCGACCGGCGACAAGCGGGCGCCGCGACGTTCGCGGACGAACACGTTGCGCAGGATACAGTCCCGGGCCGGCGCGCCCTGGGCGGTAGCGCCGGCCGCTTCCGCAGCGTTGCTCGGCGATTCAGATTTCGGATACTGGGACTCCATGTTCATCGGTCACTTCGCCGTGGCCTTCGGGGCCAAAAAGGCGGTTCCGCGGACATCGGTGGCAACGCTGATGGTCGCGGCCGAGTTGGTCGATCTTCTCTGGCCGATCCTGGTCTTGCTGGGGATCGAAACGGTCCAGATCGATGCGGGCGCGGCGAGCCCGTTCCTCAGGCTGCGCTTCGTCCATTACCCCTGGACGCACAGCCTGCTGATGGGCGTCTTATGGGGCATCGGCTTCGGGATCGTGTACCGCGCAAGGACCAGCTACGCGCGCGGCGCGCTGGCCATTGCCATCCTGGTCGTTTCGCACTGGGTGCTGGACTGGGTCGTGCATCGGCCCGACCTTCAGTTTGCTCCGTGGATCGACACGCGCGTCGGTCTGGGTCTGTGGGCCTCGCCAACGGCGACCCTCGTCGTCGAGGCCGCACTCTTCATCGCCGGCGTTGGCGTCTACGCGCGCGCCACACGCCCGCGCGACCGGATCGGCGCTTGGGGTTTCTGGGGATTCGTCGCCTTCCTGGTGGTCGCCTACGCCTCGAGCATCGCCGGCGGCGCGCCGCCGAGCCCACAGGTGGTGGCAGCGACGGCGCTCCTCGGGTGGGCCATGGTGCCGTGGATCGCTTGGTTCGATCGCCACCGCGATCCGGCCGGCCAGCCCCTCGCGCCGCCGCGCTAACCCTCAGACCCCGAGCGAATACCGAACACCA
>MNFJ01000190.1 GCA_001918155.1 Deltaproteobacteria bacterium 13_1_40CM_4_68_19
TCCCTGCAACAGTTGGTCGACGATCTCCACGTTCCAGCGAGCCGCCACGATGGCGAAGCGCATTCCTTTCGCGGACAGCTCCCGGTCGGACGGCGTTTGCGTGCTCATTCGGCGCGTATCCTACTTCTTCGTCAGCGAAAGCAGGTGCCCCATCTTGTCCCGCTTCACCTGAAGGTAGCCCTCGTTCTCCTGCGACACCCCCACCTCGATGGGCACGCGCTCGACCACCTCGAGGTCGTACAGGCGCTTGAGTCCGTCGATCTTCTTCGGATTGTTGGTCATCAGGCGCAGCTTGCGCACGCCCACGTCGCGAAGGATCTGCGCGCCGATGCCGTAGTCCCGCAGGTCTGCCTTGAAGCCTAGCTTCACGTTCGCTTCGACGGTGTCGTGTCCCTCGTCCTGGAGGTTGTACGCCTTGAGCTTGTTGATCAGGCCGATGCCGCGCCCCTCCTGGTCGAGGTAGACGAGCACGCCCTTCCCCGCCTCGTCGATCATCTGCAGCGCCCGGTGGAGCTGTGGACCGCAGTCGCAGCGCCGGCTGCCGAACACGTCGCCGGTCAGGCACTTGGAGTGGACGCGCACCAGCACCGGCTCGTCCGGTTCCCAGGAGCCCTTCACGAACGCGACGTGCTGGGCGCTGTCGACGTCGTTCTCGTAGGCGATGCAGCGCATGTCGCCGCCGAACTCGGTGGGAACGCGCGCTTCCGCTCCGCGCCGCACCAGGGACTCGCGGTGCATCCGGTACTGGATCACGTCGGCGACGGAGAGGATGTGCAGCCCGTGCTCGCGCGCGAATCGCGTCAGGTCCGGCATGCGCGCCATGGTGCCGTCGTCGTTCATCACCTCGCAGATCACGCCGGCGGGAATCAGCCCGGCGAGCCGGCAGAGATCGACGCTGCCCTCCGTCTGTCCGGCGCGCACCAGTACGCCGCCCTTGCGGGCGCGCAGCGGAAAGACATGTCCGGGGCGCACCACGTCCTCGGGCTTTGCCTCCGGATCGATCGCCGCGCGGATGGTCGTGGCGCGGTCGTGCGCGCTGATCCCGGTTGTGACGCCCTTGGCCGCCTCGATGCTGACGGTGAAGGCGGTGGTGTACGTGCTCTGGTTCTCGCTCACCATCATGGAGAGGCCGAGCCTCTTCACCTGCTCTTCGGTCAAGGACAGGCAGATCAGGCCGCGGGCGTTCTTGGCCATGAAGTTGATGGCCTCGGGAGTGACGAACTGCGCCGCCAGCACCAGGTCACCCTCGTTCTCGCGGTCGGCGTCGTCCACGAGGATGACCATGCGGCCCCTGCGCAGCTCCTCGAGCGCTTTCTCGACGCGGGCGATGGTGTGTTCCACTGCGTTGCTCCTAGCCGCTCCCCCCGAAAGGGGGTACGCGGCCATCGTTTTTTTCGCTGCCAGACTGCATCAGGCGAGCGACGTGCTTGCCGAGGATGTCCGCCTCGACGTTCACCTGCGCGCCTGCCCTTTTGATGCCCCAGGTGGTGGCGCGCAAAGTCTCGGGAATGATGAACAGCGAGATGCGGTCGGGGTCCAGCAGGGCGTTGACGGTCAGGGAGATGCCGTCCAGCGCGATGGAGCCCTTGGAGACCACCAGGCTGGCGAGCCCCGGGGGCAGCCGCAGCTCCACCAGCGCTCCTTCGCCGACCACTTCGCGGCGGACGATCTCTCCGACACCGTCCACGTGTCCCAGGACGAGATGGCCGCCCAGGCGATCGCCGAGGGCGAGTGGCCGCTCCAGGTTCACCCCGTCGCCTGCTTTACGGTCTCCCAGTGTGCTCTTGCTCAATGTCTCGGCGCTGACGTCGGCCGTGAAGCGATCGCCGGCCAGCTCGACCGCCGTGAGGCAGACGCCGTCCACGGCGATGCTCGATCCATGCGTGAGCCCCGGCAGGCGGGTCCGCACCGACAGGCGCACACCTTGGGGCACACGTTCGACCGCCGTCACGGTTCCGACGTCCTCGATCAGACCGGTGAACATCGAGGCGGGATATACAACGTCCGTAAACTGGCCGCTTGCCTGAATGTCCGCGCGCCGCCAACATCCAACCGGTATGAAGATGACGGGCCGCGTAGCCTCGTTCGTTGCACTCATCGCTGCCTTGGCCGGCGTTTCCCGCAGTGCCGCCGCGCAGGACGCCTTCGAACCGCCTCCACCGCCGCCGGACGAAGACGTGCAGGCGCCCCCGCCGCCTTCGGCGCAGCCTCCGGCGCAGGCGCCGGATCAGATGACCTTCGAGCAGCAGCTTTCCCCGTACGGCCGCTGGGTGGATACGCCGGAATACGGCCGCGTCTGGGTGCCCGGCGTCGGGCCGGACTGGCAGCCGTATGCGGACGGGCAATGGGTGAGCACGAGGTGGGGTTGGTCGTTCGCGGCGCCGGTGCCATGGGGCTGGGCCGTCTACCACTATGGCCGCTGGGGCTGGCGCGGCGGATTCGGCTGGTTCTGGGTTCCAGGGTACGTCTGGGGGCCTGCTTGGGTATCCTGGCGATGGGTGAACGGATACGCGTGCTGGGCGCCACTGGGTCCGCGCGGATACGTCTACGCGCGCGGATGGCCGGGCTGGGTCGTCGTGCCCCACGCGCACTTCGCGCATCCCATCCGGCGCTGGATCGTGCCCCGTGCGCAGGTCAGCGTGATCGTACACTCGGCGCGCCCGGTGCGCGCGTTCCCGACGTGGCATGCGCGCCGCTTCAGCGACCACGGCGGCGGCTGGCACCGCGGCCACGGCCGCCGGTAGCGCCCGCCGTTCTACGTCCGGACCGGCCGGACCCAGAGGAGCGCGTCACTGCCGACGCGCTCCAAGGCCCGCAGCCGCAGCTCCAGGGGCCTCCCCATGAAACCCGCCCAGGACATCGCGTCCGCGCCGAAGATCTTCGGCGCGACGAACAGGCGCAGCTCGTCCCACAGCCGCGCCCGCAAGAACGCGCCGTGCACCGTCGCACCGCCTTCCACGAGCACGGTGGTGATCCCGCGCCGGGCCAGCCTGCGCAGGACCTGGCGGAGTGGCCCGCCTTCCGCGAGGGTCTCGCCGGGCTGACGCGTCAGCAGCGCTCCCGCGGGGATGGCCCCGAGGACGACGCGCAGCGGGTTGCGCCCGCCGCGGATGCCGCGGACGGTGAGTCGGGGGTTGTCAGCGCGCACCGTCCCCGCCCCGACCAGCACGGCGTCGAGCTCGTTGCGCCAGTGGTGCACGAGCCGCCGTGAGGGTTCGGAGCTGATCCACTTCGAGTCGCCCGTCCGGGCGGAGAGCTTGCCGTCGAGCGTGATCGCGGCCTTGAGCACCACCCAGGGCAAACCCGTGGTGATGAACTTGAACCAGGGCTCGTTCGAGGCATCGCACTGGGCGCGCAGGATGCCGGCGTGCACCTCCACCCCGGCGCGCCGCAGGCGGCGGGCGCCGTGACCGTCGACCAGTGGATTCGGGTCCGCGCTGCCGAAGAATACGCGGCGGACGCCGGCGGCGATCAACGCCTCGGTGCACGGCGGAGTTCGGCCGCTGTGGTTGCACGGCTCGAGGGTGACGTAGAGGTCCGCTCCGCGCGCGCTGCGGCCTGCCGCGCGCAGGGCATTCACCTCCGCGTGGGGGAGCCCCGCTTTCTCGTGGTGGCCGCGGCTGATCACCCGGCCGCCGCGGACCACGACTGCGCCGACGGTCGGATTGGGATGCGTCCGCCCGCGCCCCTTCTCCGCCTCGGCGAGCGCGAGGCGCATGAAGTCCTCGCCGGTCACTTCTTCTGCGCGCTCTTGCGCTCCGAGATCAGCTCCTTCAGCTCGCTCATGAACTCACCGAGGTCCTTGAAGGAGCGGTAGACGCTGGCGAATCGGACGTAGGCCACCTCGTCGAGGCGCGCCAGCTCGCGCATGACCGCCTCGCCGATCACCGAGCTGGGAACTTCTCTCTCGCCCATTTCTTGAAGGCGCCGCTCGATCCCGTCCACCACCGCCTCGAGCTGATCGGCGCCGACCGGCCGCTTCTGGCAGGCGAGCTTGAGCCCCTCGAGCACCTTCTGCCGATCGAACGCTTCGCGGCGGCCGTCCTTCTTCACCACCATCGGCAGGATCTCCTCGACGCGCTCGTAGGTGGTGAACCGCCGTTGGCACCCGAGGCACTCGCGCCTGCGCCGGATCACCGCGCCTTGGTTGGAGAGGCGCGAGTCGATCACCTTGTTCTCCACTTCGGCGCAGAACGGGCACTTCACGGGTTCAGCGGAGCCTGTTCGCGTAGAGCGGGAACTGGCGGGCGAGCTCGTGCACCTCGCCGCGCACGCGCCCGATCTCCCCCTCGTCCTCGGGCCGGTCGAGCACTCGCACGATCAACCTCGCCACCTGCCTCATCTCCCGCGGCCCCATCCCGCGGGTGGTGAGCGCCGGCGTGCCGAGCCGCAAGCCGCTGGTGACGAACGGCTTCTCCGGGTCGCCCGGGATCATGTTCTTGTTGGTGGTGATGTGCGCCCCCTGCAGCGCCCATTCCGCCACCTTTCCGGTGAGCTTCTTCGGGCGAAGATCGCAGAGCATCAAGTGCGTGTCGGTCCCCCCGGCGACGAGGCGCAGGCCGCCTTCGATCAGCCCGACCGCCAGCGCCTGCGCGTTGTCGAGGATCCGCTGCTGGTATTCCTTGAACTCCGGCCTGAGCGCCTCCCCGAACGCGACCGCCTTGGCGGCGATGATGTGCTCGAGCGGTCCGCCCTGGATGCCGGGGAACACGTTGGAATCGATCGCTTTCGCGTGCTGCTGCTTGCAGAGGATGAGGCCGCTGCGCGGTCCGCGCAGAGTCTTGTGCGTGGTGGTCGTCACCGCGTCGGCGAGCGGCACGGGCGACGGATGCAGCCCGACCGCGACCATTCCGGCGATGTGCGCGATGTCGCAGATCATCATCGCGCCCACCTCCTCGGCGATCTCCCGGAGCTTGTCGAACTCGAGCGTCCGGGGATAGGCGGAGGCGCCGCAGAGGACAGCGCGTGGCCGCACCTCGCGCGCCTGCTTCCGCGCCGCGCCGTAGTCGATCAGCTCGGTCTTCGGGTCGAGGCCGTAGTGGTGGATCTCGAAGAGCTTCCCGGAGAAGTTCACGGGGGAGCCGTGGGTCAGGTGCCCGCCTTGCGCGAGCGACAACGACATGATTCGGTCGCCAGGACGAAGCAGCGCGAAGTAGGTCGCCATGTTCGCCTGCGACCCCGCGTGCGGTTGCACGTTCGCGTGCTCGGCGCCGAACAACGTCTTCGCCCGGTCGATCGCCAGCTGCTCGACCTTGTCGACGACCTCGCAGCCGCCGTAGTAGCGTTTTCCGGGCAGCCCCTCCGCGTACTTGTTGGTGAGCGTGGAACCCTGCGCCTCCAGCACCGCCTCGGAGACGAAGTTCTCGCTGGCGATCAGCTCCAGCCCCTCCGCCTGCCGCTGCGTCTCTTCCCGGATGAGGCGCGCGATCTCGGGGTCGACTTCCTGGAGGGATTTTTCCATCGATGCGGGCGGCATGTGCGCCCGCTTCTATCATTCGAACCGCTGGAACGCTATGACGGCATTGGTCCCGCCGAACCCGAACGAGTTCGAGAGCGCGGTCTTGATCCGCACTTCGCGGGCGTGATTCGGCACGACGTCGACGTCGCACTCGGGATCCTGGTTGTCCACGTTGATCGTGGGCGGAACGATGCCGTGGTAGAGCGCCAGCGCAGAGAACGCCGCCTCCACGCCGCCGGCCGCGCCCAGCAGGTGCCCGGTCATGCTCTTGGTCGAGCTGACCATCAGGCCCTTCTTCGCCCAATCGCCGAAGACTCTCTTGATCGCCCTCACCTCCGCCGTGTCGCCCACCGGCGTGGAGGTGCCATGGGCGTTGACGTACTGCACCTCCTCCGGCCTCAGGCCGGCGTCCCGCAGGCAGAGTTGCATCGCGCGCTCTGCGCCGCTGCCGCTCGGCTGGGTGATGTGGAAGGCATCCGCGGTCGCGGCATATCCGGTCAGCTCGCAGTAGATGCGCGCCCCGCGCCGCCTGGCATGCTCCAGCTCTTCGAGGATGAGGATTCCGGCGCCCTCGCCCGGGACGAAGCCGTCGCGGTCCTTGTCGAACGGACGCGAGGCCTTCTCCGGGTCGTCGTTGCGCTCGCTCAGGGCGCGCGCGGAGGTGAAGCCCGAGATCCCGAGCAGCGTGATGGTGGCTTCCGCCCCGCCGCTGATCATCAGATCGACGTCGCCGTGCTGCAGGTGGCGCATCGACTCGCCCAGCGCGTGGTTGCCCGTCGCGCAGGCGGAGACCGGCGCGTAGTTCACGCCCGCTGCGCCGTAGCGGATGGAGATCTGACCGCCCGCCAGGTTGACGATGATCGAAGGAATGAAGAAGGGACTGACCCGGCGGTGTCCCTTCTGCACCGCGGTGAGATGCGTCTCCTCGAGCGTCGCGAGCCCGCCCATGCCGGACCCGACGATCACCCCAGAGCGCTCTCCCAGCGGTTTGTCCGTCGGCAACCCGGCGTCCTTGAGCGCCAGGTCCGTCGCGGCCAGGCCGAACTGGATGAAGAGATCGTTGCGCCGCGCTTCCTTCTTGTCCATGAACTGCGCGGGATCGAAGTTCTTCACCTCTCCCGCGATGCGACTCGGCAGTTCCTTGGCGTCGAAGCGCGTGATGGGCCCCACGCCGGACTTGCCGGCGATGGCCGCCTGCCACGACTCCTTGGTTCCGATCGCCAGGGGCGTGACCAGGCCGATCCCGGTGACGACGACTCTGCGTTCGACGCGCTGCATCTATCGAACCTACTTCTTGTGCTCGTTGATGAAGTTGACCGCGTCCTGCACCGTCTTGATGTGCTCGGCCTCCTCGTCCGGGATCTCCACCTCGAACTCCTCTTCCATCGCCATCACCAGCTCGACGATGTCGAGCGAGTCGGCGCCGAGGTCCTCGATGAAGGCGGACTCCGCCTTGATCTCGTCCTCGCCGACCCCGAGCTGCTCCGCGATGATGCTCTTGACCTTTGCCTCGACGGACATGGGCCGATCCTTTCGTGTCCCTGAACTTAAAACTGGCGCGGGCTTGTAGCACGCTTTTGCGCGCTCGCAAGCCCGCTCGCGTCACAAGTTACTGGCATATTCCATTGATGCACCGGTTGTCGGCTGGGCAGTCGAGATTGCTGGCGCAACGCACGCCCGCAGAGCGGGTCACGCACTGGCCGTAGTAGCATTGCTCGGGCCAGATGCAGTCGCGGTTGTCGTTGCAGCTCGCCACCGCGGTCCCACCCTTGCTGCAGACGCCGACCTTGCAGACCCCACCTTCCCCGCAATCCTTGTGTCCGGCGCACTGCACGGTGCAATGTCCGTCGCGGCAGCGGTACGAGCTCAAGCATTGGGGCTGCCCATCGGGCCCGGTCCCATCGCCTTCGCAATCGCCGAAGGACTGGAACTGGCAGGTCTTCCCTTTTGCCGCGACGCCGCCGTCCGTGGGCGCGCTTGGCTGGACGCACTCGAGACCATATGCGCAATCGTAGTTTCGCGCGCACGCCTGATCGCGCAGCTTCTTGTTCAGCTCGCCCTGGCCCTGGCACGCCGCGAGCGCGAGGAGCGCGGCGAGCGCGCCCTGTCTCACTTGAACACCTCGCGCAGGACGACCGTCAGTCCCGCCGGATCTTCCACCGCGTGGGCGCGCAGGCCCTTGTCGATGCGGCGTGCAAGCCCGGTCAGGACCTTGCCCGGGCCGAGCTCGATCACCGTGTCGACCCCATGCATCACCATCTTCTGGATGGTCTCCACCCAGCGCACGGGCGCCGTGACCTGCGTGAGCAGCAGGGAGACGATCCGGGCCGGATCGGTGTTCGGGTCCGCCGTGGCGTTCGCGATCACCGGCGCGTTCGGCTGCCGGATGTGGATGCCGCCCAGCACCTCGGCGAGCTTGGGCTGCACGGGCGACATCAACGAGCAGTGGAAGGGTGCGCTCACTGGAAGCGGCAACGCCCGCTTCGCGCCTTTCGCCTTGCAGATGGCGATCGCGCGATCGACCGCGGGCGCATGACCGGCGATCACGGTCTGCTCCGGTGAATTGTAGTTCGCGGGCTCGACGACCTTCCCCGGTTCCTGCTCGCGCGCTTCCGCACAGGCCTCCTTCACGCGCGGGGGCTCGAGGCCGAGGATGGCAGCCATCGCCCCCTCGCCGGCGGGAACGGCCTCCTGCATGAACGTGCCCCGCGCCCGGACTGCGCGGACACCGTCCTGCAGGCTCATCGCGCCGGCAGCGACGAGGGCCGAGTATTCGCCGAGCGAGTGGCCGGCGTAGAAAGCAGGGAACTGGAAGGAGCCGCCGGCCTCCCTCATCAGCACCCGGTGCACGGCGGAGGAGACCGCGAGGATGGCGGGCTGCGTGTTGGCCGTCTTGCGCAGCTCCTCCTCGGGTCCCTCGTACATCAACTTGAGCAGCCCGCCGCCCAGCGCCGCATCCGCCTCGTCGAGCGCGGCGCGGCCCGCTGGATAGGCCTGGGCGATGGCCTGCCCCATGCCGACGTATTGCGAACCCTGTCCGGGAAACACGAATGCGAGCTTCATCGATCTACCAGCGCAGAAGCCCGCTGCCCCACGCCATGCCTCCGCCGATGGCCATCATCAGGATCAGGTCGCCATCCTTCAGCTTTCCCGCGCGGTTCGCCTGATCGAGCGTGAGCGGGACGGAGGCCGAAGAGGTATTGCCCACCTCGTCGATGTTGACCTCGCACTTCTCCAGCGGGATCTCCAGCCGCTTCATCACAGCGTCGAGGATGCGGAGGTTCGCCTGGTGCGCGATCACGTAGTCCACGTCCTTCGGCTGGTAACCGTTGCTCTGCAGAGCCTCGCGGGAGGCCGCCTCCAGCACCCGCACCGCGGTCTTGTAGACCTCGCGGCCGTTCATCTTGATGAACTGCTCGCGCTTCTCCCAAACCTCCGGGCCGAACGGCCTCTGGCTGCCACCGCCCGGGATGTTGAGGATGTCCCACTGAGTCCCGTCGGTATAGAGGTGGGTGGAGAGGATCCCCCGGTCCGGGCGCGTCTCCGGCACCACCACCATCGCGCCGGCGGCGTCGCCGAACAGCACGCAGGTGGCCCGATCCTTCCAGTCGCAGATGCGGGTCAGGAGGTCGGCGCCGATCACCAGGACGCGCTTCGACTGCCCGCTGCGGATGAAGTTGTCCGCGATCGAGAGCGCGTAGATGGACCCGGCGCAGGCGGCGCTGATGTCGAAGCAGACGGCATTCTTCGCCCCGAGCTTCGCCTGCACCATCGCTCCGGCGGAAGGAAACGGCATGTCCGGGGTCACGGTGCCGACCACGATCATGTCCAGCTCTTCCGGAGTGATCCCAGCCATCTCCAGCGCCTTGCGGGAGGCCGCGGTGGCCATGTCGCTGGTGGCTTCGTTCGGGGCGGCCACGCGCCGTGCGCCGATACCGGTGCGCTCGCGGATCCAGGCGTCGGTGGTGTTGATGCCGAAGTCCTTCACCAGATCGTCATTCGTGACCTTCCGTGCGGGCAGGTAACTGCCGGTTCCGACGATGCGCGAGCGTTGCATTGTGTGCTTCTCCAGAGCAAAAGGCGCGGCACAGTATAGCGCCCACGCGCCGCGTCAAGACGCAGCGCGCTGCGCGAAAAGCTCCTCCCCGCGCCGAGCCGCCGCGGACAGGTCGTCCTGAAGATGCTGCTGGGCGAACGCTTCTGCCCCGGAAAGCGCGTTGAGGATCGCGCGATGCGTCGACCGTCCATGCGCGATCATCGCGACGCCGCTCACGCCGAGCAACGGAGCGCCCCCCACCTCCTCGTAATCGACGCGCTTCTTGACCTGTTCGAGCTGCGATTTCATGAGCAGAGCGCCGGCGGTCGCCACCCGGCTGGCCTGGATCTGGCGCTTGAGAAGCTGCCCGAAGGCCCAGACCGCGCCCTCCGCGGTCTTGAGGAGCACGTTGCCGGTAAACCCGTCGGTCGCGATCACGTCGAAGTCGCCGGAGAAGACGTCCTTGCCCTCGACATATCCTTTGAACTCGACGCCGCTCTCCGGCTTGGACAAAGCGGCGGCGGCAGCGCGCGTGAGCTCCGTCCCCTTCCCCTCCTCCTCGCCGTTGGCGACCACCCCGACCTTCGGGCGAAGGACGCCCAGCACGCGCCGCGCGTAGACCTCGCCCATCAAGGCGAACTGCACGACTTGAAGCGGCGTGCATTCCACGTTCGCACCCATGTCGACGAGCACCGCGCGTCCACTTCCACCGAGCGTGGGAAGGGACCCGCCGATGCAGGGACGGTCCACGTGCTCGAGCCGCCCGAGAACGAACAATCCTCCCGCCAGCACGGCGCCCGAATTGCCCGCCGAGACCATGCCTGCGGCTTCGCCGGACTTGCACAGATCGAAGCACACCCGGATCGAGCTGTCCTTCTTCCGCCGCAGCGCCTGCCCCGGGTGCTCGCCCATCTCCACCACCTCGGAGGCATGATGGACGCGCAGCTCGCTCTCTCCGGCGCCCAGACGGCGCAGCTCGCCGCGCAGCCGGGCTTCGTCGCCGACCAGCACCACTTGATGTCCGCGCTCGCGGTGCGCGCGCAGCGCGCCCTCGACGGTCGCCGCGGGAGCCAGATCCCCGCCCATGGCGTCGAGTGCGATCATCCCCGGGCGCCGCCGCGGCCGGCGCTACTCCTCCGCCGCCGGCTGCACCTGCTTGCCGCGATATTGCCCGCACTTCGGACACGCGCGATGCGGCAGCACGGGCTCGCCACAGTTCGGGCAGGTGCCGACGTTGGGTGCGACCGCCTTCCAGTGGGCGCGCCGCTGGTCCCGCTTCTGCCGGCTGGTTCGCTTCTTCGGAACGCCCATTCACTTCTCCTTCTTTTGCAGCTGGATGCCCTTCAGGGCCGCCCAGCGCGGATCGATGACGCTGCGGTCGCAGCCGCACGCGCCTTCATTGAGGTCCTTGCCGCACGTCGGGCAGAGGCCGAGGCAATCCTCCCGGCAGAGTGGCGCGGGGGGGATGTACAGGAGGATCTGCTCGCGGACCGCAGGCGTGAGATCGACCTCCTTTCCCGAGTACGTGTCTTCATCCACCAACCCGGGATCGAAGCTGGCCTCGGAATCGTCGCCGCGTCGCTCTCCCGGAGCATGCGCCTGCTCCTCGGGCACGTAGGTGCGGGTGAGCTCGACCGGCTCGTCGAGGCGCACCAGAGTCAGGCACCGCTTGCATTGCCCCATGAGCGGCACGTGGAACCTGGTCTGGACGAGCACCTTGCGCCCCATCTTGGTGGCCGCGCCGCGCAGGTGCGCCGCTCCGCCGGCGTGGAACTCGGTCGGCGGGTCGGCGCGGAGGATACCGTCCAGGAACTCGCGGGGCAGGTCCGCCTCGAAGGGCTGGTTTGCCTCCTCGAGTGCGTCGACGTTGAGGATGAGGTCTTCCACGGCGGCTCTGCGAAAGCGGCGCACCTTAAAGGGCGGGTAGAGGGAAGTCAAGGCAATGCCCGCCTCGCTTCCAGACGGACCTTGCCGCGCGATGAAAGTTGATAAGGTGCCGCGCATGAGACGAGTCACCATCACCACGCTGATCTGCGCGCTGATCTTCGGGCTTCTCGCGACCTGGCTCGGTCCGAAGATGATCGCGTACTGGTACACGCCCCCGGTTCCGGCGGGCGCCGCGTCCGCGTTCAACTGTACGGACGCCGTGCAATGGGCGATGAACAAGTTGGTCGTGACGCAGGTCATAGGGACTTTCATCGGAGTGGTGGTCGGAATCGTCCTCGGAATCCTCATGCGGCCGAAGGCGGCCCCTCCTCGCGTCGAACCCCCTCCGACCAAAGTCGCATGAGACGGATTGACGGGACCCTACCCGCCGTGGAACATCCTCTCCGCGGCGCGCGGGTAGGGGGGGAATGCGCGCAGGAGGGGGCGGCGGAACCGGAGACGCGATTTGTCGCGACGGTTCCCCCGCCCCTTCCCTATACGGGAGGTACCGCCAGGGGACGTACTGCGATCTACCGACCCTTGCGTCCGAGCTTCTCGCCGAACACGTCACCGAACGAGGCGCGCCCGCCCTGCTGGTTGCGCATGTACTCGCGGTAGTCCTCGCCCTCGTGCAGCGCGGCCTTCACCGAGAGCGCAACCTTGCGCTCGTGCGGGTCCATGTCGATGACCTTCACGTCGAGCTCGTCGCC
>MNFJ01000069.1 GCA_001918155.1 Deltaproteobacteria bacterium 13_1_40CM_4_68_19
CGATGGAGCTGTCGACCTACTTCCGCATCAACGCGGAGAACACCGGGCAGTTCGAGCGCACGCTGATCGTCGCCGAGGAAGGCAGCTACGTCAGCTACCTCGAGGGCTGCACGGCACCCATGCGCGACAAGAACCAGCTCCACGCTGCCGTGGTCGAGCTGGTCGCTCTCGACGACGCGCAGATCAAGTACTCGACCGTCCAGAACTGGTACCCGGGCGACGCCCAGGGCCGCGGCGGCATCTACAACTTCGTCACCAAGCGCGGCGCCTGCAGGGGAAAGCGCTCGAAGATCTCCTGGACCCAGGTGGAGACCGGCTCGGCGATCACCTGGAAGTACCCGAGCGTGATCTTGCAAGGCGACGAGTCGGTCGGCGAGTTCCACTCGGTCGCCCTCACCAACAACCGCCAGCAGGCCGACACCGGGACCAAGATGATCCATATCGGCAAGAACACGCGCAGCACCATCCTCTCCAAGGGAATCTCCGCCGGCCACGGGCAGAACACCTACCGGGGGCTGGTGCGGATCCAGAAGAGCGCGGCGGGCTCCCGCAACTACACGCAGTGTGACTCGCTCCTCCTCGGCAGCCGCTGCGGGGCGCACACCATGCCGTACATCGAGGTGAAGAACACCTCTTCCACGGTGGAGCACGAAGCCTCCACCTCGAAGATCGGCGAGGACCAGCTGTTCTATTGCACGCAGCGGGGCATCTCGGCGGAGGACGCGGTCTCGATGATCGTCAACGGCTTCTGCCGTCAGGTCTTCAAGGAGCTCCCGATGGAGTTCGCGGTGGAGGCGCAGAAGCTCCTCAGCGTGAGCCTGGAAGGGAGCATCGCGTGACCGACCCGATGCTCCGCATCCGGAACCTGCGCGCCAGGGTGGCCGACAAGGAGATCCTCCGCGGCATCGATCTGGAAGTCGGCGCAGGCGAGGTGCACGCCATCATGGGACCCAACGGCTCGGGCAAGAGCACGCTCGCGCAGGTGCTTGCGGGCCGCGAGACGTACGCGGTCACCGAGGGCGAGGTCCTCTACCAGGGGCAGGATCTGCTCGCTCTTTCGCCGGAGGAGCGCGCGGTGGCCGGCGTCTTCATGGCCTTCCAGTACCCGGTGGAGATCCCGGGCGTCGGCAACCTGTACTTCCTCAGGACCGCGCTCAATGCGGTCCGCAAGCGCCGTGGCGAGGAAGAGCTGGACGCGATGGATTTCCTCGCCTTCGCCCGGGAGAAAATGAAGCTGGTGGCGATGGACGAGAGCTTCACCGGCCGCTCCGTCAACGAGGGATTCTCGGGCGGCGAGAAGAAGCGCAACGAGATCTTCCAGATGGCGGTGCTCGACCCGAGGCTGGCCATCCTCGACGAGACCGACTCCGGCCTGGACATCGACGCGCTGCGGATCGTGGCGAACGGCGTGAACAGCTTGCGCAGCCCGGATCGGGCGATGATCGTGATCACCCACTACCAGCGATTGCTGGAGTATGTCGTTCCCGACCGCGTGCACGTGATGGACAACGGGCGCATCGCGCGGTCCGGCGACCGGCGGCTCGCGCTGGAGCTGGAGGAGAAGGGCTACGCGCTGGTGCAGGAGCCGCCCGCTGCACGGTCCGGAGGGGAAACGAGGCGATGACGCCGTTCGATCGCAGCCTGCGGGAGGGCTTCTCGCTTCTGCGCCGGCACGGTGGCGCCGATCCGATGCCCGCGCTCCGCGAGGCCGCCTTTGCGCGCTTCGCCGAGCTCGGTCTTCCCACCACCGAAAGCGAGGACTGGAAGTACACGAGCCTGGCTGCGCTCGCCGAGATGGACTTCGTGCCGGCGGAGGCGAAGGCCGACATTGCAGAGGAGCTCCTGCAGGGACTCTGGACTCCTCCCGTCGACGGCTCCATCCAGGTCGTATTCGTCGACGGCCATCACCGGCCGGAGCTTTCTTCGCCTGCCTGGAGCTCCGGTGGATCGTTCATCGGCAGCCTGCGAGCGGCGCTCGCGCATAACCGCGATCTGGTGGCACGCGAGCTGGCCCGCCATGCCGATTTCCGCCGGGACGCGCTCACCGCGCTCAACACGGCCTTCATCGAGGACGGGGCCTTCATCCATCTGCCGGCCGGCGCGGCGCCGCAGTCGCCCATCCATCTCCTCTTCCTTTCCACGGCTTCCCGAGGAGCCACCCTGTCTCATCCCCGCAACCTGATCGTCGCCGGGCGGGGAAGCCAGGCGACGGTGGTCGAGACCTACGCGGGTCCCCCCGAGGCGACCTATTTCACCAATGCGGTGACCGAGGTGGTCCTGGATGAAGGCGCCCGCCTCGACCACTACAAGCTGCAGCAGGAGAGCGAGCGCGCCTTCCACATCGCCCTGCTTCAGGTGAGCCACGGCCGGGACAGCCGGTTCAACTCGCACTCGCTCGCTCTCGGAGCCACCCTGGCGCGCAACGACGTGCGAGCGCTCTTCGCGGCCGAAGGGAGCGAGTGCACGCTGAACGGGCTCTACATGGCGGACGGCAAGCAGCACCTGGACAACCGCACGCTGATCGATCACAAGAGCCCGCGCTGCACCAGCCGCGAGCTCTACAAGGGCGTGCTTGACGGACATTCGCGCGGCGTGTTCAGCGGGCGCGTCCTGGTCCGGGAAGACGCGCAAAAGACCGATGCGCGCCAGATCAACAAGAACCTCTTGCTCTCCGAGGGCGCGGTCGTCGATACCAAGCCGCAGCTGGAGATCTTCGCCGACGACGTGAAGTGCGCGCATGGCGCCGCCGTCGGGGAGCTCGACGAGGATGCGCTCTTCTACCTGAGGTCGCGCGGCCTCGGGCGCGAAGCGGCGAGGAGCCTGCTCACCTACGCCTTTGCCAGCGAGATGGTGGACCTGATTCCGCTCGCGCCCTTGCGGACGCGCGTCCGCGAGCTCGTGACCTCCAGGCTGCCGGACCGGGAAAGCCTCAGGGAGGCAGCATGACGGCGCTCGCCCAACGATCGGTTGCCGGCGCGCCGGGCCTGGACGTCGAGAAGGTGAGGAAGGACTTTCCCATCCTCGCCCAGGAGATCCGGGGCAAGCCGCTCGTCTACCTCGACAGCGCCGCCACGAGCCAGAAGCCGCGCGCGGTGATCGATGCGGTCGTCCGATACTACTTGCAGGACAACGCCAACGTGCACCGGGGCGTGCACCTCCTCTCCGAACGGGCGACGAAGGCGTACGAGGACGCCCGCGAGAAGGTGAGGCAGTTCATCAACGCCGCAGGCGCCGAGGAGATCGTCTTCGTTCGGGGCACCACCGAAGCGATCAATCTGGTGGCGCAGACGCACGGGAGGGCCCGCGTCCGCGCCGGCGACGAAGTCCTCATCACCGAGATGGAGCACCACTCGGACATCGTCCCCTGGCAATTGCTTTGCCAGGAAAAGGGCGCGGTCCTGCGCGTGGCGCCGATCGACGACCACGGCCAGCTCGTGCTCGAGGAGCTGGAGCGAATGCTCGGGCCGCGCACGCGGCTTCTTGCCCTCGCCCACGTCTCGAATACCCTCGGCACCGTCAATCCGGTCCGCCGCATCGTCGAGATCGCGCACCGGCAGGGAGTTCCTGTGCTCCTGGACGGGGCCCAGGCCGCCCCTCACTTCCCGATCGACGTGCGCGCGCTGGACTGCGACTTCTACGCGTTCTCGGGACACAAACTGTTCGGGCCGACCGGCATCGGAGTGCTTTACGGAAAGTCGGAGCTGCTGGAGGAGATGCCTCCCTGGCAGGGCGGCGGCGACATGATCAGCTCGGTCACCTTCGAGAAGACCACCTGGAACAAGCTGCCCCACAAGTTCGAGGCGGGCACGCCCGACATCGCCGGGGCGATCGGGCTGGGCGCCGCGATCGATTACGTGAGCGCGCTGGGGTTCGCGGCCGTCGCGGCGCACGAGCACGATCTCCTCTCCTACGCTACCGAGGCGCTGCGCGACTTGCCTGGCCTGCGGCTCATCGGCACCGCCAAGGAGAAGGCGAGCGTCCTCTCCTTCGTGGTCGGAGACGTGCATCCGCACGACGTCGGAACGATCCTCGACCAGGAAGGGATCGCCATCCGCACCGGCCACCACTGCACCCAGCCGCTGATGCGCCGCCTGGGGGTGCCGGCCACAGCGCGCGCTTCGCTCGCGTTCTACAACCGCCGTGAGGACGTGGACGCGCTTGTCGCCGGCCTGCACAAGGTCCAGGAGATCTTCCGGTGAACCCCGAGCTGCGCGACCTGTACCAGGAGGTCGTCATCGACCACAGCCGCAAGCCGCGCAACTTCCGCAAGCCGGAGGGAGCCAACCGGAGCGCCGAAGGGATGAACCCGCTCTGCGGCGACGAGATCAAGGTCCATCTGAAGCTCGCGGGGGACGTGATCGAGGAGATCGGATTCGAAGGCGCGGGCTGCGCCATCTCCAAGGCTTCCGCCTCCCTGATGACGACCGCGCTGAAGAGCAAGACGAAAGCGGAAGCGGAGGCGCTCTTCCAGCGCGTCCACTCGATGCTGACTTCAGGTCAGGGCAACGTCCGTCTGGAGGAGCTGGGAAAGCTCGCCGCTCTGTCGGGAGTGTGGGAGTTCCCCGCCCGGGTGAAGTGCGCCAGTCTCGCCTGGCACACGATGCGCTCGGCGCTCGACGGAGCGGGTACCCGGGTCTCGACCGAGTGAGGTTTCAGGATGGCGAGCAACCTTCCCGTCGTGCAGGTCATCGAGACGCCCCCGCAAGGGAGCGGACCGATCGTGCTTGCGCGCGACTGCGAGGCGACGAGAATCCCGAGCGGGGCCGATGCGGTGCTTCCCGCGGGGACGCGCGTGGAGATCGCGCAGTCGTTGGGCGGCCAGTTCACGGTCACGACGGATGACGGCGGCCTGTTCCGCATCGCCGGGAAAGACGCCGACGCGCTCGGGCAGCAGCCCGCGGCGGCTGCCGCGGCGGCCGTCGAGGGCCCCTTCGACGAGCAGAGGGTCTGGGAGCAGCTGAAGACGGTGTTCGATCCGGAGATCCCGGTCAATCTGGTGGACCTCGGCCTCATCTATCGCTGCGAGGCCGTGCCGCTGCCCGAAGGCGGTCACCGGGTGGAGGTCGACATGTCGATGACCGCGCCAGGCTGCGGAATGGGGGACGTCCTCAAGGAGGACGTCCGGCGCAAGATCCAGGGCCTCCCTGGCGTCCACGACGTGCGCGTCGAAGTCGTGTGGGACCCCCCTTGGGACCCGAGCCGCATGTCCGACGCAGCCCGCCTCCAACTCGGCTGGATGTAATTTGGATCATTTGAGGACGTCGCGGACCCAGGTCCAGACGGCGACCGTGGACGGGAACCCCAGCGTGCTGGCCGCGAGCGCGACCGCCTGCTCAATCGCCGGCGCGTCGATCCCGGCCTGGAGGGCCTTGCGCACGGCGGAGTGGACCGCGCCCTCCCGCATCGCGCCGATGGAAACGCCGAGCTTCACCAGCAGCTGGGTCTTCTCGTCGAGCGGACCGGAGAGCGAGGCCTCGCGTGTGAGGTCCCAGGCCTCGGCCAGCTTGGGGAAGCGGACCTTGAACTCCTGATAAGTCTTCGGAACGCCCTTGTTGCCGCTCATGTGGACCTCCACGCCGTCACCGGGAGCGGCGACCCTCCTGGAAGGTCGCCTCCATGGTGACCTCCTTGCCGCCGCGCAGGACCACCGCCCTCACCGCCTCGCCCGGCTTGACCGAGTTCAGCACGAACATCAGGTCCTCGACGCCGGCGATGTCGTGCTTGCCGAGCCGGATGAGGATGTCGCCCCGGCGCATGCCAGCAAGGTCGGCGGCCCCGCCGGGGCGGACGTCTGCCAGCAACATGCCGCGCTGGCCATCCGGCGGTCCCGCGTAATCGGGGATTGTTCCTAGAGACGCGCCGAAGCTGCGCACGTCGCCCTGCGGCGCCGGCGCAGGGACTTTGCGGTAGCTGAGGCGCTGCTCGCGGCGGCCGACCTCCTGCGCGACGCGCGCGACGATGCGAGCCACCTGGGCGGCGCCTCCGGCATTGATCAAGCCCGGCACGTCGCTCGGCTTGTGGTAATCGGAGTGCGCTCCAGTGAAGAAATGGAGCACCGGCACGCCCGCGCCGTAGAACGGCGTCTGGTCGCTCGGGCCGTATCCGTCGCCGCCGAGAGCGCACTCGACGCGCGCTTCGTCGCACGCGGCGCCGGCGATCGCCGCCCACTCCACGGCGGACCCCGAGCCGAGCACGCTCAGGCGGTTGCCGCGCATCCGTCCGACCATGTCCAGGTTCAACATCCCGGCGACACCTTGCGCTGCCATGGACCGGGTGAAGTGCGTCGACCCGAGCAGCCCTGTTTCCTCGCCGGCGAATGCCACCACGATCACGTCGCGGCGCAGCTCGCTCGACATGGCGGCGAGATCGCGCGCGACCTCTAGAATTGCCGCCACCCCGCTGGCGTTGTCGTCAGCGCCGGGATGCACTTCGTGCCGGTCGGGAGCGAGCGAGAAGCGCCCGCCCATGCCCAGGTGATCATAATGCGCACCGACCAGGACGGCGCCGTCCAGCTTGTTCATCGCGCGCGCGGGGATACGCCCGACCACGTTGAACACGGGGTTGCGCTCCACTGTCAGCGCGACCCTGACGCGGATTGGGACCGGTTGCCTCGCCATCAACCGCGGCATCGCGGCTTGCAGCGCCGAGCGTTGGACGATGACGACGGGGATGCCACCGTCCGAGGTCTCCGGCCGCGGCTGGGGCAATCGCGCCTCGCTCGGCAACTCCGCCTGATCTTCGGGCCAGTCCACGACGACCAGCGCCTTGGCGCCGTGTTCGCGCGCGACCCAAGCCTTGAAGCGCAGGTCGCCAAAGCGCTGCTTCGGATCCTTGGCGGCGAACTTCGGGTCGCTTTCAGGCACGAAACGGCGCACGACGGCGACCCGGCCTTTGACATCGAGACCGGTGTAGTCGTCCCGGCCCAGGCCGGTGTCGCTGATGCCGTAGCCGGCGAGGACCGCCTCACCCTCGACGTCGCCACTTGCCGAGAAGCCCGCGACCGAGAACGTGCCAGCCGCGGCCGCGCCGTCGATCAGCACGGCCGTAGCGGACTCGACACGCACCGACACCGGGGCATCGAACGTCTGTCGGTAGCCTCCGGCGTCACCCGCCGGCTGAAGGCCGATCTCGCGAAACCGATCCTCGATGAAGGCACCCGCTGCGTCCAGGCCCGCGGTGCCGAGGCCGCGCCCCTCCCGCGCGGGATCGGCGAGCCAGGCCACGTTGCGCAGGATACGGTCGGGCGCGTCCTCCGCGCGCGGCGTGCGTGCGTCCGCCCAGCGCGCGACGTATACGTCGGTCTGGCGAACGCCGGGCGCAAAGGCGCGGTTCGACGAAAACGCCAACCACTTCCCGTCTGGCGAGAAGAGCGGGAAACCGTCGAACCCGGGAGCGGCGGTGATGCGCTCGAGCCCGGTGCCGTCGACGCCGATCGCCCACAGGTCGAACTCCCGCCCGGTCGGGTCGCCGTAGTTCGAGGAGAAGATGATGCGCTTGCCGTCGGGAAAGAACGAGGGCGCGAACGAGGCGGCGCCGAGATACGTCACCTGCACCGGGTCGGAGCCGTCCGAGTTGGCAACCCAGATCTCGAGCTGGCCGGGCTTGACCAATCCCTGGCGCAGCAGAGCTTTGTACTCGTCCATCTCCGGCCCTGGCTTCGGACGCGAAGCGCGCCAGACGATCTTGCTGCAGTCGGCGTTGAAGAACGCGCCCCCGTCGTAGCCGGGCACGTTCGTGAGCCGGCGCACGTTCTTCCCGTCCCGGTCCATGCGGTACAGATCGAGGTCCCCGTCACGCACCGAGGTGAAGACGATGGAGCCGTCCGTGGCGCAGACCGTCCCCTCGGCGTCGTAGCCGGGTGCGTCGGTCAGTCTGGTGATGCCGCTTCCGTCGGCGCGCACCTTGAAGATGTCGTAGTCCGGGTAGATCGCCCAGACGTAGCCTTTGCTGAGGTCTGGCCGCGGCGGGCATGCGTCAGCTCCGAGGTGCGTCGACGCGTAGATCAGCTCCTGATCGCCCGGAAGGAAATACGAGCAGGTCGTCGCTCCCTTCCCGCTGGAGACGGCCACGGAGTCGCTGCCGTCGAGCTTCATGCGGTAGATGCGGTCGCACTGCTCGCCCGCGGCCCGCGCCTGGAAGGAGAGCTGCTTGCCGTCGAACGACCAGTATGCCTCGGCATTCTGCCCACCGTGAGTCAGGCGGCGCACGTCCCTGAGATGCGGCTCGTCGGATCGCGCCTCGGAGGCCGGCTTCTGCGAGGCGGCGCAGGCAGCGACGGCGACCAGGATCCAGCGCGGGGTTCCCATGGGCCACCTATCGCGCCGGGCGGCCCTTGGAGGCAAGGAGGCTCGCGCTTCCATTCTCCGGCGGCGCGGGCATTTCACGGTCCGCCAAGCTGAACCTTGATCGCTTCCATCCGACCGTTCTGCTTCCGCGAGTGTACGACCACGCGCTGGGTGGGTTTCAAATCGCGCGCGGCAGCTGGCTTGCCGTTCTTGACGAACTCGGTGTCCGGGGTGAGCGCGAAGCGCTCCTCGCCGCGCGAGGTCTTCACCGTCAGCTCGTCCGCCGTCACCGCAGCCACCACGCCACGGACGTCATGGCCGCCCTGGTGCGCTTGCGCCAGCACCGCGGTGAACCCGAAAACCAGGGACATGAACGCTGCTCGCCACCTCGTCATGGCTGATTCTCCCGGTGCCGGTGCGCTCCGTCGCGGTGGTCCAGTGGCCGCCCGGATTCCTTTCCCTGCAGGAACTCCTCGTCATCCTGCAATTCACGCCATTCGGCGGGTCCCTTCGGGTTGAGGCGTTCCATTTCGAGCTTCTCCTCCGCGGACAACTGCGGCAAGTGCCGGATGAATGTCACCAGCTGCCAGTTTGCGCGCTGGCTCTCCTCGCCGCCGTCGCCCCAGGCCGGCATGCCGGTGAACCTGACTCCGTTCTCGATGATGTAGAACAGTTCTCCATCGCTGAGGTCCTGCGTCGCGCGCAGGCGCAAGTCGGGCGCGCGCGGGTAGAGAGCGCGCCCCATTTCCGTTTTTCCGCTACCGTCGTTGGCGTGGCAGATCGCGCAGTGATCGGCAAAGTGCGCGCGACCCGAGGCGAGAACTTCCGTGGACGCGGCTCCGGCGTTCGCGAGCCTTTTCGCTGGTTCCGGAATGCCGATGGCTCGGAGCGCGCGCGCGATCCTCGCCTCGATTGCCGTGGGTTCGGGCCGGGCGCTGATTCCCGGCCCGAAGAGCACCATCGCGGCGATCAAGGAGACCGCGCCCACGACCGCGAGCGCGAAGAGCAAAGCGGCGCCGGCGATGCGGCCGAGGCGCCAGGACCTCACCGGCTCGGCTTCCGTCGTGGTCACCACGTCAACGATCGATCTTGAACCCGATGCGCACGGTCACCTGGAACTCGGCGACCTTCGCATCCTTGATGGCACCGCGCTGCTCGATCACCTCGAACCAGTCCATGTGCTGGACCGTCTTTCCCGCCTCGATCACCGCGCCCTTCACCGCCTCGGCGAAGCTGCTTGGGGACGTGCCGACCACTTCGATGAGCTTGTAGATTCCGGGCATCAGCGCGCTCCTTTCCTTTTCGGGGACACCATACGCAATTCTCCATGCCACATCGACGCGAAGGTCGCCCGGCGGTGGCACGAATTGCGTATGGTGTCCCCGGTGGGCAATATCCGGTCCGCAGCGGCGGAGGCGACGATGGAGATCGCATGGCGGCGGGACATCGAGGCGGTGCTTTCCGAGGCGAAGGCGCAGGGGCGGCACGTCCTGCTCGATTTCAGCGCGGCTCCGACCTGAGGGGGCTGCGCTCGGCTGGATGCCGAGGTCTATCCGAATGAGCGCGTCGTCGGCTTCGTCACCGAGCACTTCCTTCCGGCACGGATCCATGTGCGTGAACAGAAGGCCGACTGGGACCGCTACAGCGCCCGCTACGGCGTGCAATGGACTCCGACGATCTTGATGGTCGACCCGTCGGGTGCGGAACGCCACCGTATCGAGGGCTTCCTGCCGGTGGATGAATTCCTCGGCCAGTTCGCCCTGGGCCTCGGCCGCTCGGCGTTCGCCCGGCAGCAGTTCGGCGAGGCGGAACGGCGCTTGCGCGAGGTCGTCGAGCGCTTCCCCGACACCGCAGCGGCGCCGGAAGCGCTCTACTGGGCGGGCGTCTCCCGCTACAAGGCGACGAACGACGCAGCGGCCCTCGCCGGCACCGCCGACGCGTTCGCGCGCCGGTACCAGGACAGCGTCTGGGCAAAGAAAGCGTCGGTCTGGAAGAAGTAGCGACCGCCGCGACGCGCTCTACGAGGCAGCCGCCGGCGCGGCGACCGGTCTGATCGGCGGATTGCGGCGGGCGTTGTCGATCCAGCGGCGCGCCTGCCGCAGGAAGTGCTCCTGGCTGCGCACGGCGCCCTCGCTCCGCTGGGCCCTCGAGTACGTGCCGTCGGGCGCGAGCCGCCGCGCCTTGACGCCGTCGGCCAACGACACCGCCAGGATGTCGTTCAGCACGCGGCTGCGGAGCGCGGGGTCGTCGATGGGGAACATCACCTCGATACGGCGGTTGAAGTTTCGCGGCATCCAGTCCGCCGAGGAGACGTACACCTCGGCCCGCTCACTCGAGCCGAAGCTGAAGATCCGGCTGTGCTCGAGGAAGCGGTCCACCACGCTCAACACCCGGATGTTCTCCGAAACGCCGGGAATGCCCGGCCGCAGACAGCAGATGCCGCGCACGAGGAGATCGATCTGCACTCCCGCCGTGCTCGCGGAATAGAGGCCGCGGATGACGGCTGGATCGACCAGCGAGTTCATCTTGGCGACGATGCGCGCGGGCTCGCCGGCGCGCGCCCGCTGCGCCTCGCGCTCGATGAGGGCCAGGATCCTCTCTTGAAGGCCGAAGGGGGCCACCGCGAATCGCTTCCACTGCGGAGGCTCGGCGTAACCCGTCAGGAGATTGAAGAGCGCCGAGGCGTCATCGGCGAGGTCTTCCCGCGCCGAGAAGATCGACACGTCGGTGTACTGCCGGGCGGTGTTCGGATTGTAGTTGCCGGTGCCCAGGTGCACGTAGCGGCGGATCCGGTCCTCGCGCCGCACCACCAGGGCGATCTTGCAGTGCGTCTTCAGACCGATCAGGCCGTAGACGACGTGCACGCCGGCGTCTTCCAGCCGGCGCGCCCAGGCGATGTTGTTCGCTTCGTCGAACCGCGCCTTGATCTCCACCAGGACCGTGACCTGCTTGCCGTTCTCCGCGGCGCGCGAGAGCGCCTGGACGAAGGGGCTGTCGCCGCTCGTGCGGTACAGCGTCTGCTTGATGGCGAGCACCTTGGGATCTTCGGCCGCTTCCTGGATGAAGCGGACGACGGGATCGAACGACTCGTACGGATGGTGCAGGAGGATGTCGCGCGCCGCGATCGTCGAGCACATCGACGACGCTTCCTGCAGCTCCGGGGGGACCGACGGCTGCAGCAGCTCGACGCGCAGCTCCGGGCGCGGGTCGGCATCCACGAACGCAAGCAGATCCGTAGGCTGCAATGGGAAGCGCACGCGATAGATGTCCTGCTCGGCGAGCTTGAGCGCGCCCGCCAGCGACTGGGCCAGCTCGGCGGGAGCGTCGCCGGCAAGCTCGAGGCGGACGGCTGCGCCGCGATCCCGGCGCCGCAGCTCGTCCTTGACGGTATTGAGGAGGTCCTCGGACTCCTCTTCGTCGATGTCGAGGTCCCAGTTGCGGGTCACGCGGAAGGCGGTGGCCTGCTTGACGGCATAGCCGGGGAAGAGGTCGCCGGCGAACGCGGCGATGATGTCCTCGAGCAGCGCGAACGCCTGCCCTGAGGCAGCCGGAATCCGTACCAGGCGCTCCAGCACCGCAGGCACCTGGACCACGGCCAGGCTGGTGTCGCGCGGATCCTTGCGGCGGCGGCGCCCCTCCTTCCGCAGCAGCACGGCGACGTTGATCGACTTGTTGCGCAGGTGGGGGAAGGGATGGCCGGGGTCGACGGCGAGGGGGGTGAGCGCGGGAAAGACGTTCTGGGCGAAATGCGCCCGCGCAGCCGTCCGCTGCTGCGCATCGAAGGCATCCGGCGCGATCAGATGCAGACCATACCGCTGCAGGCAGGGGAGGATGTCGCGCGCCCAGACGCCGTGCTGTTCCTCGGTCATGGCGTGGACGATCGTGCTGATCGCCGCGAGCTGCTCGTTGGGCAGGAGGCCGTCCGCTCCCGTCTCGCTGACGCCGCCCAGCTGCTGCTGCTTGAGGCCGGCCACGCGGACCATGAAGAACTCGTCGAGGTTCGACGAGACGATGGC
>MNFJ01000084.1 GCA_001918155.1 Deltaproteobacteria bacterium 13_1_40CM_4_68_19
TGCCGTCTCGCCGGCCCACTTGTCGCTGCCGAGCAGCTTCAGCTCGACGTGGGGATGGAGCGCGAGGATGCGGCTCAGCTCGAGGCCGCTGTATCCCGAGGCGCCCACGATCCCGACGGGAACGGTCTGCATGGTTGCGCATAATTATGCAGATGCTTCGTCGACGCAAGCAAAATGTCGACGATTCCCGCTCCCCTACAATGCGCACCGGTCCGACGGAACGACGACGCCGGGGCCCGCGACTGAATGGGTCCTGGCCGGGCGGACAAATGCGTACTTCCCCCCACTTTCGCTTGACGGGGTGCCGGGAGGCGGCGATCATCTCCTCTCGCGGCCGGACCCTCGCGGGGCTCGGCCGCATTTCGTTTCATTCGCACAGGGCGAGTCGATGGCAGGCGATCACATCCCGATGACCAAAGCCGGCGCCGACGCCATCAAGCGCGAGATCAAGCGCCTGAAGGCGGTCGAGCGGCCGCGCATCGTGCACGAGATCTCCGTCGCGCGAGATCACGGCGACCTGAGCGAGAACGCCGAGTACCACGCCGCGAAGGAACGGCAGTCGCACATCGAAGGGCGGATCCAGATGCTGGAGGACCGCCTCGCCCGGGCGGAGATCATCGACGTCTCGCGCCTCTCCGGCGAGCGGGTCGTGTTCGGCGCGACGGTGAAGCTCGAGGACGTGGATTCCGGGCAGCAGGTCCAGTACACCATCGTGGGCGAGACGGAAGGCGATCTGAAGAAGGGCCGCATCAGCATCACCAGCCCGATCGCGCGTGGCCTGATCGGCCGCGAGGTGGGCGACACCGTGAAGATCCGCACCCCCGGCGGCGAGCGCGAGTACGAGGTCCTCGAGGTGCTGTTCGTCGAGTACGCCGTCGACGAAGAGGAATAGCGCGGTGGCCGGCCAGGGCGACCCTGCGCTCTCGCTCGCGCTGTCGCCGCTTCTCCAGCCTCTGCGGTTCGCGACGCGGGCGGGCGTCTCGCGCCTGAACGGTCTCGAGGATCTGGTCGCCCGCGTCGTCGAGCAGGCGCGCGCGTACGCGACGGAAGGCTCCACCCCGCGCCTCGACCGGCTCGCGGCCAGCATCCGCGGCTTCGATTCCGCGGACGAGGCCCAGCGCCAGAAGGCGCTCGCGGCCCTCATCCGCGAGCTCGGGGCGCTGCTGCCGATCCCGCTCGACATCTCGGCCCTGGCGCAACCGATGTCAGGGGCGGCTGGCAAGCTCGCGAGCATGCCCGAACAAGCGGCCGCGCCCACGAGAACCGCCGACCCCCTCGCGACGCCGGTCATCCAGCTTCGCGGCGTCGGCCCGGCCATCGCCGAGAAGCTGCAGGCGAAAGGCCTTCGCACGGTAGGAGACCTGCTCCTGAATCTTCCCCGGCGGTACGAGGATCGCCGGACGCCGCGGACGGTGGCCGAGGCTCCGCTCGGAGAGCGCTCGGTGATCGCCGGGAAGATCGTCAAGGCGCAGGAGGCGAGAGCGCGCCGCCGCCGGCTGGAGGTCCTGGTCCGCGACGAGTCGGGCGGGACCCTGGTCTGCATCTGGTTTCACTACCGGCCGAGTTTCCTCCAGCGCTTTCCCCTCCATGCGCAGGTGCTCGTCTCCGGGGAAGTCCGGCAGGGATACCGGGGCGGCGGCAAGGTGATGCATCATCCGGACGTCGAGCTGCTATCAGCGTCCGGGGAACCGTCGGGACTGCGAGATGACGACTCCTTCGGGCGCGTGGTCCCGGTGTACAGCGACATCGAAGGGCTTCCGCCGCGGACGTTCCGGCGCCTCGCGAAGCGCGCCGTCGGCGAATATGCGCGCTTCGTCGAGGATCTGCTGCCGGAGCCCGTGCGCAGGCGGCGGCGGCTGCTGACGCTGCACGAGGCGCTGCGCGAGGCGCACTTTCCCGAGAGATTCGCCGACGAGCTCGCGCGGGGGCTGCCCGGCGGTCAGCCGCGCCGGCGGCTCGCGTTCGAGGAGCTGTTTCTCGTCCAGCTCGGGCTGGCGCTCCGCAGGCGGGGCGTGAAGGTGGAGCCGGGGATCGCGTTCCGGGCACCGCCGGAAGCCATCGATCGCATCGTCTCTGCGCTGCCTTGGCCGCTCACCGGCGCCCAGCAACGCGCGCTGAGCACGATCGCGGACGATATGCGAAAGCCGGAGCCGATGAACCGCCTGCTCCAGGGCGACGTCGGCAGCGGCAAGACGGCGGTCGCGCTCTGCGCCGCGCGCATTGCGGTGGACGACGGCTACCAGGCCGCGCTGATGGCCCCGACCGAGATCCTGGCGGAGCAGCACGCCCGCTCGCTGCGCGCGCTCTTGCGCGGCTCGCAGGTGCACGTCGAGCTGGTGAGCGGGAGCCTCTCGCAACGCGAGCGCGAGCACGCCTCCCGCCTCCTGCGCTCGGGCGTTGCCCAGATCGTGGTCGGCACGCATGCGCTCGCGGAAGAAGCGACTGCCTTCCACAAGCTCGGTCTAGTCGTCATCGACGAGCAGCACCGGTTCGGCGTCATGACCCGCGCGAGCCTGATGTCGAAAGGGCACCGCCCGGACGTGTTGGTGATGACCGCGACTCCGATCCCGAGAACGCTGGCGCTGACCGTGTACGGCGATCTGGACGCTTCCGTGCTGGACGAGCTCCCGCCGGGACGCACCCCGATCGCCACCAAGGTGTACCGCGACTCCGCGCGCGAGAAGGCGTACGAGGTGGTCCGCCGCGAGCTGCGCGCCGGCCGTCAGGCCTACGTCGTGCTCCCGCTGGTGGAGGAGAGCGAGAAGCTCGTCGATCTGAAGGCGGCCACGAAGGAGCGCGACCGGCTGGCCATGGATGTCTTCCCCGACGTGTCCATCGGCCTGGTCCATGGACGCCAGAGCGCGGCGGAGCGCACCGACGAGATGGAGCGGTTCCGCCGGGGCGAGACGAAGATCCTGGTCGCCACGACGGTGATCGAAGTCGGCGTCGACGTGGCCAACGCCACCGTGATGCTGATCGAGCACGCCGAGAGGTTCGGCCTCTCGCAGCTCCACCAGCTTCGCGGCAGGGTGGGGCGGGGCGCCGCCAGATCATACTGCCTTCTGCTGACGGGGACCTCGGGCGCCGAATGGGCGCCGGTGGCGCGGCAGCGGCTTCGGGTCATGGAGGAGACGACCGACGGCTTCCGCATCGCGGAGGAAGACCTGAGGCTGCGCGGGCCCGGAGAGTTCATCGGCACCAGACAGAGCGGCATGCCGGATTTCGCCGTCGCGGAACTGATTCGGGATCAGGACATCGCGCAAGAAGCGCGCGATGAGGCCTTTGCGTTGGTCAATGAGGATCCGGAGCTGCGCAGCCCGGAAAACGCCGCGGTGCGCGAGCTCTTGCTGCACCGCTGGAAAGGACGGCTCTCGCTGGCCAGGGTCGGCTGACGATCAGGTTTCGAGCACCCACTCGAACATCAATTTGAAATCGTCGTAGCAGGTGTCGCAGATCCAGCGTCGGTCCTGCGTCACGTAGCCTTCCCGGGCGGTGCCCGGAAGCTCGCGCGTCCGGAAAGGGATCCAGCAGAACTCGCAATGGTCGTGCTCGGAACCTTGGCGCACCGGAGCGTATCGCTCGTATCGAAGCAGCTCTTCGCGGAGCCAGTCCTGGCCCTGCAGCCGCCAGTCGCTTTGAGTGATCACGTCAGACTCCTTGGCGTTCGGATTCTTCATGGCACCCGGTTCCCTGCGCACCGTGAGAACGTGCTGGTGGTCACGGTTGCAAACGCTGTGCTCGGCCGCTGGACAGGTCGCCCGCGCGGCATCGGCTCGCGAGCCCACGGGTACGCGCGGGCCAGGAGGACGCCGGCAAGGATGGCGAGCGTGCGGGTCACGGTAGGTGCAACGCCGGTCAGCGGGGTTTTCTGCCCGGGCACGGTCGCTTTGAGGCCGGGCGGCGGTCCCGCCCTGTGCTAGCCTCAGCGCAGATGGCGAAGATTGGCGAGCTGCTCATCCGCGGCGGGCACCTCACGCCCGACGGACTCGAGGAAGCGCTGGACTGGCAAGTCCTCTATGGCGGCCGTCTCGGCACCAATCTCCTCGAGCTCAAGCTGGTGGAGGAGGAACAGCTCGCCCGGGCGCTCGGCAAGCAGCTCGGCGCCGAAGTGGCGTGGGGCGAGCTGCAGATCGACCCCGCGCTGGTCAGCGCGGTGCCCAAGCACATCGCCGACCGCCAGGAGTTGGTCCCCTGGAAGCTGGAGAAGCGGCGGCTGAAGGTGTTGTGCTGCGAGATCAAGGTCGGCGAACTTGATCAACTCTCGTACAAGGTCGGGCGCACCTGTGTGCCCGTCATCGCTCCGGAGTTCCGCGTCTTCCAGCTGCTCCGTCTGCACTACCAGGCGACCCGCCAGATGCGCGCGCTCGATTTCGGCGTGGTCCCCGAGGAGGGCCGGCGCAAGAAGGCTAAGGCCGCGGAGAAGAAGCTCGAAAGCGCGCCAGAGCTAATCGACGAGAACGCGTTCAACGAGATCTACAACCGCATCATTCCGGCCGGCCCGGGAGCGGCAGCCGCCGCTCCCGAGCCGGGGATGCGGGCGACGCGACCATCGCCGGCGCTCGCCTCGGTCACACCGCCGCAGCCACCGCCGGAAGAGGAGGAGCTGGAATCCCTTCCCGATGACGCAATCCTGCAAGAGCTCCCCGCCGACGCCGCCATCACCGAGCCGGTCCAGCTCGCGGCAGCCGCGCGGGAGTCGCCGGATGCTTCGGAGCCGCCGTTGTCCGCCGTCGCGTGGGACGACGTCCCCGCTCCCCCGCATGCGCCCGCCCGCGACGAGACTCCCCTCGATTTCAAGCAGGCGATCCGTGCCCTCGAGGGCGTATCCGACCGCGACGCCATCGCGCACATCGTGCTGCGCGCGTCGCGCAGCAAGGCGGCGCGCGCGCTGCTCCTCCAGGTGCAGGGTGGAGTCGCGCTCGGCTGGGATGGGCTGGGCGAAGGCACCGAGCACGCCCGGCAGGTGGCGATGTCCCTTGCCACCGAGTCGGCGTTCTCGCTGGTGGTGAAGACGCGCAGCCACTACATGGGCCCGTTGCAGAAGACGCCGGCGAACATCCGCTTTCTCGCCACGCTCGGGAAGAAGGTGCCGCTCAGCGCGCTGATCTTCCCCATCCTCCATCGGGGCCGCGTCTCCCACATGCTCTACCTGGACAACGGGCACAAGCAGCAGGCCCCAACCGACGTGGGCGAGATGCTCATCCTCAGCCAGCGCATCGGCCAGACGGTGGAGGCGCTGGTCGAGCGCAAGCGAAAGACCGCGCACGCTTGATTGACGGGTAGGGGGACGCCATACGCAACTCAGCGTGCCAACTTTTCGCGCGCTTCTTGGCACGGGGAGTTGCATACGGTGTCCCCAAATTGGCTGGCCCGGAGGGTCTTTGCCATACTCCAATGCCTGACCGGGAGGGTCGCCTTGCTTGGCCGTATCGCTCTGATCGCCGCGCTCACCGCAGCGCCGGCATTCGCGCAGACCAAGGGTGGGATCGACTGGAACCGCCGCGTGCTCGTCGGGCACGGGCAGGGCGCGCCCGACCTGAACGCGCCTTCTGTGGCGGTGGCGCGGCTCGGCGCGGAGCGCGCGGCCAGGCTCGATGCCTACCGCAATGCGCTCGAGTTGCTGAAGGGTCTCGAGGTGCAGTCCGGCGGGAGCGTCGCCTCCCTCCTGCAGAACGACGCCACGCTGACGACCCGCGTCGAGGGCTCGCTCAAGGGCGTGAAGCCGGTGAAGACCCACTACTACTCGGACGGTGGCGTCTCGCTCGACATCGAGGTGCCGCTCGACGAGCTGCCTGCGGAGCTGGCGCGTGCCATCCGCGTTCCCGCGGGGATGACACCTCTCGCGGGCGCGGGAGCCGGCGCCGCGGGCACACCGGCACAGATTCCGCCGGCACAGGTGCAGGGCGACATGCTCGTGCAGGTGGCGCAGGGAGAGGCGGCCGTTCTCGACAACGACCGGCCGGCCGCGCGCCAGAAGGCCATCGACGACGCGCTCCGGCGCGCCGTGGAGATGGCCGCCGGCACGCGGGTCTCCGCGACCACGGAGACGAAGGACTTCCAGCTCAAGATGGATCAGGTGCTCACGCATGCGCAGGGCTTCGTGCGCCGCTACGAGATCGTCAGGGAAGGGATGGACGGGGCCGTGGTCCAGGTGGCGGTGCGCGCCTTCATCGGCACCGCCGAGCTCGACAAGGACCTGGAAGCGATGGGCCTGTTGATGGCCCGCAAGGGCATGCCGCGGACGATGGTGCTCATCGCCGAGCAGAACATCGGCATGGCGGCGCCGCGCGCGGTCTGGATGCGGGGCGAGAGCGCGCTCGTCTCCGCGGACCTGCGCATCGCCGAGACGACCGTCCTCGACGCCCTGAAGAACGGCGGGTTCGGCCAGCTCATCGACCCCGAGATCGCGGCGGAGAAGACGGTACAGGTGGGCGGCATCGCCAGCGAGATCACCGCGGCCCAGGCGCGCAAGCTGAAGTCGCTGACGGGCGCGGAAGTGATTCTCTTCGGCCAGGCCATCGCCACGGTGCGCGGCGAGATGCCGGACCTGGGACCGGGCTGGCTCTCGTGCACGGCGACGATTACCGGCCGCGCGGTGAACACCGACAACGGAGACATCCTCTCCACCGCGGAGGCGACGCAGAGCGCCGCGCAGCTCGACGATGTTTCCTGCGGCAAGGAAGCGATCAAGAAGGCATCCCGGGCGTTCGGCCAGGAGATGATCAAGAAGATCGCCGCCCGTTGGTCCAAAGACGTCTCCTCGGGCAACGACATCCATGTCACCGTGCGCAAGGTCCCCTCGTTCCGGACGGCATCCGACTTCCGCGCGGCGCTCTCGCAGCGCGTGCGCGGCGTCCGCAACGTCTCGCAGCGCAGCTTCGCGTCGGGCACCCAGGAGCTGGACGTGACGCTGCAGGGCAGCACCGAGGAGTTCGCGCAGGAAGTGGAAGCGAAGAAGCTGGGGAAGTTTTCGGTCCGCGTGATCGGACTGACCGCGAACACCGTCGACCTCGAGCTGGGCCAGTGAAGTGGGGCGCCTTCGTCGTTGCCCTGCTGGCGCCGGCGCTCGCGGCGCAGCCGAAGACCGCGCAGGTCTCCGCGCTGGAGGGGAGGGCGCAGAGGTGGCGCGGGAACGGTCCGAGGACGGAGCTGCGCGTTGGGACCTCCGTGGGCCAGGGCGACACCCTCGAGACCCAGCAGGGCGCCCGGCTGGAAGTCCGCTTCGGCGACAGCTCCGTGCTGCGCCTGGGGCCCAGGGCGAAAGTCCAGCTCGCCGAGGCGCACTTCGGCGGTGCCGCCAGGCGCAGGTTCAGCGCCAGGTTGTTCTTCGGCAAGCTCTGGGCGAAGGTCACTTCCGTGATCCAGGGCGAGCAGAAGTTCCAGATCGAGACGGAGAACGCAGTCGCGGGCGTGCGGGGAACGACGTTCCGCATGGACGCGAACGAAGACAAGAGCGTGCTCGTGCGCGTCTACGATGGCACCGTCGCCGTAGGGACGGGCGCGCCGCCGGGCGCTCCTGGCGGGGAGCGGCGCGAGGTCGAAGGACCGCGCGAAGTGACCCGCGAGCAGTGGGAGAAGCTCGTCGGCCGCCAGATGCAGATCTCGATCTCCGCCGACGGAACGCCGGGGGAGCCGGAGGAGTTTTCGCCCGACGTGGACAAGGACGACCCGTTTGCGCGCTGGAACCTCGAGCGCGATGCCGCGGCGAAGTGAACGTCCCGAACTTCCTCACCGGCCTGCGCCTGGCCGCGGTGCCCGTTTTCGTCGCGCTCTTCCTCTCCGGGCGCATGGCGGCCGCGCTGTTCGTTTTCGTCGGGGCCATGGTCACCGACTGGCTGGACGGCATCGCCGCCCGCATGCTCAAACAGTTCACCGCCATCGGCGCTATCCTCGACCCGATCGCCGACAAGCTCCTCGGTCTTTCCGCGGTGGTCCTGCTCTGCCTGACGCACCGGTTGCCGCGCTGGCTGCTCTGGATGCTCGTCTTCCGCGAGCTCTGCATCTTCAGCGCGATCGCGATCCTAACCCGCACCGGCCGCAGCTACGCGATCCGGCCGACGCGCTTCGGGAAGTACGCGACCGCCTTCCTCGCCGCCACCAGCATCTTCGCTCTGGTGCAAGGGGCGCGCGAAGTCGAGCCTGGCCCGCTGCTGATCGCGCTCGCGCTCATCGCCGCCCAGTGCATCGTCGTGTCCTGGGCACAGTACCTGGCGATCTTCATCGCCCTCATGCGCCGTCCGCCACAGGCCGCCTGAGGCGCGCCCTGGCGACGCCTTCAAACCGGCGCGATCTGGAGGGTCGAGGCGACGAGGTCGCGAACCCGCGCGTATAGACCAGCGGATCGCGCAAAGCCTTGACCCCGGCAGATCCCGCTGCTACACGCCACACGCCGGATTGCGTCCTTAGTTCAGCGGTAGAACACCACCTTGACACGGTGGGGGTCGCTGGTTCGATTCCAGCAGGACGCACCAACCATTCCCCTCGCCGACGGCAGGAGTTGCGCCCTGGTTGCGAGAGTCAGCGAGCGGAATTCATCCGCTCGTGCGTGACAGGGGGGTGCCACTGTGGCAAGAGCCAACCGCGCACGCGCGCAAGAGGAGATCGCTATGCCTGCAACCGGTACCTCCGAAACAATGAACATCGTTTTGGTTCACGGCGGCTTCGTCGACGGCTCTGGATGGGCGGCCGTATACAAGATCTTGAAGAAGGACGGTTACAACGTGGTCGTCGTGCAGAATCCCACCCTGTCTCTGGCCGACGACGTCGCCGTGACCAGGCGCGCGATCGCTTCGCAAGGCGGCCCCGTACTGCTCGTCGGTCACTCGTATGGCGGCGTGGTAATCACCGAAGCCGGCACCGATCCAAAGGTCGCCGGGCTCGTGTACATCGCCGCCTTCGCTCCCGACAAGGGCGAATCGGTGTCGTCACTGATCAAGGATCCACCGCCCGGCGCGCCGGTTCCTCCGATCCTTCCTCCGAAGGACGGTTTCTTGTTTCTCGACCAGGCGAAGTTCCACTTCTCCTTCGCGGCCGACGTGGATGTGGATACGGCCACGTTCATGGCAAGCTCCCAAGTCCCGTGGGGCGTGGAAGCACTGGCCGGGACGATCACCGAGCCCGCCTGGAAGACCAAGCCGAGCTGGTACCTGGTTTCGACGGAGGACAGGATGATCCCGCCGCCTGCCCAGC
>MNFJ01000145.1 GCA_001918155.1 Deltaproteobacteria bacterium 13_1_40CM_4_68_19
CGCATCCCGAGCAAGAGCACCGAGGCATATACTTTGTACCTCAAGGCGCGTGAGCTGCTCGACAACGGAACCAGCGAGGCGAATCGACGGGCCGAGCAGATGCTTCGCCTCGCCATCGAGCTCGACCCTCAGTTCGCGTTGGGCCACGCTGCCCTGGGCGAGTGCTATGCGGTACGCGCGCTGAAATGGTGGGGAGGTCCGGAAGTCGTCGAGCCGGCCCTGGCCTGCGCGAAGCGCGCGCTCGAGCTCGAGCCGGACCTCCTCGATGCGCACCTCGCGCGGGCGATCGCGCTTCGGGTGCGGGAGGACCCAGAGGCCCTGGAGGCGCTGGACCAGGTCATCAGGCTGGATCCGGACCACGCGGACGCGCTCACCTGGGCAGCCTTCGTCTATCTGACGCTGGGCAAACCGGAGCTGGCAGCGCCAATCCTGGAGCGCGTCCTGGAGCGGCATCCACGCCACTACCGCGCAGCGGGCTACCTGACCGGGGCATACGAGGTGCTCGGGCGCTCCGACGAACAGCGCCGCTCGCTGCACCGATGCATCGACGCGTGCGTCGAAGAACTTCGACAAAACCCGGACGACGCGCTCGCGCGGGCCTTCCTCGCGATCGTGCTCGTGCAGAGCGGCCAGGTGGAAGGAGGCATTGCTCACGCGGAGCGGGCGCTTCGCATTGCGCCGGAGGACGGCCGCATCCGCTACAACGTCGCCTGCGCCTTCGCACGAGCCGGCCTGGCCGACCGCGCGCTGGAGCAATTGCGCGAAGGCATCCGCAGGACTCCCGGGTACTTCCATAGCTGGGCGCCACGCGACCCCGATTTCGCCACCTTGCGCGGGGACCCCGAGTTCATTCGGATGTTCAGCCGATGAACCGACGAGGATGATGCGCTACTTCGAAGACTTCGCGGAGGGGCAAGTCTACGACCTGGGCGAGGTGCGCGTCAGCGAGGCGGAGATCGTCGAGTTCGCGCGCAAGTACGACCCGCAGTCGTTCCACGTCGATCCGGCGGCAGCGCAGCGCTCGATCTTCGGCGGGTTGATCGCGAGCGGCTGGCACACCGGATCCATGTACATGGGGCTGCTCGTGCGCGGTCTGCTGCAGGGATCCGCGAGCCTCGGATCCCCCGGCGTGGACGAGATGCGTTGGCTCAAGCCCGTCCGCGGGGGCGATCTCCTCCGGGGGAGGGTCACCATCACTTCCGTGAAGCCGTCCTCGAAGCACGCGGGGCGCGGCACCGTCGGTACGCTCGGCGAGCTCTTCAACGAGCAGGGCGAACGCGTCTTCTTCGTGCGCTCTTCCGGGATCTTCGCGCGGCGGCCGCGCTGATCAGGAGGAAAGCACGGCGGGGATTCCCTCAGCCGCTTCCGCTGCGGGCCAGACCAGCCGCGGCGCGGCTGGCCTCTCGCGGAGATAACCAGCCGCACCGATCGCGATCAGCCCGGCCGAGGCAGTGAATGCCCCCAGCCGGATCGGCGCGGCCAGGTCGACGTAGAGCTCCGGTCGCGAGCAGCAGCGCCCACCCCGCGCCTTGCACCCGGGCCCAGGCCCGGAGCGCTCGCAGGAGCGCGCCGTCGAGATCGGCCACCCGCTCCCAAAGGAGCTGCTCCTGCCGCCAGTCCGCATCCGGGTGGCCATCTTCTCCAGCTCTTCGTACTGGCCGGTCCACTTGAGGAAGTAGCCCTGCGGCATCTTCAACCGGCCATCGTCCAGCGCCGCCTGGACCACCTGCTTCGCCTCGCTCGCGTAGCCGCCCAGGTCGCGCTGCGACGGATCGACGTCGAGGAACACGTATCCGACCAGGAGCCCGCCTTCGTCCCGCACCATCGGGGGACCCCCGACGATGCGGATGTCCGCGACCTGGCCGAGGGAAACGAAGCCGCGCTTGGCGGCAGTGGTGACGCCCTCGCCCGTCAGCCCTTGGAGCGCGGCCGGATCGACGCTCTGCCATTGGACCGCCGACCTCCCGCCGACGGGCCGCAGCGGCGGTGTCCCGTCGGACGGGTGTTGAGCATGATCCGGCTCGCTCTGGGCGACGGCCACGGTCTCGGCGCTCGCTGGGGTGGCCGCGCCCTCCGCCGCGGCGAGGGGTACGAGCACGCCGTGGAGCCGTTCCAGATCGCTGCGCGCATCCTGCGGGTAGCGCACGTTGATGGAGAAGCGATTGCGCCCCTCGACGGTCACGCCGATGGGCGCGCCGCCGATGGCCGATTCGATGGTCCGCTCCACGTCGCCCACGGTCAGACCGTAGCGCCCCAGCGCGTCGCGAAGCGGAACGATGTCGATGTACAGCCCGCCTTGGTTGGGAACGACCGGCCAGGTCTCGACCGGATCCCACTGTCCAAGCACCGGCGGAGGCGTGAGCTGCACCGTCACGGTTGCGGTGGCGGAGATGGCCGGGTCCGCGTGGCTGGTCGCAACGACGTGGAACGTTCCGACCGTCGCCGGCGCCGTGTAGAGGCCAGTGGGATCCACGGTGCCGCCGGAATTTCCCTCGCTCACCGACCAGAGCACCGCGGTGTCCGGGTTCCCGCTCACCTGCGCAGCGAGACGCCGCGTGCCGTTCACGGCCAGCGTCACCGCCGCCGGCCGCACGACCACCTGGACCGCGCCTGGCTGCACCGTGACGGTCGCCGTCGCAGTGCGCGAGGGATCGGCATGGCTCGTCGCGATCACGTGGAAGGTCCCGGTGGTCTGGGGTGCCGCGCCTTGGCCACATGCCGCAAGCAACGCGGCGCAAACCGCCGCCCGCGCGGTTCCCCTCGAGCCCATCCCCGCCCCCCACCTCAAGCGACCAAGCGGAAGGTTGCGATAACACAGGACACGCGCGTATCCGTCGACCCCGTCACCCAGGCGGTGAACTGCTGCATCGCCTCGGGCGCGAGCGTGACCGCCTGCGGCGACAACCCCACGGAGATCGTGCTCACGGAAACGAAAGCGGTAGCGGACCGGCCGGGGTCGGCGCGGCTCCTTGCGGTGACGCTGAATGTTCCGGGCGCGTTCGGCGCGGTGTAGATGCCGCTCTGATCGATCGTCCCAGCGTCGGTGGACCAGGTCACCGCTGCGTCCGACGTGCCCGTCACTGCCGCGATGAAGCGGATGCTGCCCCCGCCCGCGATGGCCACCGCGGCAGGATCGATCGACACTTCGACGATCGCCGGCGCCGTCCCTTGCGGTCCGCCACTTCGCCCGCACGCTGCCGAGATGGCGGCACACAGCGCCATCCACCCCGCTCGCCCCCTGGTGCGCATTGGCCGCCCCCAGATGTTCAAATTAGGAAGCGGTGCGTTGCTGGACAAGTAACCGTACTTGCAACGGATTCAGGCAAGCGAGCGCTTGCGGCACAGCATCGCGGCGCGGGAGCTACTCCCGTTTCGCCCCCGCTTTCGCGCGCGCCCGCAACTCGACCATCGACTGGCGGATCCCGGGCGCGTCGAGCGCCTTCGGCGTAAGCCGCAGATACTTCTCGTAGGCCTGCACCGCTTCCGCGTCGTTCCCCTGCATCGCGTAGGCCATGCCGAGGCCGCGGAACGCGACTGCGATGGTCGGCTCGTTCTCGAGCGCGGCCTTGAAGCTCGCCAGCGCTTCGTCTGCGTTTCCGTCCTCGAGGGCCGTCTCGCCGCGGCGGACCTGAGAGAGAGCAAGAGCGTGCAGCATGGCTGCGTGCGAGTTCGCGGCAGGCTGGCGTCTTGCTGGCGGCGACGCTGTGGCTGGAGTCGGTGCCGGCGCGCCGGCATCGGTGTTGGCCGAGAGACCTGCGTCGGCGTTTCCATTCTCGGCGGCAGCAACGGTTCCCGCATCCGCAGGGGCTTCTACGGGGACCGGCCTCGCTTCAGCCGGAGGAGGCGTCGCTTCGGCCGGCGCGGGCTTCGCTTCTGCCGGCGCAGGCTTGGCTTCGGCCGGTGCGGGCTTCGCTTCCGCCGGAGCAGGCTTCGCCTCCGCCGGGGCCGGCGGGGGTTCGCTGACGGCGCGCCTGCTTCCCGATGGCGCGGGCTTCGCCTCCGCCACGGCCGCGTCCCTGGCGGCGCGCGCCATTTCGACCGGCTCCGGCGGCGGTGGCGGCGCGTTGGCCATGGGTAACGGGCCGGATCGCGGCGGGATCGCGAGCAATCCGAACGCCCAGGCTGCGGCGAAGACCGCCGCCGAGGTGAGCGCCGCGACCGCCATGGCTGGAGCGACCACCGACTGGCGGCGCCGGCCGGCCTGGTCCGCCCGCGTCTGCCCGATCTCGAACCGCTCGATCGTTTCCGAGGACTCCCGCTGGGATGCCTCGAGACGCGCCTGCGCCTTGCCGAGCTGCGCCACCTGCGTCTCCAGTTGGTGCAGTCTGTCGATCAGCTTCGCCACGGCCTCTTTCTCGAGTGACGCCTGCGAGAAGCGGTTTCGCAGGGCCGAAAGGATGTTCCGCTCTCCCTCCGAAGGCGGGCGTGGCTGGACTTCCTCCACCGCCTCGTGCAGCTGCCGGAGATCCTCGATGCGCCCGCGCCGATCGACAGCGAGGGCGCGGCGGACCACGTCGCCGAGGGAGCCGGTAAGCTCCGGGCCCGCGGCATGGTCCGGCGGCGGCGCGAGCCTGCCGGTCAGCAGCTCGTAGCCGAGCACGCCTGCGGCGTAGACCTGCACCTTCGGGTCGTTCTTGTCCGGAGCGTCCGCGGAGAGAAGCTCGGGCGCGAGGTAGGCCGGTTCGGCCTCCGGCGCCTCTTCATCGAACGCCTCGACGTGAAGCCCGCCCGCATCGTCGATCCGGACGAGCCGTCCCCGCAGCGTAGAGTCGTTGGCGGCCGCCAGCCGCACGGCGCCGGCGAAGAGGACAGCGGCCTCGTTGTACGGCAGCCGCTGGCCGGCCGCGCGCGACTTCTCCAGGATCTCGTAGGCGCTGATCATCGCGTGGACGAACTGTAACCGATCCACGCGGGCGGGTTCAGTAACCGATGCCCATCGACTCGGCCTTGGCGCGAGCCGTGCGCGAGATCTCCTCTCGGCGTGCTCGGCGTTTGCTGTGAAGCCTGGCGCCGGTGTTGACTGGGTCCGGGGGGACGTTAGGCTAGAGGGTGGCGTGAGGCATGGTGCCCACGCCTGGAGTCCCCGCCGGGAGCGACAGGCCCCGGCGAGTTGGAGGAAGCGATGCACCCAGGCATGATGTGGTGGTGGAAGAACGCGCGCCGGCAGGGCTGCGGCCGCGAAGGCGCGTACGCCGGCGAAGGCGGCTGGCAGGCAGGTCCGTGGCGCGGCGGTTCCGGGGATGACTTCGGCGGCGGCTCGTTCGGCGTCCGCCGGCCGCTCCGGTTCCTCGCGTACAAGTTGAACCTGAGCGAAGAGCAGGTCTCGGAGCTGGCGAAGATCCTCGACGAGCTGAAGACCGAGCGTGCCCAGGCGGCCGTGGACGACCGGCGCACGGTGGCCGCGTTCGCCGACGCTCTCGGACTCGACGCGTTCGACGAGGCGCGGGCGCGCGAGGGCGGCGACCTGCGCGTCAAGAGCGCGGAGCGGCTCCGCGACGCGGTGATCAAGGCGCTGGGCCGGATCCACGCGCTGCTCGACTCCGGGCAGCGGGCGCAGCTCGCCTACCTGATCCGCACCGGCGTTCTGTCGCTGTAGCGCCTCCCCGCCGGAGGCGGGGTATGACGCTATTTGGTGGCTGCGTGTCTCCGTGAAGACGGAGACACGCTCCCCGCGACTACTTCATGAAGTCGTTCTGATACCCGCCGGCCGCAACGGCAGCATCGGCCACGTGCTGGATGGCGTCGTCGTTGTTGCGGCCGGTGCTCCCGCGCAGGTTGCTGCGGATGCGCGTGCGCGCGTCCGAATAGAACGTGTACGTCATCGAGAGCTCGTTCTTCGCCTTCTCGAGCCCGCGCTTCTCGATGATCCGGGTGGTGCGCGCCAGCGCGGCGCAGAGCGCCAGCAGGTCGATGGCGATGTCCGCGATCCGCCCCACCAGCAGCTGCTGCTCGACGATGTTGCGGCCATGCTTGCGCAGGGCGCTCTCGGCGACCGCGGCCAGCGATTGCACCGCATCCTCGACGTAGATGACCTGCTCCTGCAACTCCGGGTGCGCCTTGGTGATCTGCGGCGTGCGGCCATATGGCACCGCCTGCATCGGGACGGACTGCCTCGCCTTGCGCACGGCGTAATCGCGCAGCAGGCCGAATCCCTTGATCGGATCGGTGAGCGAGCTCGCCAGCTCCTTGCCGAACCCCTTCAGGTACTCGCCGGGCTTCTGCAGGCCGGTGAGGCCGATGTACTGGCGGAGAATCTCGTTCGTGCCCTCGAAGATGCGGTTGATGCGCGCGTCCCGCACCGCCTGTTCATAGGGCTGCTCGCGCATGTACCCCATGCCGCCGGCGATCTGCAGCGCCCCGTCGCTCGCGTTCCACACCGCTTCCGAATTGAACACCTTGGTGGCGGCGCCCTCGACGGAATAGTCGAGTCCGCCGCGATCGATGGTCGAGGAAACGATGTAGCAGAGCGACTCGCTCACGTAGAGGTTCGTCGCCATCCGGCCGAGCTTCTCCTTGATCTTGCTGAAGCTCGTGAGCGGCCGTCCGAACTGCTTGCGCTCCGTCGCGTGCGCGATGGCGAGCTGCAGCAGCCTCCGCTGCCCTCCCACGGCGCCGGCGCCCAGCCCGGTCCGGCCATGGTTGAGGATGCTCATCGCCACCTTGAAACCCTTGCCAACCTCGCCCAGCACGTTGGCGGCGGGCACGCGCACGTTGTCGAAGTAGACCGCGGTCGTGTTCGAAGCGCGGATGCCCATCTTGTCCTCGTGCGGGCCGTGCGTGATGCCGCCGAGGTCGCGCGTGACGATGAACGCGGTGATCTTCCCCTTCTGCTCCGGCGTGTCCGGCGTCGTCTTGGCGAACACCGTGTAGAAGTCGGCGATGCCCCCGTTCGTGATCCACAGTTTCTGCCCGTTCAGGATGTAGAAGTCGCCGTCGCGGCGGGCGCTGGTCTTGATCGAGAACGCGTCCGAGCCGCTGCCCGGCTCCGTGAGGCAGAACGCCGCGATGGTCTCACCGGTGGCGAGCTTCGGCAGATAGCGCCGCTTCTGCGCCTCGTTGCCGAAGAGCAGCAGCCCCTTGAAGCCGATGCTGGAGTGCGCCCCGAGAGTGACCGCGATGGAGACGTCATACATCGATACCTGCTGCATCACGCGCGCGTACCCGCTGTTCGAGAGCCCGAGCCCGCCGTGCTCCTCGGGCACGATCAGCCCGAACAGGCCGATCTCCCGCAGCGACTGCAACACCTCCGGCGGAAACTCGCCCTCGCGATCCAGCTTCCGCGAGTCGATGCCGCCCATGTACCGGTCGATCGTCTCGCAAATCGGGGCTACGAGTTCGGCCTGGTCGCGCGTCATCTCGGGGTAGGGAAAGAGCTGGTCCTCGAGGATCTCGCCGAAGAACAGCGACTTGCCGAAGGAGGCATTCGGATCGAAGGGCATGCTTCGAGTCTAACGCAGCTCGTCGATCTCCGCCGGAAACCGGCCAGGCCAGGAGCGCATGTCTACCGGAGCGCGGCCGCCACGATGACCTTCGCCTCGTCCAGGATCGTCTTCAGATGCGCTTCGTCGCGGAAGCTCTCTGCATAGATCTTGTAGACGTCCTCCGTGCCGGAAGGCCGGGCGGCAAACCAGCCGTTCTCCGCCACGACCTTGAGGCCGCCGATCTCCGCTCCGTTGCCGGGCGCCCTCGTCAGCTTCGCCGTGATCCGTTCGCCGGCGAGCGTGGATGCGCGCACTGCTTCCGGCGACAGCTTCTTCAGCGCGCTCTTCTGCGCCGGAGTCGCCGGCGCGTCGATGCGCGTGTACACCGGGCGCCCCAGCTCGTCCGACAGCTCGCGATATTGCACGCCGGGATCCTTGCCCGTCCGGCCGAGCATCTCCGCCGCCAGCAGGTCCATGATGATGCCGTCCTTGTCGGTGGACCAGACCGACCCGTCGCGCCGCAGGAACGAGGCGCCCGCGCTCTCCTCGCCGCCGAAGCCGAGCGAGCCGTCGAGCAACCCGTCCACGAACCACTTGAACCCGACTGGCACCTCGCGCAGCGTCCGACCGATCTTCCGCGCCACGCGATCGATCAGCGCCGACGAGACCAACGTCTTTCCCACTTCGGCGCGCGCCGGCCAGCCGCGATTGCTGAACAGGTACTGGATGGCGACCGCCAGGTAGTGATTGGGATTCATCAGCCCCATGCTCGGCGTCACGATCCCGTGCCGGTCGGAGTCGGTGTCATTGCCGAAGGCGAGCTGGTACTGGTCCTTCAGCCCGACGAGCTTCGCCATCGCGTATGGCGACGAGCAGTCCATCCGGATCTTCCCGTCGTAATCCAGCGTCATGAACGCGAACGTCGGATCGACGGTGCGGTTCACCACCGTGATGTCGAGCCCGTACTCGGACGCGATCGGGTCCCAGTAATCGAGGTTGGCCCCGCCGAGCGGATCGACGGCGAGCCGCAGGCTACGCGCGCGCTCGAGATCGATCACGTTGCCCAGATCCCGCACGTACGGCGTGACGAAGTCGTGCTCCTCCAGCGCGCCCGGACGCACCGCGCGCCCGATCGCCTCGGGGTTGCGCAGCAGCTCGTTCGCCCGCTTCTCGATCCATCCGGTCGCGACCGTATCGGCCGGTCCGCCGTTCGGCGGGTTGTACTTGATGCCACCGTCCTCGGGCGGGTTGTGCGAGGGCGTGATGACGATGCCGTCCGCGAACCCGCGCGACAGCCCGCGGTTGTAGGTGAGGATGGCATGCGAGATCACCGGCGTCGGCGTCGCGCGGCGCGACCAAAGCACGTGCAGGTCGTTCGCCGCCAGCACCTCGAGCGCGGTCTCCTGCGCCGGATCCGAGAGCGCGTGCGTGTCCTTCCCCAGGTAGAGCGGCCCGCTGGTGCCCTGCGCCTTGCGGTACTCGCAGACTGCCTGGGTGACCGCCAGGATGTGCGCCTCGTTGAAGGCGCGCTTGAGCGAGGAGCCGCGATGGCCGCTGGTCCCGAACGCGACGCGCTGCTGCGGATCGGCGGGATCGGGCTTCTCGTCGTAGTAGAGCTTTCGGAGCTTGTCGACGTCGACGAGCACGTCGCGCGGCGCGGGCTTTCCAGCGAGTGGGTGCGGCATGCTGGGCACTCTACCGCTTCAGAACCGCCCGGTCAGCGTGAGCGCCGGTCCCTGCGCTGCAACGGACATCGAGCGGGAGGACAGTGGCCCGCCGCGCCGATGCAGGAGGGGGACCACGACGCCGCAAGTGGCGCCGATCAGCGCCCCCGCAGCGACGTCGGTCAGGTAGTGCTTCTCCGCCATCATCCGCAGGGAACCCGCGGCGATCGATGCGGCTGTGGCGCCAGCCCAGAACCAGGGCGCCGCGGGCGAGTCCTCGATGGTTGCGGTGGTGGCCAGCGCGACGCCGAGCGAGGTCGCCAACGCGGTGTGGCCGGAAGGAAAGCTGGCGTGGCTGTCCGGATCGGTGGTGTCGTAGGTGCCAGCCGTTTCGCCGTGGCCGTAACGCACGAACGGCCGCTTGCGCGCCACGGCCAGCTTGACGCCCTGTACGAGCGCCGCCGATACCAGGGCGGACTCGCCGACGATCGCGGCTGCACGCCATCCCGCCCCCTCGGTCGCATGCGGTCCGGTGGCCGTCCAGGCGCCGATCGCGGCTCCCGCCGGAACGAGCACATAGGAAACGACGCTGCTCGCAACGTCCGCGGTTCCCCGGGTGACCAGCCATCCGGTGAAGGCGTCATGCGACCAGGCGTCGATGCTGTTCAGCGATCCGCGCGACCCGGTCCCGGGGAGCCCCGTATTGTCGGGCCCGTCACAGAGCCGGCAATGCCCGGGCGCGATCTCGTTCTTGAAGAGCTCCGGGATGGCGGTCCCGAGGAGGGCGACGCTCGCGAGCGCCAGGTCGGCTTCGGGGCGGACGTCGACCTTGTCCGACGCGCCCAGCGCCAACGCCAGCGCGACGCCGATCATGCGTACGCGTCGCGGATCTTCCCGAGGTCCTGGGCCAGGTCGCGGCAGCTCTGGTACCGCTGTTTCGGATCCTTGGCGAGCAACTTCAAGATCATGGCGTTCAGCTCGGCGGGCACGTGCGGATTGCGCTGCCGCGGCGGCACCGGCTGGTTGTTCACGTGCATCATCAAGAGAGGCACGAGGTCCTCGTGGAAGAACGGAACCTGGCCGGTGAACATCTCGTACGCGCAAACCCCGAGAGCGTAGAGGTCGGTCAGGTGCGTCACCGCGCTGAAGTTTCCCACCTGCTCGGGCGACATGTACAGCGGAGTGCCTGCGATCGACCCGGCCACGGTGACCCCCGGCGTCGCGTACTGCTTGGCGATGCCGAAATCCATCACCTTGAGCACGCCGTCGTCGGTGACGAAGAAGTTGTCCGGCTTCACGTCGCGGTGCACCACGCTGGCATCGTGCGCGGCCTGAAGGCCATGGCAGGCCTGCAGGAGGTAGCCGAGCGCGGTCCGGAACTCGATCGGCGCCCGCATCCGGTCCTTCAGGCTCTTGCCGACCAGGAGCTCCATGCTGATGTACCGGTATCCCTGGTGCACGCCGATGTCGTAGAGGCGGATGATGTTCGGGTGGATGAGCTGGCGGGAGAGCTTCAGCTCCTGCTTGAATCGCGCCACCAGCACTTCCGAAGTCTGCTCGACGTTGAAGAGCTTGAGCGCGACGTTCTCCTCCAGCTCCAGATCGAAGGCGCGGAACACGGTCGCCATGCCGCCCTGGCCGATCTTCCCCTCCAGGCGATACCGCCCGGCGAGCGTCGCACCGGGCTCGAACTTCTCGGCGCGAGTGCGCGGCTCGTCCGGCAGCACTTCCGCCTCCGCGATCACCTCTTCGCCCTTCGCCGCCTGCGGGCCCGCAACATGCTTCGCGAGGGCCGGGTCGCTGCGGACCATGGTTGCCGAGTCGCCCGCCGGCAAATCCCCCATGTCGGGCAGCTCGCCCAGATCGGGCAGCGACGGGATCCGCTTCTTGTGCAGGTCGGCGTTCGAGAGCACCTGGCGGGCCATCATCGCCGTAGGCCGCAGCTGCTGGTCGAGCCGAGCGAGCCGCTCGCGCGCGCCCGGGAACGAAGGCTGCACCGCCAGGATCTTTTGCAACACCTCGCGGGCGTTCTCCGGAAACCCGTGCGTCTCGTACAGCGCTCCCAGCAGATCGAAGACCTGCAGCTCCGCCTCGTCGCGCGGACCGCTGCGCACGTAGGCGCCGACGAAATGCTCGAAGCGGAAGTCGAGCACGTTCAGGTTCGTCGCCAGCCGTGCCGCGATGGCCGCCGCAACCCGGTATTGCGCATCGTCCGCGGGGACGCGGCAGAAGTTGTCGAGCGCCTTCCCGGTGTCTTCCGACTCCAGATAGGCCTGCGCCGCTTCCAGCGGAGCGCCGGCATCTGCAAAGAGCTGCGCCGCATCCGCCGTGCGCCCGAGCGCCTTCGCCATGCGGCCGGCGTCGGCGAATCGCTTGAGCTGCACGTAAGCCTCCAGGGCCGCCGCGAGCTTGCCCTGTTCCTCCATCTTCTGCGCCGAGAGGATGGAGACCGCCTGGCCTCCCACCGCGGTCGCCTTGGCCGGCGCGAGCATCGCGCCGGTATCGAACTGGCCCGGTTTCATCGAGGCGATGCGCGCCGCGCCCACCGCGTCCCCGGCCTTCTGCAACAGTTCGACTGCCCGCTGCTGCTCGCCCAGCGCCATGAACACCTGCACCGCCATCTGCTTCTCGCCCGAGCGGCCGAGAAAGATCGCGGCCATCAACGCCCGCTTCTTTCCCGCCGGATCGAGGCGGCCCGCCTGCGGCGGCGGGACACCGAGGCTGTCCAGCAAGAGCTGCGCGGCATCGCGCGGGCGCCGCAAGGCGCCCAGCACCCGCGCCGCATCTTCCACCGCGCCGGCCTCGCGGAACAGCTTCGCCGCGGCGTCGCCCTGCCCTCCCTTCTCCAGGCTGCGGGCGCGCTCCAGCGCTTTGTCGCGGGCCTTCGCATCCATCGGGTCAATCCTCGGGCAGCTCGGCGGCGAGGCGCTTCAGCGACTCGGGCTGGTTCGACAGCTTGAGCGCCTCTTCCAGGGTGACCTCGCCCTGCTTCACCAGCTTGAACAGGCTCGCATCGAGGCTCTGCATCCCGCTCCCGTCGTAGGAAGCGGCGTCGAGGTAGCCGTCGATCTGGAAGACCTTGTTCTCGCGGATCAGGTTGGAGAGGGCGTAGCTCTGCAGCAGCACCTCCATCACCGCGACGCGCCCCTCGCCGGTCGCGTGCTTGGCGAGGTGCTGCGAGACGACGCCGCGCAGCAGCACCGACAGCGTGCTGCGCACCTGATCGCGGCTCTCCTCCGGAATCACGTCGATGATGCGATCGATCGCCTTGGGAGCGCTGTTCGAGTGCAGCGTGCCGATCACCAGCACGCCCGTCTCGGCCGCGGAGATCGCCAGCTGGATGGTCTCCAGATCCCGCATCTCGCCCACCACCAGCACGTCGGGGCTCTCGCGCAGCGCGGAGCGGAGCGCGCTCGAGAACGACTCGGCATGCTTGCCCACCTGCCGCTGGGTGATCGCCCCCTTGATGGGTTTGTGCAGGAACTCGATCGGGTCCTCGATGCTGATCACGTGCCGCTGCGAGGTCTTGTTGATCTCGTCGACCATCGCCGCGAGCGTCGTGCTCTTGCCCGATCCGGTGGGTCCGGTCACCAGCACAAGGCCGTTGGCGAGCTGGGTGAGCCGCCTCAGCGCCAGCGGCAGGTTCAGCTCGTCCAGCGTGGGCACCTTGTTCGGGATCACGCGAAACACGGCGCCCAGGCCCTGGGACTGCACGAAGATGTTCACGCGGAAGCGCGCGACGCCTTCGATGGAGTAGACCAGATCCGCTTCCTTTGTCTTTTCGAACTGCGCCCGCTGCTCTTCGCCGAGCAGCTCGAGCAGGAACCGGCCCGTCTCCACTTCCGAAAGAATGCGGAAGGGAAGCGGCATCAGCTCCCCCTCGTGACGGATGATCGGGACGTTGCCCGCATGGAAGTGCAAGTCGCTCGCCCCTTGCTCCGCGACCAACCGCAAGAATGAGTCGATGCGGAGCACTATGGCTTCCTCGTGCCGCCGGCGGCGGCCGGCCGGATCACGGACGACTGTGGTTGCGCGGAGGACCGCGTCGGGGGAGCCTGTGCGGGCCCCGCCGCGGGCGCCTGCGGCTGCGCCGGCGTGGGCACGGCGGCCACCGCGACGGTCTTGAAGTTCGGCGCCCGCCTCTGCGCCGCGGCTTTTTCTTCCTCCTCCACGAACGGCTCGAAGTCCTTCTTGCTCACCGCCTTCACGTAGGCGTCGCCGGCGGTGATCTTTCCCTCCTTCGTCAGCCGCATCAGATCGGAGTCCATCAGCTGCATTCCCTGTTCGCGCGAGGTGGAGATCACCGAGGGCAGCTGGAATGCCTTCCCCTTGCGGATCAGGTTCGAGACCGCCTCGTTGTTCACCATCAGCTCGACCGCGAGCACGCGACCGGTGCCGCTCTTCTCCCTCATCAGATACTGGCAGACCACCGCGCGCAGCGAATCGGCGAGCGTCGAGCGCACTTGCTGCTGCTGGCCAGGCGGAAACGCGGCCACGATCCGGTCTACGGTGGTGGCGGCGGAAACGGTGTGCACGGTCCCGAAGACCAGGTGTCCCGTTTCCGCCGCGACCACCGTGAACTCGATGGTCGGCAGGTCGCGCATCTCGCCGACCAGGATGACGTTCGGATCCTCGCGCAAGGTCGATCGCAGCGCGGCGGCGAAGCTGTTCGTGTGCGTGCCGACCTCGCGCTGGTTCACCAGGCTCTGCTTGCGCTTGTGGATCACCTCGATGGGATCCTCGAGAGAGATGATGTGCCGGGACGAGGTGCGGTTGATGTAATCGATCAGCGCTGCCAGGGTGGTGGACTTGCCTGACCCGGTCGGACCACCCACCAGCACCAGGCCGTTCTTCAGGTTTCCAAAAGATTGCACGAGCGGCGGCAGGCCCAGCTTCTCGAACTCCGGCAACGCGCCGCGGATTCGCCGGAAGACGCCGGAGAGCCCGCCCAGCTGGTAGAAGATGTTGGCGCGGAAGCGCAGGCCCTCGCTCTTCACCTCGTGCGAGTAATCGACGTCCTGCATGGCCTGCAGCGCCATCACCTGCTCGGTGGACAAGTGGGGGAGCAGCAGGGCCTTGACCTGCTCCTCGTCGAGCACGGTGGGATTCACCGAGGTCACCCGCCCGAACTTCTTCATGAACACGGGCTTGCCGGCGGCGACGATGAGATCGTCTCCTTCCGATTGCGCGAGCTGGACCAGCAGGCGCTCGAGCATGGAAACGGAGTGGGCCGCCTGTCCTTGCGCGGTGATCTGCCAGTGGGTGATCAAGTCCCGCGCGGTGGCGCGCACCTTCGGGTGCGGATCGTCGTGCAGCTTCGCCACCGCCGCCGCGTGCTCGTTCGCGTCGAATTTGTCGAGGAACTTCACCGCCAGGTAGCGGACGTCCGCGCTCCCGGAGCTGCAGAGCGGCGCCACCTGCGGCGCAGCGGTGTTCGCTTCCATGTCGATCAATGCCTGGATGCAGACCGGCTGGAGGTCCGGATCGGCGGCCATGATGTGGACGATGTAGGGCACGGCGCGCGCGTCGTTGATCGCCGCCACCGACTCGATGGCGGTCTCCTTGACCCACCAATCGGCGTCCTGGGTCGCGATCTGCACCAGCGAGCGCAGCGCCTTCGGGTCCTTGATGCGCCCGAGCACGCTGACCGCGAACCGCCGGATCACGTCGCTCGGATCGGCGAGCAGCGCGACGAGGTGCGAGGTCAGCCGCTGTCCGCCCAGCTCGACCAGCGCGTCCATCACGCGCTCGCGCACCCACCAGTCCTCGTCTCGCAGGACGCCCATCAGCTTGGGCCAGAGCTGTTGATCCGGATCGGCGACGCTGCGGATGATCTCCGTGGCCATGCGCCGGACGTTCACGTCGCGGCTTCGCAGCAGCCAGATCACCGTCCGCGAGACGTCGAGCTTGCCCTCCATGGAGAGTTGCTTGAGCACCTCGGCAGCGCGGTTGCGTACGGGTATCTGCTTGTGGGCGAGCGCTTCCACCAAGGGAGGAAGCACCGCATCGGTCCCGATCCCCTCCAGCGCGTTCAGGACCGCGATGCGGATGATGCGAGGGCCGGCGCGCATCTTCCGCTCCAGCGCCGCCATCACGCGCGCGGAGTTGTAGCGGCGCAGGCCCTCCACCGCAGCCTTCACCATCCCGACCGTGTCGGAGTCGAGGAAGATGCCCACGTACTCGAACCAGTCGTCCTCGGTGGAGAGCGCGGAGAAGGAAAGGATGGCCTGGATGACGACCGGCTCCTGCTCCTTCTGGGCGTCCAGCAGGGGCGCGATCGCCTTCAGCGCCGCGGCGGGATCCTTGCCCATCACCGGAGCGTTGCCGAGGTGCTTCAGGGCGTGGACCTTCTCTTGTGGCGAACCTGCCAGCAGGGCCGCCTGGAGGGCGGGGATGGCCTGGTGCCGTGCGAATCCGACCAGCACGTCCATCGCCTCGACGCGTCCCACGAAGCCCGGCTCGCTCACCGCACGCGTGAGCAGTTCGAAAACGGTCCGGCTGCCTCCGAGTTGCTGCAGGGCCCGGGCCACCGTCGCGCGCAACCCGGCGTCGGCCGAGCGGAGGCACTCGACCAGGGCGCCGTGCTCGGTGGCGCTGTTCACCTTCGGCAGCAGGGCCGCCAGGGTAGTGCGCAGGCCCGGCTCCGCCGATTTCAGGGCCTTCACGAACGGCGCGAAGAGCGTCTTGTCCGGGTTCTTGTCGATCAGGCGCGCGAACACCGTCAGGCGCGCGCGGTGGACGGCCGCGTCGGGCGCCCTCCCGGAGACGATGTCGAGCATCTTCAAGAATTCCGCCGTCTGCGGAGCCTCCGCCGCGGCGATGAACGCCTCCACCTCGTCGGGTGCCCTCCACGACGCAGCCTTGAACTGGTTGAGGAGGTCCTTCCCCGCGATCACGGCGTTCGCCAGCTTAGCATCGGGGTGCAAATTCGCCTGTTCATTGGCCAGGGTAGGCGGCGGTCGCACCTCCGTCGGCGGGGCCCCGATGACTACATTGTTCCAGTGCCGGCGGAGCTTCTCTACGTTGCTCTCGGCGATTCCACAGCCATCGGCATCGGCGCGGGATCGGGCGGCGGCTATCCCGAGCGGATCGTGGCAAAGCTGCGGCCGGCATTCCCCACGCTGGAGCTGCTGAACCTCGGGCAGAGCGGCGCCACCAGTTCCGGCCTCCTGGAGAGTCAGCTTGCGCGCGCGCTGCGGACCCGCCCGCGGCTGGTCACACTCGGGATCGGCATCAACGACGTCGGACTGCAGATCCCCGACGACGCGTTCGCGTTGAACCTGGAGGAGACGGTGGTGCCGCTGCGCAAGCTCGGCGCGCCGATCGCGATCGCCAACATTCCGGACCTCGCGCTCGCACCGGCCGTCGCGCGCGTCGTTCCGCGCTCGCTCTACGAGCGCCGCATCGAGCTCTTCAACGACCACATCACCGCGACCGCGGCGCGGCATCGGCTGTCTCTGGTCGATCTCTACGCCTGGAGCCGCGAGGCGCTTCCCGGCCGTCCCGAGCTGTTCTCGCCGGACGGCTTCCACCCCAGCGCGCGCGGATACGATGTGTGGGCCGAGCGCATGTTGCCCGCCGTCCTCGCACTGCTCCGCTAGAGCGCTCCGCTCTTTCTCTGAAACCACCGCTGAAATGCGGCCACTCCTGTTGCGTAGGCCTTGGAGAAAGGCACGCAGGAGGAGACGGCCATGGGTGTCTGGAGGAACTGGTTCCCGATCGCGCTCGCGATCCTTTGGGTGCTGATGGCGGCGATGGCCGTGGTCGATTTCGCGTCGTTCAGCGCGGCGACGATGCCCCGCAAGGCCGTCGCGGC
>MNFJ01000072.1 GCA_001918155.1 Deltaproteobacteria bacterium 13_1_40CM_4_68_19
CTCGGACCTCGGACGCCTCAGCTCCATCCAACGGACCGCGAAGCTCATCGCCGCACTGCTCGCCGGACGCGATCTGACCCGCTCCGAAGCGACGGCCCTGCTCGGAGTACGCGTCGCCGCGGTCGATCGGCAGCTCGAAGCGATCGGCCGGCACGTCCCGCTCGTGCGCGAGCGGAGGAAAGGACAGGTTCACGTCCGCATCGACCGCTCGAAGATCGCCGGCGGGGCGGAGCGCGTCCCCATCGCCACGATGATCGCCGCCTGTGTGGGCGCGAGCCTGGCCAAGCTCTTCGAGGGGACGACCTACGAGAAGGGCATGCACGATCTAGTGCAGTACGTCAGCAGGGAAGCCGTCCATCCCGAGCGGTTCCAGGACTCGCGGCGTCAATTCGTGTTCCTCGTCCGCGGCGGCGAAAAGGCGCTCCCAGAGAAGGAGGACGTCCTCGAAGAAGTGGTCGACGCGCTCCAGCGCCGCCGCGGCCTGCAGATCAGGTACCGGGACTTCGTCGGCGCGCGCAAATCGGTGCGCATCGAGCCGTTGTCGCTCGCCGTCTACGATCATCAGCTCTACGTCATCGGGCGGCCTCGCGGCGGCCCGACGCACGCCTATCGCTTCTCCCGGATCGAGACGGCGGAGACCGTGGGCGGCACCTTCCCGTACCCGGACAAGGACAGCTACGACCCGGAACGCGTCTTCGCCGACAGCTTCGGCATCATCGTCGACGATAAATACCCCATCGAGCAGATCGAGATGAGCCTGGCGCCGCGCTGGACATCGTACGTCCGCAGCCACCGCTGGCACCGTTCGCAGGAGTCGTTCGTGCATTCGGGAAGGGTGCACGTGCGCCTGCGGGTGAGGGTCTGCCCCGAGCTGGTCAGCTGGATCCTCGGGTTCGGTCCCGACGCCCACGTGATCGGTCCACCGCGATTGAAGCGGCAGATCGGCCGCCTCGCGCAGCGGATGGCACGGACGCACCGCGCGAAGGGCACCGCCTGAAACCCAATTGATGCAGCCGGGCGTGGCCTACTTCTCCTTCACGATCTTGCCGAGCAGTTGCTGGGCGTAGTCCTTGTCCCATACGGCGATGTTCTTCCGCGCCGAAACCTCCGTCTTCGTGGTCTGGCCGCCGCCCTGCCGCTCCATCGAGACGGTGATATCGAGACCCCCCTTGGTGCCCTTGATCTCGCGCTTGTCACCGCTGTTCTCGATCTGCGACCCGGACACCGGGATGCCCTCCGCAGCGAAGACGGCGCGGGCGCGCCTTTCCACATCCGCGACCGAGCCTTCCACGATGGATTCCGCGCCACGGCTGGTGAAATAGACTCCGGTTCCCGCGCCTGCAGCCGCAGCCCCCGCGGCCAGACAGCCGGGCAATCCGGCAGCGAGAGCGATCACCAAAGCGCAGCAGACCCGCCAATTCGACGTGGATTCCATGTCGTTGAAGCTAAGCAATCCGTCTGCCGGACGCGACCTATTTCAGTTGTACAGGTCCAGGTCTCCTCGCCGCCGCGCCTTTGCCGACGCTCCGCACCGCGGTTCCTGGGGCGGAGGAGGGACCTCCTTTCGGCGCACCAGCTTGACGTTCGCTCGGTCCAAGCGATGGGTTGGTCCGGTCGCCCGACCACCGGAACCGGCGGCAAGTACACGCGCCGCGAGACTCTCCTGCCGCGCTGGTTCAACCGGTTGAACCGAGTCCCGATTCATCTTCAGGAAGAACGCAGACCTGCGCGCGATGCCGCGCCGCAATGGAACCACCCTGGCGCCGTCGCCCAGGACCAGTTATGCGTGCGCCCACCATGGCCTGGGACATTCGCGGCAAGAGGGTGGTGGTGACGGGCGCCACGAGCGGGATCGGTCTCGAGGCTGCGCGCAGCCTGGCGAGACAAGGCGCCAAGGTGGTGCTGGTCGGGCGCGAGCCCGCGAAGACGGCCCGCTGCCTCGCGGACGTCCGTGCCAGCGCGCCTGGCGCGGAAGCGTCGTCGCTGCTCTGCGACTTCTCCCGGCAGAAGGAGGTGCGGCGCTTCGCGGACGAGGTGCTCCGGAGCTTCGATCGCATCGACGCCCTGGTGAACAACGCCGGCACGGTGCTCAAGACCCGCACCCTGACCGAGGACGGGATCGAGGCCACCTTCGCCGTAAACCACCTCGGCTACTTCCTTCTCACCCAGCTCCTGCTCGAGCGGATCATCCAGAGCGCTCCGGCGCGCATCGTGAATGTCGCTTCCATCGCCCATCGCCGGGCGACGATGGACTTCGACGATCTCTTCTTCGAGCGCGGTTATTTGCTGATGAAGGCGTACGGCCGCTCCAAGCTGGGCAACGTGCTGTACACGCGACTGCTCGCGCAGAAGCTCGCCGGCACCGGCGTGACGGTGAACTGCCTCCATCCCGGGATCGTCGATACCGCCATCTGGTCCGGCACCCCGGCCTGGATGAAACCGCTCATCGCCGTCTTGCGGCGGTTCGCGTTCATCTCCGCCGAGGAAGGCGGCCGGCGGATCGTGCAGCTCGTGGCGAGCCCCGAGCTGTCCGGCACCACCGGCCAGTATTTCGAGAACGGCAGGATCGTCGATCCGGCGCCGCTCGCCCGGGACGATGGGCTCGCGCGACGGCTCTGGCAGGAGAGCGAACGACTCACCGGGTTGAAACCGGGCGCCCGGGAAACGACCGCGCAAGGGCCGGCCGCAGCGACCGGATTGTAGAGCCCTCGCCGCGGCCGTCAGTGCACGGCGGCCGCCGCTTCCTTGCCGCGGGCGCCGTTGACGCGCGAGAACGAGAGCACGTCGTTCGACGCGCTCGCGTCCACGCGGATGGTGTCGCCGGGCCGGAAGTCACCCTGCAGCACTTTGATCGCCAGCGGATCGAGCACCATGCGCTGCAGCGCGCGCTTCAGCGGCCGCGCGCCGTACACCGGATCGTAGCCCGCCTTCCCCACGGCTTGCTTCGCCCGATCGGTCAGCTCCAGCTTGAGCTGCTTGTCGGAGAGCAGCTTGGAGAGACGTCCGAGCTGGATCTCGACGATCTTCGCCAGCTCGTCACGACCGAGGCTGTGGAAGACGACGATTTCGTCGATGCGGTTCAGCAGCTCCGGCCGCAGCTCCGCGCGGATCGCCTCCCGCACCCGCTTCTCTTCCTGCTCGTGCTCCCCGCCGGTCAGGTGCTGCGACCCGAGGTTGGAGGTGAGGATGATGACGGTGTTGCGGAAGTCGACCGTGCGGCCCTGGCCGTCGGTCAGCCTTCCGTCGTCGAGGATCTGCAGCAGCACGTTGAAGACGTCGCGGTGCGCCTTCTCGATCTCGTCGAACAGCACCACCGTGTACGGCCGCCTGCGCACCGCCTCGGTGAGCTGGCCGCCCTCGTCGTAGCCGACGTAGCCGGGAGGAGCGCCGATGAGCCGGGCCACGGAGTGCTTCTCCATGTACTCGCTCATGTCGAGCCGCACCATCGCCTGCTCGTCGTCGAAGAGGAACTCCGCCAGCGCCCGCGCCAGCTCGGTCTTTCCCACCCCGGTCGGGCCGGCGAAGAGGAAGCTGCCGATGGGCCGATTCGGATCCTGCAGCCCGCTGCGCGCCCGCCGGACCGCGTTGGAGACGGCGCGCACCGCCTCCTCCTGTCCGATCACGCGCTCGCGCAGCCGCTCCTCCATGTGGACGAGCTTCTGCATCTCCGCCTCCATCAGCTTGGAGACGGGAATCCCCGTCCACTTCGAGACGACGTGCGCGATGTCCTCGGCGTCCACCTCTTCCTTCAGCATCCGCCGCTGCGCCTGAAGCTCGTTGAGCTTCTTGTTCTGAGTGTCCAGCTCCTTCTGCAGGCCGGGCAGCGTGCCGTACTTGAGCTCCGCGGCGCGCCCCAGATCGCCCTTGCGCTCCGCTTCCGCCATCTGCTGGTTCGCGTCCTCGATCTTCGCCTTCACCTCGCGGATGCGCTGGATGGCCTTCTTCTCGTTCTCCCAGTGCGCCTTGAGCGTGCTCATCTCCTCGTTGAGGCGAGCGATCTCGCGGCTGATCTCGTCGAGGCGGCCCTTGGAGAGCGGGTCGGTCTCCTTCTTGAGCGCCTGCTCCTCGATCTGCAGCTGCATCAGCTTGCGGCGTACCTCGTCCATCTCCGCCGGCATGGAGTCGATCTCCATGCGCAGGCGCGAGGCGGCTTCATCGATCAGGTCGATGGCCTTGTCCGGGAGGAAGCGGTCGCTGATGTAGCGGTTCGAGAGCGTCGCTGCGGCGACGATGGCGCTGTCCTGGATGCGCACGCCGTGGTGCACCTCGTAGCGTTCCTTGAGTCCGCGGAGGATGGAGATGGTGTCTTCGACGCTCGGCTCTCCGACCATCACCGGCTGGAAGCGCCGCTCGAGCGCGGGGTCCTTCTCGATGTGCTTGCGGTACTCGTTGACGGTGGTCGCGCCGATGCAGTGCAGCTCGCCGCGCGCCAGCGCCGGCTTCAACATGTTGCCGGCGTCCATGGCGCCTTCCGCGGCGCCGGCGCCCACGATGGTGTGCAGCTCGTCGATGAAGAGGATCACCTGGCCCTCGGAAGCGGTGACTTCCTTGAGCACGGCCTTCAGCCGCTCCTCGAACTCGCCGCGGAACTTCGTGCCGGCGATGAGCTGGCCCATGTCCAGGGCGACGATGCGCTTGTCCTTGAGCCCTTCGGGAACGTCGCCGTCCACCACCCGGCGCGCGAGCCCTTCCACGATGGCGGTCTTGCCGACGCCAGGGTCGCCGATGAGGACCGGATTGTTCTTGGTGCGCCGGGAGAGGACCTGGATCACGCGGCGGATCTCCTCGTCGCGACCGATCACGGGGTCGAGCTTGCCCTTGCGAGCGCGGTCGGTGAGATCGATGGCGTACTTCTCCAGCGCGCGGTACTGGGACTCCGGATCGTTGGAGGTGATCCGCTGCGAGCCGCGCACCGCGGCGAGCGCCTGCGCGATGCGATCGCGCGTGACCCCCACGCTCTTGAGCGCCTCCGCCGCCGCGCCGCGCTTCTCGGCGACGAGCGCGAGCAGCATGTGCTCGGTGGAGACGTACTCGTCCTTCATCTTGCGGGCCTCTTCCTCGGCCGCGTCCAGGACTTTCAGTGCGCGCTGCGAGAGGTGACCCCCTTCGCCGCCGTGCACCTGTGCCACCTTCCGCAGCTCGTCCTCGAGGCGCTGCTGGAGCAGGCGCGGCTCGACTCCGACGCGCTGGAGCAGCGGAGGGACCAACCCGTCCTGCTGCTGGAGCAAGGCAGCGAGGAGGTGCTCGGGGAGGATCTCCTGGTGATCGCGCTTGCGAGCGATCGCCTGGGCCTCCTGCAGGGCCTCCTGGGCCTTGACCGTAAACTTGTCGAGTTTCATGGCGCCAAGGTAACGCAGCGACGCGCTGTGGCAAGGCGCGCGCCGAGGCCGGTTTCGACTCGTCCCGGGACGAGCTGGGCCCTAGGCGCCCCTCATCGCCCGCTCAGCGAACCAGAGGTCGTACCTCGTCTGAAGATTCATCCAGAACTCGGCGGTGGTCTCAAAGAATCTGGCAAGGAGAATGGCCGTCTCCGGAGTCACACCTCGCTTGCCATTGATCAGCGAGTTCACGCGCTGAAGCGGAATCCTCAGCTTTTCCGACAACGCGACCTGCGTCATCTCGCGCGGCTTCAGGAACTCTTCGAGAAGGATCTCGCCGGGATGAGTCGGTGGGCGGTTCTTGGGCAGCATGAGAGGGTCTCCTCAGTGGTAATCCACGATCCGGACTTCATCGGCGTTCCCGTTCGCGAATCTGAAGATCACCCTGTACTGCTCGTTCACGCGGATGCTCCAGAACCCCGCCGAGTCCCCTTTCAGCTTCTCCAAATGGTTCGAGGGGGGAGCCCTGAGGTCCATCAGATCCCGGGCCGCATCCAGCATGTCCAACTTTCTGTGGGCGACCCTCCACAGTTCCTTGGGGATGGAACGCGCCTCCTTCGAATCGGTGCCGTCGAACACGTCGCGAGTGGCCTTGTCTCCAAAGCTCGCGATCACGCATCTGAGTATACGGATTGCACGGATGCCGTGCAAGCGTGAAACAGCACGTACCCTTGGCCACCCGCTCGCTGTGGTATCCGGCTTTCATGGACGAGTTGGCTGCCGTACTGGCGCAGGCGCGGGCGGCGCTCAAGTCGGGCGAGACGCAGACCGCTGTGCGGCTGTACCGGCGCGCGCAGGAATTGTCGCCGCGCGATCCGGAAATCCCGCACGAGCGCGGAATCGCCTTGCTGGAGACGGGCGAGGTCGGGTTGGCGGCCGTCGCGCAGGCGGAAGCGCTCGCACTTGATCCGGCACATATTGGCGCGCGCGCGCAGCGGGCGGCGGCGCTCGAAGCGCTCGGCGACGATGAGGGCGCCGCGCGCGAGTTGCGCGAGCTCTTGTCTCGAATCGGTCCGCAGCCGGCGCTGTCCGCGCGGCTCTCGGCGCTCGAGCAGTCCGCGAAGCGCGCTGCCTCGCGGCGGCTGCTGGGCGCACCTCTGGCGCGGCTTGAAGCGAGTCCGCTGGTCGGCTCTGCTCTAGCGCGCAACATTGCGAATCCATTGACGTTTCGGTCGCCCTTCGCGGAGCTTGGAGCGCAATTGCGAAGCGACGCCATCGCAGGCCTCGACTTCGTCTTCGACTCGATGGACGTGTCGTTGGGTCGCAGCGACGTGAGCTACGGGGGCACTACTGAGGACGAGCACGGCCGCCGCGTTCCACTCGACGAGTTCACCGCGGCCGGGATTGTCTTCCTCAGCGAAGCGCTCGGGATCGAGACCCTCCGGGCGCGGCGCATGCTCTCGTTCCTGCTAGCTCCGGAATGCGGGCTCGGTCCGCACCGCTTCGCCGGTGTTCAGGTCGGCTGGACCATTTCGGCCTCGGACGGCGCGCGCCACTATGGGCTCTTCGCCAGGCTCTGACGGCTCGCATTCGAGATGCGCGACAGCGCTTTCATCGAGGTCGCCGCGGGCGCAGCCGCGGTCAATCTTCGAAAGGCAAGGGCTTCAATCGTGGGCAATGCATCCGACAGGACGACGTGGCCTGTGCAGATCGCCGATCTGGATGGAACAGAAGTCGTCGTGGCAGGAAATCGCTTCCGAGGCGGCGCCGCCGGGATACAAATCCTCGACGTCTGCTTGGGCGACCAGTCGGTTTGCGGCTGGCATGACACCCAGTTTGTTCTGGCCGGCAACCAGCTTGCAGAGATCGACGGCGTCGAGATCACGGCGACGTTTGGCGAGCGCGTCCGCTGCGCGGTCATCGGGAACAATATCCAATACGACGCGGCTCACGGCGGGGTGGCGGTCTGGTTGGGGCCCCGGACGAAGAATTGTCTCGTGGTCACGAAGGGTGCCGTCAAGGACGAGGGGACCGCGAACAGGGTCATCACGATCCCGTAGCCGGGCCGTCCACCGGGGAGACCGCGCTCAGGTCTTCTTTTCCGGCGCGCTTTGACGCTTCGACACCTGCACGAACAACATGCGCAGGTCGAAGAGCATGTTCTCGAGGAACCGCGCTTCCTCGGCGGTCAGGTTCCCGCGCGTCTTCTCCTGCAGCATGGCGAGCAGGTCGATGCTCTGCTGCGCCATCGTGAGCTCGGGCTGGTCACGTTTTTGCCCCGTCGTCGGGTCGGGCGCCTCGCCCAGGTGCACGATGGCGCTCGAGCCGAGCGAAAGCACGAGCGCGGTGAAGTCGAGAGCCGGAGCCTTCTTCTCGTCGGAGGACGCCATCGGTCACCCCAGGTCGAACTCGAATTCCTGCAGCCGGTAGCCGCGCTGCACCAGCAGGACCGCCCGCCCGCTCTTGCGCGCCTGGGCGATGGCCTTCTGGAAGTCCATCATCGTGTCCACTTCCGCGCTGTTGACCGCCCGCACCAGGTCGCCGCGCCGCAACCCGGCGCGCGCTGCCGCGGAGTTTCGCGAAACCTCGTGCACCGCGAGCACCGGCTTCGAGACGTCGTACCCCGCCGAGCGCGCCTCCCGGGCCGAGAGCTCGGCGACGGTCAATCCGGTGCGCGACTCGAAGACGCCCTGGGCGCGTTCCGCGGTCAGCGGCGTAGCGGAGATCCGGGCCTCGATCTCCTTCTTTCCGCGCACGACGCCGAGCAGGACGCGCGTCCCCAAGGGCACGTCGCGCAGCAGGAACCGCAGCTCGTCCGCGTCGCGCACCGGAGAGCCCTCGACGCGCACGATCGCGTCGCCGCGCCGCAGCCCCGCGGCGGAGGCCGGCGAATTGTCTTCGACGGAAGTGACCAGCGCCCCGGTCTTCGCGCCGAGCGCCGCGGCCGCTTCCTTGTCGAGAGACTCCGCGTCGAATCCCCACCACGCCTCGGCCAGCGCGCCGCTCTTCTGCAGCTCCTTGGCGACGCGCAGCGCGCGATCGATGGGAATCGCGAAGCCGATCCCTTGCCCCGTGGCCAGGACCGCGGAGCAGACTCCGATCACGTTGCCGTCCGCGTTCAGCAGCGGCCCGCCGGAGTTGCCGGGGTTGATCGACGCGTCGGTCTGGATGAAGTCGTAGTAGCTGCGGCCCTCGGCGTGCACCGGACGATGCAGCGCCGAGATGACGCCCATGCTGACGCTCTGGTTGAGCCCGAACGGATTGCCGATGGCGATGGTCGGCTCGCCGAGCATCAGGTCCGACGAGGTGCCCAGAGGCGCGGCCGGGAACTTCCGATCGACCTGGATCTTGAGGACGGCGAGATCCCCACCCGGATCCGTTCCGACGACGCGCGCGGTGTAGTCGGAGCCGTCGTCGAAGCTGACCTGGATGCGGCTACCCCGCGCCACCACGTGATAGTTCGTGAGCACATAGCCGCGCTCGTCGAAGACGAACCCGGAACCGAGGGAGGTGCGCACCTGATCGCGGGTTCGACCACCCCCGAAGAACAGCTGCCAGGGATCGTCAGAGGCGAATGCCCGGACCACTTCCTCGGCGTTGATGTTCACCACCGCCGGCCGGGCGCGCTCGACGGCCAGCACCAAGGGTGTGCGCCGCGCCGCGCTGGGCGCGGTGGTGAGCGTGGCAAGAAGGAGGAACGCGACCACTCAGCGCGAGGGGCCGAGCTCGCCGAGCGCGGTGAACTCGGTCTCGACGTCGCTCGCCTTCCCGGCGAGGTCTTCGAGCGACTTGAGGTGCCGCTGGTACTCCTTCTCGTCCAGCAGCCCCTTCTTGATGTAGCGCTCGACCACGCGGCGATCGAGGTACTTCAGCGGGATCTCATCCTTCTTCTCGGCCACTGCGCAGCTCCTTCGAGGGGGGCGCGGCTTCTAGCACACCCCTGGGTTATTGTCAGCCCGTGCCCGGCCCTTTGCCCGCCGGCGTCTACGCCATCGTCGACGGCTCGGCCGCCCGTCCCCCGCTCGACCTGGTGGGCGCTTTCGTCCGGGGCGGCGCCGCCGTCGTGCAGCTCCGCCTCAAGCAGGCCGGGGCGGGTGAGCTTCTAAGGGTAGCGCGCGAGGCGCGCAAGCTGTGCTCCGGGCGGACGCTCCTGTTGCTCAACGACCGGCCGGACGTCGCCCGGCTGGCGGAAGCGGACGGCGTCCACCTCGGCCAGGACGACCTGCCCTGGAAGGCGGCGCGCGCCATCCTCGGGCCGCAGGCCCTGATCGGCGTCAGCACGCATTCGGACGCGGAGATCGACGCGGCGCAGGGCGTCGACTACATCGGCTTCGGGCCGATCTTCACCACCCCTTCGAAACCGGGCGCGGCATTGCCAGACCCACATGGGCTCGAGGGCCTCCGCCGGGCCGTGCACCGGTCCACGGTGCCCGTCGTGGCCATCGGCGGGATCGGGATCGACAGCGCTCGCCAGGTCGCCGCCGCCGGCGCGCGCTGTATCGCCGCCATCGCGCACCTCTGCAATGCCACCGATCCCGAAGCAGCCACGCGCGCGATGGCGGAGGCGTTCAAGCGGTGAGACCGGTCATCGGCATCACTCCCGACGTCGGCCAGTCCAACGCCCGTCCGGGTCGGCCGGCGACGGCCCAGTACGAGCTCAAACAGGCCTACGCGGATGCGGTGCTCGCGGCGGGCGGGCTGCCCATCGTGCTGCCGTACAGCGAAGACGCCTCCGCGCCGCAGGAGGCGCTCGATCTCTGCGACGGTCTGGTGATCACCGGAGGGGCGTTCGACATTCCCGCCGAGCTCTATGGAGCGCAGGCGGGCGCGCGGATGGGTCCCTTGAAACCCGGCCGGACGGCGTTCGAACAGCGTGTCCTGCGCGCGGCGCTGGCGGCTGACGTGCCCGTGCTCGGCGTCTGCGGCGGCATGCAGCTGCTCGCGGTCGAGCTGGGCGGCACGCTGTTCCAGGACATCCGCGACGAGGTGCCAGGCGCGCTCGATCACGAGCAGCGCAACGACCCGCGCGAGCCGGGGCACAAGGCGCGCATCGTCGCCGGCTCGGAGCTGGCGTCGGTCGTCGGCAAGAGCGAGATCGAGGTGAACTCGACCCATCATCAGGCAGTGAAGGACGCGGGTCGGGCCCGCATTTGCGCCATCGCGCCGGATCAGATCGTCGAGGCCATCGAGCTGCCCGACCAGTTCGCGCTCGGCGTGCAGTGGCACCCCGAGCTCCTCGCGGGAAGCGAGCACCTGGCGCTGTACCGGGCCCTGGTCGATCGAGCTCGGCGGTGAGCGCGCCGGCCGTCCTGGTGCTGGCGGGGCTCGATCCGAGCGGAGGCGCGGGGCTTCTCGCCGACGCAGAGACGGTGCGCGCGATGGGAGCGCGTCCTCTGTGCGTGGCGACCGCGCTGACAGTGCAGACGACGCGGGCGGCGCGGCGCTTCCAACCGGTGGACCCTTCGCTGATCGCCGATGCGATCCGAGCGCTCCTCGAGGAAGAGGATGTGCGCGCGATCAAGGTGGGCATGGTGGGCGATGCGGCGAACGCGCGCGCCATCCGCGCCCTGCTGCCCGCTGGGATTCCGGCAGTGGTCGACCCCGTCCTCGCGGCGTCCAGCGGCGTACCGCTCTTCTCCGGACCTCCGCGGGAGCTGCTCGAGCTCGCCCGCGGCGCAATCCTCACCCCGAACGTGGCGGAAGCAGAAGCCCTTTTGGGCGGGTCCGCGGACGCCGGAAAGCTACTCGAGCGGGGCCCGCTGGCCGTGCTCCTGAAGGGCGGACATCTGGCCGGAGAGCCCGTGGACGTGCTCGCGACGGCCTCGGGGATCGAGCAGTTCGCGGCGCCGCGGATCCCCGCCGAAGCGCGCGGCACCGGCTGCCGGCTCGCGAGCGCCATCGCCGCGGGACTCGCTCGCGGAGACCCGCTGCGCGACGCGGTGATCGCCGCTCGGTGGCACGTCCGCGAGTACCTTCAGGAGCGCGTTCCAGTTTGACGGCGCAGGGGCGGCTGCGTGTTACACTGGACGCGTGGGAGGAAGCTCAATGCGCATGCGCAGGTACGCCCCGATCCTCATCCTGGCGCTCGCCGGCTGCGGGCCGTGCGGATACAACCGCATCGTCACCGAAGAGCAGCAGGTGGAGGCTGCCTGGAGCCAGGTGGAGAACCAGCTCCAGCGCCGCGCCGACCTGATCCCGAACCTGGTCGAGACGGTGAAGGGGTACGCGCGGCACGAGAAAGGCGTCTTCGACGACATCGCCAACGCGCGCGCGGCGATGATGGGCGCTTCCTCCCGCGCGGAGAAGATCCAGGCGGCGAACCAGTTCGAGGGCGCGATCAGCAAGCTGCTCTCGATCAGCGAAGCGTACCCGCAGCTGAAGGCCGATACGACCTACCAGCGGTTGATGGACGAGCTGGCAGGCACCGAGAACCGCCTGGCGGTGGAACGCAAGCGCTACAACGAGGCGGTCCAGCAGTACAACTCGGACATCCGCCGCATCCCGGGCGCATGGTGGGCGAAGATCGGCGGCTTCACGCCGAAGGAGTACTTCAAGGCGGAGAGCGGGGCGCGCGCCGTTCCCAAGGTCTCGTTCCAGTAGGGGATGGCGATGCGCACCAGTGGAATCCTGACCATCGGAGGAGCCTTCGTCGCCATCCTGGGCGGCGCATTCGCGCTGCTGATGCTCAGGGCGTTCTTCGTGGACAAGGGGCAGGGGTTCGTGGACCTCTCGGGCCTGGTGGTCGGCGGGGTGGTGGCGGCCGTCGGGCTCGCGCTGGTAGCGGCGGGCCGCAAGCGGGCGCGGATCGAGCAACAGAGCGACGACCTGCACTTCTCCGAGGCGGCGCTCGCGCTGGCGAAGAAGAACAACGGACAGATCCAGGTGGACCAGGTCGCGAAAGCGAGCGGGCTGTCGCGCGAGGAGGCGACCGCGCGGATGCGGCAGCTGACCGGGCGCGGATTGTTCGACCTGGATTTCGACGCGAACGGGCAGATGGTCTGGAAGCTCTCTCCTGACGCGGGTCGCGCGCAGCTCGCAGAGATCGCCGGCCGCGGCGGATGATTCTCCGGAGCGCCGCCGCTCTCCTCCTGCTCGCTCTGGGCTGCGCTCATCGTGCGGCGGCGCCGGGCGCGACGGTACAGGCGGAAGGGGATTCGGGCGGCGCGCGGGAACCACAGCGCTACATCAGCGCGAGGGCCTACCATCATTACCTGGACGCCCTGCTGGCGAAGAACGCGGACGACCTGGTCACCGCGGCCGAGGAGCTGCGCGAGGCGCTTCTCTACGATCCGGAGTCCGCCTACCTCCATGCGGTGCTCGCGGACGTGCTGATCAAGCAGGCCCGCATCGCCGATGCGGACGCCGAGCTCGCCTCCGCGCTCTCGCTCGATCCGCGCCACGGCCCAGCCCATCTGCTCAGCGGCCGGATTGCGGTCTCGCGCAACCAGCCCATGCAGGCCCGCGACCATTTCCAGGCGGCCATCGAGGCCCAGCCGGACGATCCCGACGCTTACCGCGAGCTGGTGCGGCTGCTGCTCTCGACGGGAGACGTTGCGGCGGCCCAGGCGGTGGCGGAGAGGCTGGGCGAGCGGGTGCAGCCTGCGCAGGGCGCCGCCGACGAGGACGACGACGCTCTCGTCGCCGCGGACCGACTGCGGGAGCAGGCGGCGGCCGTCTTCGTGGAGATGGGTCGCTGGTGGGCACAACACGGCGACGAGCGGGCCGCCGAGCGCGCATTCGCGCAGGCGCGGAGCGCATCTCCGGCCGATCCGGAGGCGCTGATCGCGGAAGCGACATTCCTGGAAGCGAGGCGCAAGTACGCGGACGCGCGCGAGCGATACCTGCGCCTGCTGGCCCAGCGCCCGGAGTCGCCGGAAGTGATCGCCGCGCTGGCGCGGGTCGCCCTCGCGGAGGGCGACGTCGAAGCGGTCGCCGCGCACGCCCGCAAGCTGCTCGCCCTCGCCGCGAACCTCGAGCCTTCGGACGGCGCCAGCGGCGATCGCGAGGACGAGCGGCGCGACGTTTCCGTGGCCCTGCTGCGCGTCGCGGTCCCCCTGCTCGGCGCCCACCGCAGCGCCGACGCGCAGCTCGCGCTCGAAGGCGCGCTGCGCCTGTACCCGGATCATCCCGAGCTCTCGTTCTACCGGGCTCTGGCGCTGGTCCAGCGCGGGCGCCCGCACGAAGGTGCGCTCGCGTTCGAGGCGGTGGAGCGGTCGCTGAGGGCGCGGGGAGAGGACCCGCCTTCGCCGGCGTTCCTCGGGATCGAGCCGGATGCTCTTCTGCTCGACGCGCAGGTGCAAAGCGCGCTGGCCCGGGGCAGGGCCGGAGAGGCGCCTGAATCAACCCGGCGGCTGCGCGCTCTCTTCGCGGAGCATCCGGCGGAAGAGGGCGTGGCGCTCGCCCTGCTCGAGGCCTTCGATCGCGCGGGAAAGGCGGCCGAGGCGGAGCAGGTCCTCGCCGCCTCCGTGCGCGCGCATCCGGAGGCGGGCGCGCTCCTCTACCCGCTCGGGAGCGCGCAGGATCGCGCGGGGATGCGGCAAAAGGCGCTCTCCACCATGCGCAAAGTGCTCGCTGTGCAGCCGCAGCACGCCGGTGCGCTGAATTACATTGGATATACTTTGACGGAGCGCGGGAAGCTCGCCGATCTGCGCGAAGCGGAGGATCTGCTGGCGCGGGCCGTGGAGCTGCGGCCCGACGATGGGGCGATCGCCGATTCCTACGGGTTCTGTCTGCTCAAGCTCGGCCGGGCCTCGGAAGCCCTGGCGGAGCTGCGCCGCGCGGACCGGCTCACGCCGCGAGACCCGGTCATTCTCAGCCACCTCGGAGATGCGCTGCTGGCCGCCGGCAAGAAGGAGGAAGCGCTCTCCGCGTTTCGTCGCGCGTTGGCGCTGCTCCTGCCCGGATCGAAGCGGCGGCCGTTGGCCGCGGAGGCGCAGGCGATGATCGATCCGCCCGATCGCGCCGACCGCGACGGGCCCCGGGTGCGTGCGGAAATCGAGAAAAAGCTGAAGGCGCTGGCGCCTTGACTGCGCGTCCGCGCCGTGGTCTTTCCCGGCGCGCGAAGGAGGCGGCCCAGCGTGGCGGACCAGAGGACGGACGAGGGTTTCTTCAGCGCGCGCGACGGCGTCCGGCTCTTCTGGCATACCGAGCGCGCCACCGATCCGGCCGGACACGTCGCGCTCGTCCACGGTTACGCCGAACACCTCGGACGGCACGCCGAGATCATGCGCGCCCTGGTGGAGGGGCGATACACCGTCCACCTCCTCGACTGCCGCGGTCATGGCCAGAGCGGCGGAAAGCGCGTCCACGTCGATCGCTTCGACGAGTACGTCTCGGACCTCGAAGTCTTTCTCGCCCGCGTCAAGGAGCAGGCGGGGGCGATACCCATGTTTCTTCTCGGCCACAGCCACGGAGCCCTGATCGCGGCGCGCTATCTCCTCGATCGGCCGGACGCCGTACGCGGCGTCGTGCTGGCGTCGCCGTACTTCCGGCTGAAGCTGCAGGTCTCACCGCTCAAGATCCTGGCGGGCAAGCTGCTCAGCCGCGTGCTGCCGAGCCTGCCGATGCGCAACGAGCTGAAGGCCGAGCAGCTCACGCGGGACGTGCGGATCCAGAACGCCACCCGCGCGGATCCGCTCTACCAGCAGATCGCCACGCCGCGCTGGTACACCGAGAGCTCCGCGGCGCAGGAGACGGTCCTGCGGCGCGCCACCGAGTTCATCACTCCCTTCCTCTTGCTCTTCGGCGCGGCCGATGCGGTGGCCGACCCGGCGGGCGGACGGGAATTCTTCGAGCACGCCACCTCCAAGGACAAGCTGTACAAGCAGTACGACGGGCTCTTGCACGAGCTCTTCCACGAGCCCGAGCGGGACCTGGTGTTCAGGGACGTGGTGGGGTGGCTCGACGAGCGGGCGCGAGGCGCCTCGACGCGGGTGGCGGGCACGAGATGAGCGAGCGGAATCGCCTGCTCGAGCTGCTCACCGAGCTCGCCTACGAGAGACGGAAAGTCGTCCTCTCCTCCGGAAAGGAGAGCGACTTCTACATCGACACCAAGCAGGCTTCGCTGACCGCGGAGGGCCACTACCTGGTGGGCCGGCTGGTGCTCGCGGAGATCCGCGGCCACTTCGCCGGCGCGCAGGCCGTGGGCGGGATGACGCTGGGCGCCGATCCCATCGCGAGCGCGGTCTCGCTGACGAGCTGGCTGCAGGCCAGCCCGCTCCCGGCGTTCTACGTGCGCAAGGAGCCAAAGGGACACGGCACCAACCAGTGGATCGAAGGCAAGAAAGGGTTGCCTTCGCCCGCCCAGGTGGTGGTCGTCGAGGACGTGGTGACCACCGGCGCCTCGACGCTGAAGGCGATCGAGCGCTGCCGCAGCGAAGGACTGCACGTGCTCGGCGTGGTGGCCCTGGTCGATCGCGAGGAGGGCGGGCGCGAGGCGGTGGAGAAGGCGGGCGTCGAGCTGCGCTCGCTTTTCCGGCGGAGCGATTTTCCGTGAGGCGTTTGCTTGCGTTCGCGATCATTGCGCTCGCCACCGCCTGCCGGTCGTTGCCATTTCCCGACCCGGAGCTCCACGGTGAGTACGGCAAGGCGCTGAAGAAGTGGACCCGCCAGTTGGCGCTCTACAGCGGGCTGGAGACGCGCGCGTTCGTGCGCATGGTCTACTTGTCGCCGGACTTCGTCGACTCGCAGGCGAAGGAGATCTCGCGCATGCGAGCCGAGATGCCGGACAAGGCCGCGGAGACGGCGGCCAAGCTCCATGAGCAGTACCGGCAACCCAGCTTCTTCGCGGTGGTGTACATCCCGGACCGCACCGCGAACGACTGGAACGAACCCGGGTCGGTCTGGCGCCTGGCGCTGAACATGGGGCTCGGCGAGCGCGCAGCGGAAAAAGTCCAGCGCTTCGAAGTTCCGTTCAACGCCGAGTTGCGCGCCCTCTATCCCTATCTCGACGAGTACTCCGTCGGGTACCTGATCAAGTTCCCCGATCCAGTCGCTTCCATCCCGGCCAATACCCCTGCGGCGCAGCGGTTCACCCCCACCGAGGCGCAGCTCATCGTGGCCAGCGCGCTCGGGAAGATGCTCTTCCGCTGGAGGCTGGACGGCGGTCCGGAGGAACCACCCACGGCGGAGCCGGGTCCGGAGCAAAAGCCGGTCACTACGCCCAAGCCGTAGGCGCGGGGGAGTGGTTCACCCGGCTGAACTGGTTCATCCGGTTGAACTGGTTCATCCGGTTGAACTGAACGTTCATTCGTGAACTCGCCCCGGACGTGTCGGGGCGTACCGGTAGCCGGACACTCCCGGGCACCACGCTCGAGCGGCCCCTACCCGCTGAGACGAGCCCACCCTCCGGTTGCCGTCGCTACCGGACGGCTACCGCGGCCAGGCGGATGGCGCGGGTCTCCCCCGCACGAGAACCGTGTCCCGCGGCGGCACGTCCCCCGTCCAGCTGAGCGTGTAGTGCAGGCCGCGGCTCTCCTTCCGCTCTTGCGCGCAGGCGACGATCAGCCGCGCCACCTCCGCGAGATTGCGCAACTCCAGCATGTCCCGATCGACCAGGTACCCCCAGTAGTACTCCTGGATCTCCCCGGCGAGGTTGTCGAGGCGCCTCTGCGCGCGCGCCAGCCGCTTGTCCGTGCGGACGATGCCCACGTAGTTCCACATCAGGTGCCGGATCTCGTCCCAGTTCTGCTTCACGATCACGCCCTCGTCTGGCGGGACCGCCCCGCCCGGGTCCCAATCCGGCACCGGTGGGGGCCGCGGCGACTCTGCCGCGATCCCGCGCGCGGTGTCCGCCGCCCGATGGCCGAAGACGAGCCCCTCGAGCAAGGAGTTCGATGCCAGCCGATTCGCTCCGTGCACACCGGTGCACGCCACCTCGCCCGCGGCGAGCAGACCGGGCAGCGTCGTGCGCGCCTGCAGATCCGTGCAGACGCCGCCGCAGACGTAGTGCGCCGCGGGGACCACCGGGATGGCCGCCACCGCCATGTCGAATCCGAAGGCGAGGCAGGTCGTATAGATGTGGGGGAAGTGCTCGACCAGGAACGCCTTCCCCAGGTGCGTCATGTCGAGGAACGCGGAGTCGTCGCCGCGGCGCTTCAGCTCGCTGTCGATGCTGCGCGCCACCACGTCGCGCGGCGCCAGTTCTTTGCGCGAGTCGTAGCGCTCCATGAACGCCTCGCCCGCCTTGTTCCGGAGGATGCCGCCCTCGCCGCGCAAGGCCTCCGAGATGAGGAAGTTCTTCGCCTCCGGGTGGTAGAGGCAGGTCGGATGGAACTGGATGAACTCGAGATTGGCCACCGCCGCGCCCGCGCGGTGCGCCATCGCCAGACCGTCGCCCGTGGCGACGTCGGGATTGGTCGTATAGAGGTAGACCTTGCCCGCTCCGCCGGTCGCGAGCACGACCGCTTTGGCGACGAAGCTGTGCACGTGTCCCGACCTGGTATCGAGCGCGTAGGCGCCGACCACGCGCTCGGACGAGGCGCCGAGCTTCGAGGCGAGGATGAGCTCGATGGCGTGGTGATCCTCGAAGAACTGCACTCCCGCCGCAGCGGCGGCGCCGAGCAGGGTGCGCTCGACTTCCATCCCGGTGAGGTCGGCGGCGTGCACCACGCGACGCTGGGAATGCCCGCCTTCGCGGGTCAGGTGGTACCCGAAGGGCGAGGCGTCGCGCGTGAACTCCGCCCCGAGCTCGATCAGCTCGCGCACGCGCGTCGGTCCCTCGGTGACGGTGACCCGCACCGCTTCCTCGCGGCACAGTCCCCCGCCGGCGACGAGCGTGTCGTGGATGTGCTGGTCGAAGCTGTCCTGCGGGCCAAACACGGCCGCGATGCCTCCCTGGGCGTACGCGGTGTTGCTCTCCGATCGGCTTCGCTTTGCGAGCAGAGCCACAGACCCGTGCCTGGCTGCCTGCACGGCGAAGGAAAGCCCAGCAATTCCGGAGCCGAGGACGAGGTAGTCGACCTGGTGGCGCATGTCGGACATCTATCAGAAAGCGGGCGCGTGAAGATTTGCCCCCCGGGATGGCGAGGGGTTATCGTCCACTCTGAATATGGTGCGGGCACTCCTGGTTTCGGCGCTCCTCGCGCTGCCCGTGGCAGCGCGGGCCCCGTTGCATACATGGACGGACAAGGAGGGAGTTCTCCACGTGGAGGACGTGCCTCCGCCGCCGCCTCAAGCCCGTAGTGCACCGCGCAAATCGCCGCCCGCCGCCCAGGTCAGCATTCCCGCGCCCAAGCGCGGCGAGCGCTGGTGGGAGAGGCGGTCCGATGCGCCTCCGGACGAGATCGACCGCGCCGCCGCGCTCTACAACATCCCGGCGGAGCTGGTGCGCGCGGTGATCTGGGCGGAGAGCGCGGGCGACGCGGCCGCCGTCTCGCGCGCGGGCGCCATCGGGCTCATGCAGCTGATGCCGCATACCGCCGGCACCATGTATGTGGAGGATCCGGTCGATCCGGCCCAGAACATCATGGGCGGGACCCGCTACATCCGCTGGCTGGCGAACCAGTTCAACGGAGACTTGCTGCTGACGCTCGCGGCCTACAACGCGGGGCCGGAGGCAGTGCGCAAGTACGGCGGCGTGCCGCCGTTCGATGAGACGCGTCAGTACGTGCGGCGCGTCGTGACCTACTACCAGCAGCTGCGGGCGGAGACGCGCAAGAGGGTGGTCGCCGAGGCGGCGAAGTGATCGATCCGCGCAACCGCGCGGCGGGCGCCATCTTCGACGAGGACGACTCCGATCTCGCCGAGAACCAGGAATTCGATCGCGCGCTCTCTGCGGGCACGGAGGCCCTCTCGCAGGGCAATCCCGCCGATGCGCGCGTCGCGCTGGAGAAGGCGCTGCGCTACAAGCCGCGCAACCAGCGGGCGCGCAACCTGCTCGGGCTTTCGCTGTTCAAGATCGGCGAGCTGGCCAGGGCGGAGGAGATCTACCGTTCGCTGATCGAGGACCACCCCTCGGATCCGACGCTGCGCGTGAACCTCGGGTTGGTGTTCCTCAAGCAGAACGCGTCGGCCGATGCCGTGCGCTGCTTCGAGACCGCGCTCGATCTCGCCCCGGACCACCAGAAGGCGCAGAACTATCTCGGGCTGGCGCTGGCGCAGAAAGGTGAACTGGCGCGCGCGCGCGAGTGGTTTCTCAAGGCCGGCAACGACGCGATGGCCGACCGGATGGCGCAGGCGTTGCAGCAAAGCCCCATCCGGGCCGTCGCCGAAAGCGCCTCGGAGGCGCTCGCCAGCGAGCAGCCGTTCACGCCGGCGATCGAGGAGAAGGCGTCAGGGAAGAAGGGCGACACGCTGGAGACGGCGAAGCCTGCCAGCCCGGCGCGCGCGCCGGACAGGGCGAGTTGGGTCGCGACCACGCCCGGCACGGCTGCCGCTCCACCGGTCGCACCGGAAGTCGCCCGGACTGCCCGCGGAACGGTGGTCGCCAACGCGCCGGAGCCGTCGGAACCTCCCGCTACTTCGCCGGCCGAAGCGGAGCCGTCCTCGACTCCGCCGCCGTCGATGTCGCAGTACACCTCGGCGAAGAGGCTCGCCGTTCCCGATCCGGCCGGCGGTTTCGCTATCGGCCCGTCGGAGGTGCTGATCCACGTGCGCGGCGACATGCTCACGAGGCTCGATGGTCTCGTCGCTTCCTGGGGTTCGGTGACCATGAAGACGGAGCTGAAGCGCTTCCGCGGCAAAGCGACGGACAAGCCTTTCGGCGAGGGGCCGCGTCGGATGCTGCGCGCGAGCGGGGAAGGGCGGTACGTGATCGCGCGCGAGGGCCGCTGCTTCACCGCGCTGGAGCTGGACGACGAGGCTGCGTACTTTCGTGAAGAGGTGCTGTTCGCGTTCGAGGAGTCGATCCTGTTCGAGAACGGCCGCGTGCCCTCCAAGTCGGGCGCCGATCTGCACCTCGTGCACTTGCGCGGCCGCGGCAGGCTCCTCCTCGTGAGCCACGGCGTTCCCCAGGCGGTCGAGGTGCACAAGGGGGAGGCCCTGCGCATCCCGATGGACCAGCTCGTCGGCTGGCACGGCCCTCTCATCCAGCCGCGCCTCGTCTCCATGGTCGAGGAAGCGCCGGAGCTCGGCGTCGCGCTCGAGCTGGCCGGCGAAGGCCGCGCGCTCCTCGACGTCCCGCACGCCAGGTGAAGATGACGCGCCGCGAGCGCCTGCGCGACGAGCTGCTCAACGCGCCCAATCTGATCACGCTGGCGCGGATCGCGCTGGTCCCCGTGTTCCTGTACTTGCTCTATTACGAGACCCGCCGGAACAGCTTCCTCGCCGCTGCCATCTATGCGGTGTGCGCGCTCACCGACTGGTTCGACGGCTGGCTGGCGCGAGTCTCGGACAAGGTGACGACGCTGGGGAAGTTCCTCGATCCGCTCTCGGACAAAGTGATCGTGCTCTCCGCGCTGGTGATGCTGGTGCGGCTCGGCCGGGTCGCGGTGTGGGTGGTGGTGATCATCGTGGCGCGGGAATTCCTCATCTCCGGGCTGCGCGCGATCGCGGCGTCGGAGGGGCTGGTAATCTCTGCGTCGCAGGGCGGGAAGTGGAAGACGTCGCTGCAGCTCTGCGGGATCATCTGCCTGATGCTGCACTACCACTTCGCGATCGATTACTTTTTCGGGACGGTGGTGACGGACTTCCAGGCGGTCGGCAGCGTCATTTTGTATCTCTCGTTGTTCCCCTCCATCGCTTCTGCAGTCGACTATGTGCGCGCTTTCTACACTCTTGACACGGGGGAACAGCGAGGCTAATCCAGCCTTCGTTTCGCGGAACTAGCTCAGCTGGTAGAGCGTCGCCTTGCCAA
>MNFJ01000088.1 GCA_001918155.1 Deltaproteobacteria bacterium 13_1_40CM_4_68_19
CGGATGGCAGCCCCGCGGCGTGGCGCGCCGTCCGCGGTGGTGGCGATCGCGTACACGGCCACGGTCTGCGCGCGGTCGGTCGCCCGTCCCGTCTCGCCGAACGCGACGTGCACCGTGCGGGTGGGCGGCACGCCGAGCGGAATCATCCTCTTCCCCTGGCGCGCCTGGGCGACGCCGGGCGGCACCACCACGGGAACGATGACCTCTCCACGCGGGTCCGCGGTCACCGGACCGAACGTCTGCGACCCGATCTCCACCGTGATCCGTCCGCGCGGGCGCGTCTTCACCACCGCATCCCCCTCGGCCCAGAGGGGCAGGGCGATCCAGGCGACCTCCCCAGCCGCCACCGCCATGACGATCGCCACCTGCGGGATCCCGTCGTCGGGCGGAACGTACTGCGCCTCCCAGGTTCCCTCTCCCGTGCTGCGCGGGGCTTCGACGCGGCCCACGCTGACGCTGAGCGCCGGTTGCGCCGCGCTCTGCATCACCCTCAGCACCGCGCTCGCGTCGCTTCCGAGCCGCATGGGCGACGGCTGCGCGGAGAGCGCGAGGGCGAGGAGGGCGGCGCCGGTCACGGGCTCTTCTTCCTCCAGCGGATGGCGATGTCCTTGATCCGCGGGACGCTCGCTCGCCCACCGCAGGGCACCGTCCGGATGGTCTCGCGGCCGCTGGCGTCGCGAATGGCGACCGTCGCGTCCTTCTTGTCTGGCGCGGCGGGGACGCGGACGCGGAAACGGCCATCCTCCGCCACCGCCGCAGGCGCCCCGTCCACCAGCACCTCCGCGCCCGCGGGCGCGGTCCCTACCACCTCCGCGCAGAGGCCCCCGCGATCCGGCGCGGCGGCGGCATCGGCGACCTTGAGGAGGAGCTTCGCGGGGATCGGTTCCGCTCCCGACGGCGGTTTCCCGGCGGCCGCGACCGACTGCGTGCCGGCGCGCACCTCCACCGTCTTGTGCTCCGAGGTCAGGTTCACCTCGCCGGTGGCGGTCGCGATGGCGACCGCGGTCCCCGTGGAGAGCACGCCGAAGCGCGCGCCCTGCGTTTCGGCGACCGCGCCGCCGTCGGCGCTCTCGATGCGCAGCAGGCGCACCCCGTCCGCCTTGTAATCGACGGCGATGCGGCCCCGCGTGAGCCTGAAGCGGTGCAGCTTCTCGGTGATCTCCCGCACCGTCAGCTGCGTCCCTTCCGCCACGGTGATGCGGCTGCGCGCGCCGAGCTGCAGGTCGGTTTGGCCGCCGCGGCCGGTGCGGACCGAATCGTCCGCGCGCAACCGCTGCCCGGCGGCCAGCGCGGAGGTGCCGCCGTTCGGCGAGAGCCGGACGACGTCGCCGACCACCGCGACCACGATGGCTTCGTCGACCTTCGATTCCTGGGCCGCATGCGCCGCCGGCCCCGCCGGTGCCGGCCGGTACAGCGTTCCACGAAACAGCAGCCACGCGCCGGTCAGCAGCACGGCGACGACCGTGCCCGCTTCGAGGAGCATCCGCGTTCGTCCGCGCCGCAACATCATGCCTCCGACATCTCGACCGCGAATTCGGTGATTGCCCAGGACAGCCGGTGTTCATCGCCTCGCTCGACGAAGTGCACGTCGCCGCCGGCCCTCTGCATCGCCTGCCGGGCGATGTGCAGACCGAGACCGGTCCCGCGCCCGGCGGGTTTCGTCGTGAAGCGCGCCTCGAAGAGCCGCCCGACGTGTTCAGGAGCGATTCCCGATCCTTCGTCGCTGATCCTCACTTGGAGAGGCTTCGGCAGCACCCGCACCGCGACGCGGCGGGCGCCGCCTGCCTCCTCGACCGCATCGATCGCATTGACCAGGAGGTTGATGACGGCGTGAAGCAGCGCGGTGGGTGACCCGAATGCACGCCGCGAACCGTCGCGGACCCACTCGAACCGGGGGCCGAGCTGGCGCACGCGCCACGCCACCAGATCGACGGCCCGCTGCACGACGCTCTCCACCGCGAAGGGGGAATGGCCGGCCGGCTCCGGCGCGAAGAGCTGCTGGTAGCTGCGAAAGAGCTCCTCCAGACGCACGACCTGGGTCGAGACCATCTGCCAGTCGTCGAGATCGGTCACCTGGGTCCCGAGCCGGCGCGCGATCAACTCCAGCCCGGCCTTGATGCCCACGAGCGGGTGCCGCATCTCGTGGATGAGGCCCGGCCCGAGGAGCTCGGCCTGCTCGAGCTGCGCGCGCTGAGCGCTTTTTGGCAGCTTGGACCGGGTCATCGCAGGTGGGCGGCCGCCGCGGCCGCCGGCAGGACGATGGTGAAGGTGGCGCCGTGGCCCTCGGCGCTTTCCACGAGGAGCTTGCCGTGGTGCGCCTCGACGATGCTGTGGGAGATCGACAGCCCCATCCCGACCGCGCCCGGGCCCTCCTTGGTGGTGAAGAACGGGTCGAAGATGCGATCGCGCATCGCTGCCGGGATGCCCTTGCCGGTGTCGCTCACCGAAAGCTTGAGCGCGTCGCCGTTCACGTCGCTCAGCGTGACCCTGAGGGTGCCGCCCTGCGGCATCGCGGAGATCGCGTTCTGGACGATGTGCCCGATCGCCTCCTGCATCTGCGCCGGGTCGCCCTGCGCGTCGCAGCTCTTCAGCTCGGTGGCGAGCTCGATGCCATGCGCGCGGATCTGCTCCTCGTACAGGTCGAGGGCGGCGAGCACCGAGGAATGCAGCGGGAAGCGGCGCCCGGGTTGCGTGCGCTCCTGGTCGGCGAAAGCGCGCAGGTTGCCGACGATGGTCGAGACGCGGAGCGCTTGCTCATGCAGCGTGCGCAGCCGCTCCTCGTGTGGCGTTCCCGCCAGCTCCTTGCGCAGCAGCGCCGCGACGCCGCTGATGGCAGTGATCGGGTTGTTCAGCTCGTGCGCCATGCCGGCGCCGAGCGACCCGAGCGCGGCCAGCCGCCGCGCGCGCAGGATCTGGTCCTGCGCGGCCCTGAGCTCGGCGGTGCGCTCCTCGACGCGCTGGCGCAGCTCGCCGTTCCAGCGGTGGATCTCCTCGTCCCGCCGGACGATCTCCGCGGCCATCTGGTTGAAGGAGCGCGCGAGCTCGCCGATCTCGTCGTCGCTGTCCACCTCCGCTGCCTGGGCGCGGCCGAGCCGCAGGGCCTGGACGCCTTCCCGCAGCTGTCTCACCGGCTCCGTCACCCGGCGCGAGAGCAGCGCTCCCAGGCTCAGGACCAGCAGCAGGGACACCGCGACCCAGAATAGCGTGTAACGCCGGACCAGCGCCGCTGGCCGTAGTGCGACGTCTTCGCGCTGCGTGACGACCACGACCCATCCGAGCGTTCCAACCGGCGCCGTGGCGGCGAGCCAACGCTCGCCGTCCGCGCGCACCGTCGCGCGGCCGCCGCCGCCGGCGGCGACCAGCGAGCGCTCGTCGGGGGAAAGCTCGAGCGGCTCGGACTGTGCGAGAACCGTTCCCGCCCGGGTCGCGAGATAGGCGACCGTGTCGCCCTGCGACATCTGGCGCATCTGCCGGCTGAGCTGCGCGAGCGACAGCTCCGCGGCGAGGATGTGCCCTCCGTCGAGCCGCAGCGCGATCGGCAGGCGCATCGAGCCGTCGGGCGCGGAGTACGGAGCGCCGATCGCCGTCCCCCACTGCGCGGCGAGGTGCAGAGGCGCCTCGCGCTGGAGCTTGTCGAGCTCCGGGACCGGACGCCCGTTCGCGCTCTCGTAGACGAGGGGCCCGCCCGGGAACCAGATGGCGTCGATGAATTCGAGCTGGCGGTAGGGGATGCGCAGCACGTGCGCCAGCTCGGCGGGCGAGAGCTCGCGCAACGGCAAAACGCTGGCGGACAGGCGCAGGCTGTCGGCCGCCTGCGCCACGAACCGCTCGCAGGCGCGCGCCGCCTCCTCCGCCACGCGGGTCTCCGCCGACCGCAGTGTGCGCTCCAATTCCGCCCGATTGACGGAAAACGAGAGGGAGCCGAGAACCACCGCCGGAACGACGCCGACCAGCGCCAATACGGCGAAAATCTTGCTTCGGAATTGCACCGGACGCGACCCCCTCGCGGACCTCGAGCATAGGGCCCGCGAAAGCGTGGCAGCAAGAAACCACAGGGTGCGTTCAGGGGCGGAAATACAGGGAAAAGACCTACCTCAGCGGCTCTGGGCGTGATGCGCGAGCGCCAGGTGCTCCTCGAGCTTTTCCTCGATCCGCCGCAGCTCCGCCGCGCGCGCTCCGCCAGCGTCGCGGAGCCGGCGCAATTCGTCCAGGAGCGCCTCGCCCGAGAGCAATACCTCGCGGCCGGCGGCCTTGCTGGCGACGAGCCGGGAGAGCAGGTGCAGCGAGCGGCGCCGCAGATCCGAAGTCGCGTGCTGCACGCGCGACTGCAGGATCTCGATGGGTGTGGCGGGCTCCCGGTCGCCGTCCATCGCCTCTGCGGGCTCCGCCTCCTCGGGCAGCTCGTTCGCAGCGCCTTGGCCATCGATCAGACGAAGTGGCGTCACCGCCGCGCGGCGCTCGTACTGGATCTTCATCTGCTTGACGGCTTCGTCGATGCGATCCGCGATGCTGTCGAGGTCATCGAACGGCTTCTCGATGTAATCGATGGCGCCGATGCGCAGCGCCTCCACCGCGCTCTGCGTGGAGGCGTAAGCGGTCATGATGATGCACGCGCAGTACGGTTGCGTCTGGCGGACGCGGCGCAGCACCTCGATGCCGTCCAGGCCCGGGAGGTTCTTGTCCGCGAGCACGCAGCCGAACTCTTCCCGCTCGAGCAGAGCCAGCGCCTCCTCTGCATTGCGGGCGAGCCGGGTGGAGAGCCCCTTCTCCGTCAGCAACCGCTGGAAGAGGTCGAGGACGACGGGCTCGTCGTCGATCACCAGCACCGAGGCGAAGGGAGCGGGCAGCATCCGTCCAGGAGCGTAGAGTGGCCTGCCTGTAGAGTTCAAGCAACGCTGCACCCACCCCGGCGCCGGGTTGCGATATACGAGGCGGCATGCTGCGGGCGAACCAGGCTGTCCGGCTCGGGCTTCGCGCTGCCTCGCGCAACGCGGAGCTGTCGTTCGCGAAAGGGCTGATCAACCAGGGCGGAAACCTGCTCGCTCTCTTGCCCATCGCCTTCGCCGCCATCCTCATCGCGGCGCTGGCGCGAGGTGACGCGCTGCGGAGCGCGCTTCTGGCCGCGCGGGCGCTGGCCGGTTTGCGGTGGCCTGTGCTGGGCGGAATCGCCGCCGCGCTGTCGATCGCGCTCGCCGCGAGCCTGCTGTTCTGGGCCGGCGCCGTTCCGCTCCTGGCCGCCGATGCGGAGCTGAACCGCCGGCCGCCACCCGGCAACTTTGCGCTGCTCGTTTCACGGGGCGCGGCGCGCACGGTGGTCGCGGGCATCCTCGGCTGGGGCATCTCCGTCCTGTTCACGCTCGCCTGCGACGCCGCCGTGATCTTCGCGATCCCCGCTCTCCTGCTGCGCCCCTCACCGGGGCTGCTCGCCGCCGCCGCGCTCGCCGGCGCCGTCGCGGTGACCGGAACGTTCCTGCTGGATGCGCTGGCGCGCCTGATCATGGTGCGCGCAGCGGCGTTCGGCGATTCCGCCACGCCGGCTTTTGCAAGGGCGGTGTCGTTGCTCGGCGCGAGACTCGGCGCCTCGGCGTTGATCACCGTGGTGTTCGTCGCTCTGGAGCTGATCGTCGGCGCCGTGGCCGCCTCGCTCACCGGGCTCTTGTCGGCGGGGTCCTTCAACCCCAGGGACCAGGTGCTCGCGCTCGCCCCCCATGCTGCCATCGCTCTCGCGGCCGCCGCGGTATTCGGCTGGCTCGAGGTGGGGAGGATGGGCGCCTTCGCGGCCCTGGCCGCGGACGCGGAGGGATTGATCGCGCCCGCCGCCCCGCCCGAGCCGCCGCCGCGCGCCGAGCTCGTCGTCGAGGCACTGCCGGCCGACGAGGCCTGATCGCCGCGCCCGCCGCCGGTTACTTGAGGAAGCGGCGCAGGCTGATCTTCTTCACCCGTCCGCTGAGCAGGGTCCAGCTGAGGGCGGCTCCGAAGAGCATCGCCGCCAGCGACAAGCCGATCAGCGCCGCCAGCGGCCAGACCGTCTGACCGACGCCTTCCGACGCGCGTCCGACCAGCGAGAAGGCGCCGACGATCAAGCCGGAGGCGAGCATGCCCGTGAAGAGGAGGATGCCGAGCGCTTTCACGTTCGTGTTCAGGCGGGAGAGCTCGTCGCTGCGGACGTTCACGTTGAACTTGCCGCCCTCGAGATCCATGAGGATCTGCGCGAGCTGCTGCGGCGTGTCCTGCAAGAATCCCTGCAGCTGCAGGAGCACGCGCAAGAATCCGCCGCTCATCGAGGCTGGGCTGTAGCGGTCGTAGAGAAGCTGCTTCGCGTAGGGAAGGGCCGCCTGCGTGACGTCGAGCTCCGGATCGAGCTGCCGCACGATCCCTTCCGTGGTCGCGGAGGCCTTGGAGAGGACGGCGTACTCCTTGGGTATCTTGATCTTGTACTTCATCGCCAGGTCGACCAGCTCCCTCATCAGCATGCCGGGATCGACCTCCGACAGCTTGCGCCCCATGTAGCGGTCGAGGATGTCGTGGATCGCCTGCCGGAAGTGGTGGAGGTTGATCCGCTGGTCGGGGACGCCGACCTTGTAGAGCAGGCGCGCGACGGTGTCCGGGTCGCGCAGGGAGATGGCGAGCACCAGCACGATGATCGACTCCTGCATCTGCTTGGTGAGGCGCCCGACCAGGCCGAAGTCGAGCAGGCCGATCCGGTTGCCCTCCATCACCATGATGTTCCCCGGATGCGGGTCGCCGTGGAACAGGCCGTCCTTGAAGAGCTGCTGGAAGCTCGCTTCCAGGACGTGGCGCGCGAGCTGCTTGCGGTCGATGCCCGGGGAATCTAAGGAGTCGAGGGCGGTCTTCAGCTTCACGCCCTTGAGTTCCTGCAGCGTGATCACCGTCCGGCTGGAGAGGTCGCGATACAGCTTCGGGATCACCACGTAGGGCCGGTCCGCGTGGTTGTGGGCGAACTCCTCGATGTTTCGCGCCTCGTTCTCGAAGTCGAGTTCGAGCAGCATCGCATCGCGGAACTCGGTGACGATCCCGGTCGGCGTGTAGATGCCGGTCTCCTCGATCACGCCCTCGAGAAAGCGGGCCAGATAGAAGAGCAGGTCGGTGTCGCTGCGGATCTGCTCCTCGATCCCGGGGCGCTGCACCTTGACCACCACGTCCTCGCCGCTGGCGAGCCGGGCCCGGTGCACCTGCGCGATGGACGCGCTCGCCATCGGCTCGGGGTCGATGGAGGCGAAGAGCTGGTGCGCGGACCTTCCCAGCCCTTTCTCGATCAGCTCGAACACCGTCTCCACCTGCATGGGGGCCGCGCGATCTTGAAGATGCGACAGCTCGGCGATGAAGTCCGGCGGCAGGATGTCCGGGCGGGAGGAGAGGATCTGCCCCAGCTTGATGAAGGTGGGACCGAGCTCCGCGAGCGTCTCCCGGAAGCGGCGCGCGGTGGTGGCGCGGACTTCCTCGCGCGAGGGGCGCTGGGCATCCACGCGGCGCCCGAGCACGTCCCAGATCCTGGCGCGATCCCACAGCTCGCCGAACCCGTGGCGCACCACCACGGCGCTGATCTCGCGCAGGCGCTTGAGGTCCTGGACGGCCTGGATCACGGGCGCTTCTTCTCACAGCGCGGACAGCAGATCCACCTTCAGGAGGATGGTGTCGCCGTGCGACACGCCGGCGGCCGAGAGCAGGCCCAGCTCCCCTGCGAAGTCGAGCCCGTGGCGCAGCGGCACCACGTCGTTCGCGCTCTGGTGCGCGTACACCAGGTACAGGGTCGAGCCGGTTCGCCATTCCCAGCGCAGGATGATGTTGAGGTTCAAGCCGACCTGGCGATCGTCGGCGTCCAGCACGATCTCGTCGGCGAGCGGGACGAGCGCGTCGAGCTTCACGGTGCTTCTCCCCGGACCGACGTCGGCGCGCAGCTGGCGCCCGTAGGTCACGCTCGCGGTGAACAGCTGCCCGTACGCCTGCAAGGTGAGGTACGGGGTGAACGAGTACGTCGCGCGCAGGGTCGTGCTCACGCTGCGCGCCTGTTGGGGAGCGAGGATGTATGAACGCTCGCGGTGCGTAGGCTCCAGCTCTCCCGGCAACAGCTTCGGCGTCGCGATCTGCCGGATCTCCCCGGCGCTCTCGGTGTAGGTGAAGTCCACGCTGCCATCGAGCTGCGGGAGCGGCCGGAGCACCAGCGTTCCGCCCAGCTGGTTGAGGCGCTGGAACCGGGGGAAAGAACGGCCTTCAGTCCAGTAGAACTGGACCTGAATGGGTTTGCGGGAGTCGGTGGACAGGTTCCCGTACCATTGCAGCTGTTTCTGCCGCTCGAGCGGCGTTCCGTCCTCCAGCTCGCGGTCGTCGACGTAGGGCGCGAAGTAGTCGAATCCGGTGTCGACGAACCAGAACGACTTGGTGTTGAGCCAGCCTTCGAGGAACACGTCGCGGTTGAGCCGGTTGGTGAACCGGTAGTCGTGCACCTCGCGGCCGCCTAGCAGGAGCTGCGCGGACTGCCAGTACGCGCTCGGGTGTGGATCGCGCACGGCCAGATAGCCGATGCCCCGGAACATGTTGGCGCGCGGCATGAACCCCAGATCGTTGACGGTGAACTCTGGTGAGAGGAGATCCCAGTTGATCGCCGACGCCCAGTACTCCTCCGAGTGATGCAGTCGGCCCGAAGTGGCATACCCGCTGGACGTCTCTCCACGGAACGTTCCGTCCCGCAGGACCTCGGGAATGTTGCCGGTCAGGACGGAGCCGAGCGCCTGCACCGTGGCGTCCCACGATCGATCGGCGCTGTAGAAGGTCAGGTCGGGCCCTCCAGCGTGCGCGTGGCGGTGGTTGAGGCCGAGCGACGGACTGGCCAGGATCGGGTTCACCGAGGTCGCGGTGAAGCCGAGCAGACCGCGATCGCCGAGCGGCTGGCGCACCCGGCCGACCGAGGTGCTCCGCGCCTCCACCGACCGGAGATCGGCCACGTGGCCGTCGGGCTCGAGCACTTGCGCGGTGACCTGGGGTTCCACGGCGGTGAGGAGTCCGACGCTGGCGGTTCCCACTGTTCCGCTCATCTTGATGGCAGCGAGCACGGGGACGCTGGGCTGCTGGTAGACGATCTTCTGCTCGTCGGAAAGATCAAGGTCGTCGTGCGTGGGCGTGCCGCGCCCGATGCGGCGCGAATAGAAGATCTGGTATGCGTCGCCCCCGTAGGTTCCGTTGATGTCCACCCGCAACGGGGTCTTGAACAGATCGAGCCCTTCGAGGAAGAAGGGCCGCTTCTCCGGAAAAAAGGTCTCGAAGGTAGAGAGGTTGAGGACGCGCTGGTCCGCTTCCACCTGGCCGAAGTCCGGATTGATGGTCCCCACCAGGGCGAGGTCGCTCGCCACGTTGTAGCGGAAGTCGAGCCCAGCGCAGAAGCCGCCCTGCCGCTGCGGATCGAAGGCCACCGTGGCGCAGCTTCCCAGCTCGGCGCGCGGCTTGGCATAGGCAGGGACGTTGCGCAGCAGCTTCAAACCCACGTACGGCCGCAGCTCCAGCTCGCGCACCGGATGGATGCCTTCGATCCCGTCCAGCAAACCGAAGCGGCTCACGTCGCCGGCCCGCCCGTTGGGGCGGAAGCGCCACTGGTCCTCCTCCTTGCGGCGGGAGAGGATCCGGTAGACGTTGAAGCCCATCAGCCTGGCCCCCTCGGGAATGCGCATCACCCGCAGCGGGATCTTCATCTCCACCGACCAGCCTTTCGGTCCGCGCGCGACGGCCGATTCCCAGGCGGCGTCCCAGTCGGTGGTGAAGTCGACGTCGTTGAAGTGCAGCGCATCGAGCTGTTGGCCCGCGGCGTAGACCTGGAAGTGGTAGGCGGTTCGGCGGTCGAGGGTCGTGTCCAGGTCGAACTGCACCGAGTCGCCCTCGATGAGGCGGTCGCGGCGGCTGAGCGTGGCGGTGGGACCTTCGGGATCGTCGCAGTTCGCGCCGAAGTACAAGTACTCGTCGTCCCAGAGCACACGAAATTCCGTGCGCACGCTCGCGGGCTCGCCCTCGTCCGGGCTGGCCTGCCGGAAGCCGTCCTGGAGGGGCGCGGCTTGCCACGGCTCCTCGTCCATCCGCCCGTCGATCTGGATGGCTCCGCCGTTTCGCCTCGCCGCGTGCGCGACACGCACCAGGTCTGTTTCCGGCGGGAACTCCTTGCGCGGCTGCGCGAGTACCGGCGTTGCCGCAGCGAGCAGCAGCAAGGTCGCGCGCATTCCTCCGCTCACAACGGCGGGCCGACGCGAACATTTCAGCAGCGGATCCGGCCGGTGCTTTCGCATGCCTCGTGGTATCTGTGGCGCGGTGGCCGAGCCGGTTTCACATGTGCGAGCGGCGGAGCCGGCGACGCCGATGCTGCGGCAGTACCACGAGGCCAAGGCGCAGGCGCGCGACGCGCTGCTCTTCTTCCGCCTGGGGGACTTCTACGAGCTCTTCTACGAGGACGCTCGTATCGCGGCGCAGATCCTCGGCATCACGCTCACGTCGCGGGCCAAGGGAGAGGACCGGGTCCCGATGGCCGGCGTGCCGCACCACGCCGCGAAGGGTTACGTCGCGCGCCTCGTTGCGGCGGGCCACACGGTGGCCATCTGCGACCAGATGGAAGTGCCGGGCCCGGGCAAGCAGCTCGTCCGGCGCGAGATCGTCCGCCTGGTCACGCCGGGAACGCTCGTGGACGAAGAGGCGCTGGAGGCGCGTGAGCCGCTCTGGCTGGCTGCGGTGGCCTGCGCGGAGGGGCGCGCCGCGGTTGCGCTGCTCGATGCCTCGACCGGCGAGCTCCGCGCGCTGCCGGAGGGCAGCGTGGAGGAAGCGCTCGACGAGCTGGCGCGGGTGGGCCCCCGCGAGGTGCTCGTCTCCGACGAGCAGATCTCCGCGGCCGCCCGGCAGGCGAGCGGGGCGGTCCGCGCGGAAACGCGTTCCTTCCGCGACGCCGAGGGCGCCGAGCAGTTCCTGAAGCGACATCTCGGCGTCGCCACCCTGGACGGTTTCGGGCTGCGCGACCCGCTCTCCATCGAGGCTGCCGCGGAAGCGCTGGCCTATCTCCAGGAAACGCAGCGCTCCGCCGCGAAGCACGTCGTGCGCGTGGCGGTCGAGCACCCCGCGCGCCAGCTCTGGATCGACCCCGGCGCGGTGCAGAACCTCGAGCTGTTCCGTGGGCCCGACGGCCGCCGCAGCGGGACGTTGCTCTCGGTGGTCGACCGCACCCTCACCGCCTCGGGTGGAAGGCTGC
>MNFJ01000090.1 GCA_001918155.1 Deltaproteobacteria bacterium 13_1_40CM_4_68_19
AGCTCGAGATCGGCTGGCAGCTGACTGACTGCCGCGTTGACACACCGGCATATACTTGACTACAGTCAAGCAATGCCGGCCGACCAGGTCGCCCAGGTGCGGCGCTTCAACCGGCTCGTCACGCAGCGGATCGGCGCGCTCGACGATCACTTCCTCGGACGCGACCGCCCGCTCGGCGCGTCGCGCCTGCTGTACGAGATCGGTCCGCAGGGCGCGGACCTCCGCGATCTGCGCCGGCACCTCGGGCTCGACGCCGGATACGTCAGTCGTCTCGCCAAAGCGCTGGCAAGAGAAGGCCTGGTGCGGCTCGGTCCGGGGAGCGGCGATCAGCGTGTGCGCAAGGCACGCCTCACGGCTTTGGGCCGGCGTGAGATCCGGGAGATGAACGCGCGGTCGGACGAGGCGGCCGCCGCCCTGCTCGACGCCCTCACACCCAAGCAGCGAGAGGCCCTGGTTGCGGCAATGGCGCAGGTGCATCGCCTGCTGCGTGTCGCGGGCTTGCAGATCGAGCGGGCCGATCCAGCGAGCCCGGCCGCGCGCTGGTGCGTCGCCCAGTACTTCGCCGAGCTCGACCGCCGGTTCGAAGCCGGGTTCGATCCTGCCGCGAGCCTGCCAGCCGACGATCCTGATCTGGTCCCGCGGCGTGGTGCGTTCCTTCTCGCCTCCGTGGACGGAGATGCCGTCGCCTGTGGCGTCGTGAAGGTCATCGCCCCGGGTATCGGCTCCTTGAAGCGAATGTGGGTTGCCGACTCGGTGCGCGGGTTGGGGATCGGGCGGCGCATGCTGGAGGCGCTCGAGGTCCAGGCTCGCGAGCTTGGATTGACGACGCTTCGCCTGGAGACGAACGAGGCGCTCGGCGAGGCGATCGCGTTGTACCGCGGCGCCGGCTTCCGCGAGGTGGCGCCGTTCAACGACGATCCGTACGCACACCATTGGTTCGAGAAGCGACTCGGAGGCGGCCGACGCCAATCCTGATTGCAGCGTGCCGGACGCAGGAGATCCACCCCCGGCGGACACTGCTGCATGAGTCTCCCTACGACCCGCCGCTCGCGCAGATTCTCGCGACGCCCCGATCGGAGTTCTACGGGCCGCGCGCACCTTCCTCGATGCTGGGCTTGCATCGCCCGGTCGCGCCAGACAGTAACGGCTCTCTGCTCGGGGAGTACAGCAGCTGTTGCGCCGGGCTGAGCGGGAGCGTATCCACCCGGGTACATGGACCGCCAAGAGCAGATCTTTCCCCGCCTCAACGATGCCCAGCTCTCGCGCATTTCGAGCATCGGCCAACGCCGCAGCGTCCGGGCCGGAGAGGTCCTGTTCGAGGCCGGCGACCAGCATACCGACATGTACGTCGTGATCAGCGGCGGGATCGATCTCGTGCGCCCGGTCGCAGGCCGCGAAGAATCGGTCACGGTGCTCGGGCCGGGCCAGTTCACGGGCGAGATCAACATGCTCTCGTCGCGGGTCGCGTGGGCCCGCGGCCGCGTCGCCGCCGACGGATCGATCATTGCCCTGGACCGCGACGGCGTCCGCGCCGTGGTACAACGCGATCCCGAGCTGAGCGAGATCCTCCTGCGCGCCTTCATCCTGCGGCGCACGGCCCTGATCTCCCAGACCGATAACGACCTGGTCCTCCTCGGCTCCCAGCATTCCCTGAGCACGCTGAAGCTCAAGGAGTTCCTGACGCGCAACGGGGAACCCTTCACGTACCACGACGTGGAGACCGAGCCCGGAATGCAGGCGCTGCTCGATCGCCTGCAGGTCGGGATCAACGAAGTGCCGGTGCTCGTCTGCGAGGAAGGTTACGTCCTGAGGAACCCCTCGATCGAGGGCCTGGCGACGGCGCTCGGACTGACGCCGAAGCTGGACGCCAAGGCCGTGAGGGACGTCGTCGTCGTGGGCGCCGGACCGGCGGGTCTCGGCGCCGCCGTCTACGCCGCGTCGGAAGGGCTCGACGTGCTGGTCCTGGAGAGCACCGCGCCCGGCGGCCAGGCCGGGACGAGCTCGCGGATCGAGAACTACCTGGGGTTCCCCACCGGGATCTCCGGATTGGCGCTCGCCGGCCGCGCGCTCACCCAGGCGGAGAAATTCGGCGCGGAAGTGGCCATCGCGCGAACCGCCGTCCGGTTCAACTGCGACGCGCGGCCGTATCGGGTGCACCTCTCCGACGGAGAGATCGTGCAGGCCAGGACGATCGTGATCGCCACGGGCGTCAGGTACCGGAGGCTTGACGTGCCCGCGCTCTCGCGTTTCGAGGGCGCGGGCATCTTCTACAGCGCGACGCACATGGAAGCGCAGTTGTGCACGGACGGCGAGATCGCGATCGTGGGCGGCGGCAATTCGGCAGGGCAGGCCGCCGTCTTCCTCTCCGGGTTCGCACCGCGGGTCCACGTCGTGGTGCGCGGGCCCAGCCTCGCCGAGAGCATGTCCCGTTACCTGATCCAGCGCATCGAAAGCAGCCGCAACGTCGAGCTGCGAACGCGGACCCGGATCGAATCGCTCGAAGGCGAGGACCGGCTGGAGCGCGTCCGATGGCGTCACGTGGAAACGGGGGCCGTGGAGACGCGGCCGATCCGCAACCTGTTCGTGATGACCGGAGCCGATCCCAACACCTCCTGGCTGCGGGGATGCCTGGTGCTGGACGACAAGAACTTCGTCAAGACGGGAGCCGATCTACGCGCGGACGAGCTGATGGAAGCGCGCTGGCCTCTCTCCCGGCCACCGCATCTCACGGAAACGAGCATACCGGGCGTGTTCGCGGTCGGAGACGTGCGCTCCTCCAGCGTGAAGCGGGTCGCCTCGGCCGTGGGAGAGGGCTCGATCTGCGTCCAGCTCATCCACAAGGCGCTCCAGGAGCTCTAAAGGCTCAGGCGCGCCGCCCGCGTTCGCGTCAGAGCCGGTAACCGGCCCCGATCGAGACCCGAACCGCAAACGACGGTCCGAACGACGATCCGGGAGTCCCGGAGCTCTCGCTCTTCAAGAGGTACGTGGAGGCAGCGCCGAGGACGAACAAGTAGCTCCGCGCGCCAAGCTCGCGCGTGATCCCCACCGTCGGCGAGAGCTGCAGCGCCGCGGTGGTCCGGCGCGGGGCCATGCCCTGCGTCCGGAAGCGCTGCACGAGCAGCGAACCACCCATCGTCAGGCCGAGCTCGACCGAGATGACGTGCAGGTCGCGGACGTGGACCGCCGACAGCTCCAGGTCGTACTGGTCCACGGTGGCCTCGATCCCTGGATTCGAGAACCCGCCCCGGCACCAACCGACCCGGGGCTTCAGCGTGAAAGATTGAAGTGCGACCGCCACTCCGAGCGCGACGCCCGGGCACGCCCCGGTCTCTCCCACCAGCGCGCTGCGCACGCGCGCTTCGGCCTCGAGTGAGGCGACTGCGGTGGCCGCCCCGCCGCCTTTGCGCACCAGCCGCGCGTAGGCCGTGCGCTCGAAGCCGGATTCGTCGACCGAGAGGGTCGCGCCCGGCGGCGCATCCACCATCCCTTCGAGGAGCACGTCCGGCGCGCGTCCGCGCAGGAAGTAGCGTCCTGCCCGCACGCTCAGCCGGCGCGCCCGATCGCGCGCGCCGATCTCGCCCAGCACCGCGCCCTCCGCCGAACCCTGGAAGACGAGCCAGGTCCGTCCTTCCGGAAACTGAAGGAAGGCGCGCGTGGGCGCGTTCGCATCCAGCGTGGCGAGGATCACGTCGCCCATGCCCCGCACGTCGTATTCGAAGCTCGGGTGCTGGATGCCGGCCATCGAGCGGCTGGAGGCGCGCAGGGTGGCGTCGTACGCGTACCGGTAGGTCTCGTCGAGCGTGACCCGGCCGTCGCCGTTGGCATCGGCGGCCCCGAGCAGTCCGGACACGAGCGCGTGGGTGAAGAAGCTGCCCTTGATCTCGTCGGACTCCTGGCTGTCCTCGGACGCGGAGCTGGAGGTGAAGAACACCGCGCCCTCGCCTGCCACCCGCTCGCCAAGCTGGATGTCGAACGGTGGAATGGGCGATCCACCCTTGACGCGCGTGAGCGCTCCCGAGCGGCAGGCGTCGAGGACGAGCAGGCGGAAGCTCGCGGCCGAACCCCGCACCAGCTGCTCCAACTCGCGCAGCTCCAACGAGCTGCTTCCCAGGTGCAACGCGCCGGCGTCCCCGTGCCCCGAGTAATAGACGATCAGCATGCCCTGGTCGCCCGCGGCCCGGACACGATCGTTGACGGCGATCAGCGTGCTGCGGACGGTTCCCGCGTCCTGCCCGCGCAAGAGGACGAGGTTCTCGGGCCGCACCCCGCCCACTTCCTGCAGCATGGAGGCGACCCGAGCTGCGTCGGTTTCGGCATACTTGAGCGGAAGATCGGGCGGCTGCCCCTGGTCGTTGCCGACCACCACGGCGAAGCGCTCGACCTGCGCCGCGGCGGCGGCGGAAAAGAGCAGGAGCGGGAGCGCGATCAGCGCTTGACGAAGCTCCACCGCGTCACCTGGCAGCCGTCGGGAATTTCGGGACCACCGCGCTCCAGCTGCAGGCGCAGCGGCTCGAGCTCGACCGGGGACGCGCAGAACAGACCCAGGATTCGCTCCTCGCCCGCCGTCGCGTCCAGCCGGGTTCCGAGCGGCAGCGCTACGTCGTTGCCGGCCTGCACGCGCTCGGCGCGGCCGCCCGCCGGGAAGTAGATGGATCCATGCCCGTTCGCGTCCAGGCTGAGAACCGCGACGAAGACGTCGACGGGCGCCGACACCGCGAAGCGCACGGCGTCCCCGGGCGCTACGGTCTCGCCTGGACCAGCGCGCCTCACCTCGCCCTGATGCTCCACGTACATGCCGAGCGTGAATCCCGTTCCCTTCGAGCGCGTGCCCGGAGAGCGGACCACGAGCAAGAGGGATGCCGCCGCGACGATGCCGGCGGCGGCGGCGAGCGCGCGGATCGGGAACCGCGAGCGCGGGGGAAATGGCACCACGCGCAGCGGTGGGAGTCGCTCCTTGGCCCCGCTGCGCAGCTCGTTCAGCGCCGACGTGCAGCGGGCGCAATCATCGAGGTGCGCGCGGAAGCGCTCCGCATCCGGCGGATCCAGCTCTCCCGCCAGGTACTGATCGAACTGCAAGGCCGAGGAGCAGGCATCCCAGGCCTGATTCGCGAGTGACGTCGTCATGCGCTCTGCTCCAGGAGCGCCAGCGAACGCTGGGCGCGCTCCAACAGGTAGCCCACCTTCCGCCGCGAGCAGCCCAGGAGCCCGGCCACCTCCGCGTGCGTCATGCCGTCCAGGTGATGGTAGACGGTGGCCGCCGCCACATCGGCCGGCAGCCGCGAAAGTACCCTGCGCAGCTCGGCCAGCACCTCTCCTCCGCGACCGGCGACGTGCGCCGGCGCCGGCGCCGGCGCGACGCTGCTCTGTAGCAACCGAGCCCCGGTGCGGCGGTTGCGCAGTTGGTTCAAGCAGAAGTGCGTCGTGGACTGATAGAGCCATCCGACCACCGAGGTTGCGTTGCGCAGGCTGTGCGGAGCGCGCAGGAGTGAGGCGAAGACCTCCTGCAGCGCTTCCTGCGCATCCTCCTCGCTGCCGAGAAGGGCCCGCGCCCGGCGCAGCACGATGTGGCCGTGAGAGCGATACAGTCGCTCGATGGCGCCGGCGTCGAGGCTCATGGACAAGGCCCGCTCGAGCCGCCCAGGCCAACCGTGCCGAGCTCCAGGACCAGCGGGTCGCCGGGAGGCGCCAGCGAGAGCCGGTAGGGCGCGCGGCAGAAGGAGCGGGCCGTGCCCTCGTTCGTGGTTCCGTCGTCGGGCACCCCTCGCTGCACCAGGTCCGCGACGCACGCATCCATCTGCTGTTGCGAGATGCATTGCGGGTTCACCGCGGTCACGCGCATCAAGTGGAAGCCCGCCCCCAGCGCAGCGCCCAGCCACCATTCGGTGAGCGACCGGGGCGGGACGTCGGCGGCGAGGTAGAGCACCCAGTGGTTGGGGTCGATGCCGTAAGCGCCGTTCGAGGATGGGGTCGGAAGCGCACTGACCCCGCCGGCCGAAATGCCGTAAGGCACCGCGCCCGCGTTCGCCCGCGCGAACGTCACCTCGCCGGGAGCCAGCGTCCGGCGGGCGGCGGCGGGCGGCGGCTGGTAGAGATGCAGCGTGAAGCTGGCGGGAAATCCGGTCCGCACCGGCGCGCGGGTGGCAAGCTCCTGATCGTCTGCCGACGGAGGTGGGCCGCGCTGCCAGAGCATCGCAGCCTCGAGCGGCGCCGCTCCCGCGCTCGCCACGTACCCGGGCAATGTGATGAGCGGCTCGCCGAGATAGCTCGAATCGGCCTGCGAATCGCACGCGCAGGGGAGCGCAGCCAGCGCCAGCAGCAACTGTCGACCAAGCCGCATTTCCGACTCCCGGACGAAACCCGCTGCCGGAAAGGACCGCGAGACCGCCATCGGTGGCAAACTTCTGGAAGTTTGCCCGAACTGGCGGACTCGCGTTCCTTTCGGATGACCACTTCGTCAGGAGTCAATCGATGCGCGTCCGAAGCCTGTGGGTCATGCTCGCACTGCTCGCCGCCTGCGGGAAGCAGGACGCGGCCGCTCCCGCCCGGATTGAGACCCGTGTACGCCTCGCGCGGGCGGCCACCTGCGAGTCCCTGACCCGTCAAATCCAGGACACGGCGACCAGGCAGATGCGCGCGCAGATGGACGAGTGGAAGCGCGGATTCGTCTACGCCCTGCCTGCAGCCGGCGGCGCAGCCGCAACACCAGCCGCCGGCGCCGGGCCCGCGAGCTACAGCACCACGAACACCCAGGTCGCCGGAGTGGACGAGGCGGATTTCGTCAAGAACGACGGGACCCGCATCTTCGTCCTCGCCGGCCGGACCCTCTTCGCCGCGACCAGCTGGCCGCCGCAGAGCCTGGCGGTCGCGGGAAAGCTGGAGATCGAAGGCTGGCCGAGCAGCATGTTCCTGGAGGGCGACCGGGTGGTGGTGTTCTCGAGCATCTGGACCGTGCCGCAAGGCGGGGGCATGGGGCCGCCGAGCGGCGGAGCGACCGTCGGTGCCACCGCGATTCCCTGCCCGAGCCAGGGCTGCTACTGGGGATGGGCCACGAACAAGATCACCGTCGTGGACGTAAGCGATCTCTCGAGCCCGAAGGCCGTCTCCGAGGTGTACCTGCCCGGGTACTCAACCGGGTCGCGTCGCGTCGGCAGTTCGATCCGGCTCGTCCTCAGCGATACCGTGCGCTGGCCCGAGGCCATCCGCTGGTGGCCCGAGTACGACCCCGCGCTGTTTCAGGACAAGGACAAGCTCGCCGCAGCCATCGGTGCGCTGGAGGACGCGAACGAGGCGAGCATCCGCGCGACGCCGCTCCAGAGCTGGTTTCCCGAGGGAAAGCGCAAGCTCCCGGACGGCACCGCCATCGACGTCGGCTACAACTGCGGCGACTTCTACGTCTCCAACGCGCCCGAGCGGCTGGGCCTGGTCACCATCGCGACGCTCGATCTCGCGCACCTCGACGCAGGCGTCTCTCGCGCCAGCATCGTCGGCGAGGCGAGCGTGCTCTATGCCACCAAGGACCATCTGTATCTCGCGAGTCAGCATTGGTGGTGGTGGCCGATGGCGGGCCAGCGCGACTGGACGTACGTGCACGGCTTCGACATCGCCGACCCGTCGGAAGCGCGTTATTTCGGGTCCGGCGGCGTCGACGGGCACGTCTCCGACCAGTTCGCGATGGACGAGCACGAAGGCTACCTGCGCGTCGCCACCAGCACCGTCAAGCTCTCCGACCCCGATCCCGCGACACCAGGCTCATTCCGCCTCGAGCTTGGCAGCCGGCTCAGCATCCTGGCCGCGCAGCCTGCCTCGGATGGGGGGAGCACACTTGCGCTCATCGGCGAGATCCCCGAGCTCGAGGCAGGCGAGCGGCTCATGGCCACGCGATTCCTCGGCGTCCGCGGCTTCGCGGTCACCTTCCGCTACGTCGATCCGTTGGTCACGCTCGACCTCACTGACCCCGCCCATCCGCGCAAGGTCGCGGAGCTGACGCTACCGGGATTCTCGACCTACTTGCAGCCCATCGACGGGAACCATTTGCTAGCGATCGGCGTGGAGCTCCCGCTGCTGTCTGATGGCCGCCCCGATTGGAGCAAGCGGTCGCTAGAGCTGTCCCTGTTCGACGTCACCGACCTCGCCAAGCCCAGCCGCACCAGACAGGCTCTGGTCGGCACGTCATGGGCCTACAGCGAAGCGCTCTGGGATCATCACGCGTTCAACTGGTATCAACCGGATGCGACGAAGCCCGCGGGACTCCTGGCGATCCCGTTCAGCGACTGGGTCCAGCCTGCTCCCTCGCCGTGGTGGACCGGGTTCGTGAGCGACGTGCGGGTGTTCTCCGTGGACCCCGCAAGTTCCACCGCTCCGATCGCTCCGCTGGGGTCCCTGGGGATGAACGACGTCTATATCCAGCAGGGGAGCGGCGACTGGACCTGGTGGTATCGCCCCTGGGTGCGTCGCAGCGTCATGTCCACCGACCAGGCCGGAACCACCTTCGTCTACGCCGTCTCCGACGCAGGCATTCGCGCCGCAGCGCTGCCGCACCTCGACGTTCCGCTGGCGACGGCGCTGTTTCCGAACGTGCGCTGAGGCGGGATCGGCAACTCCCGCGACCTGGGGACGCACATCCGGCCGCTGATCTGCCACGGGAACCGGCCCGGGGACGCCAGGCGTCCCCGGGCCGGGCCGGTGCGCCATCAGACGCCGCCGAACTCGTACCCGATGCCGCCGGTCATCATGAACGCATTGCCGAAGTTTCCGACGTCCTGCGTATGGACGTTCACGCGAACGTTCCAGCGGTCCTGCTGGAACCCGATGCCGGCGCCGAGACCGAAGCGCAGGTCGGTCGACGAGGTGCTCGCTCCCCGGGCGGGAGTGAAGCTGCTCATGAGGAGGAACGTGCCGGCCTCGAAGGCACCGAAGACGCCCGCGCGCTCGGGCCCGAGGTAGTACTTGGTGCCGAAGAGGATCGGCAGCGCGTGGACGTGGGAGCTGGTGGCGCCGATGTCGCGGGCGGTGTGCGCCTCGAACCCGACGCGCATGGTCGCGCTCAGCGTTTCGAGCAGCGTGAGCTCGCCCGTGACTGCGGCGCCGCCGCCCACGCTGCTGGCATCGGCGTAGTTCCCGAGCGGAACGCCGATCTCGGTATCGAGGCCGAATGACAGGCTGTGGCCTCTAAGAAAGCCGTGTGAGTGCGCGGCATGCGTCCTCTCGGCGTGCGCCGCGCCGGAAGTGCAGAGAAGAAGACATGCAATGTAGGCGATTGCTTTCTTCATGGCTTTTCCTCGGAGCGCACCTGCGCTCGTCCGATCGGTCGAGCCCTTCCAGCGTAGGGGCCCGGGTAAACTCGAAACAAGTGGACGAATCTGCGTATGGCTCGGCGCGGCTCAGCGCTCCTGCGCGGCCCGATTACCGTCAAATTACAACACGCGGTGCGGTCTCGATCGCTATCACCCGCGGCGCGAGCCAACCGGAAATGCGCGCCTCAGCCGTCCGTACAAGGGCCATGCGGCTCGCTCTTCGGCGACTTCCAGGACATGTACCTCGACTTCAACCGGTTCATCTCCATCGGCGCGGTCGTGTCGTCGCCGGCCGTGGACCGCGGCGTCGTCTACTTCGGCTCGATGGACGGCAATCTCTACGCGCTGCAGTAGCGCGCGGATGCGTTGCGGCTTCGCCAGCAACTCCCCGCTACTGCCCGCATCCAAGGAGTTGGCGGTCGCTGCGCTTGCTCTCCGCCGTCTGCGGAGCAGGTTAAACGACGGCCACTGAACTGGACCAACTCGAGGGAGCCTCACATGTCCGATCAGCTCTCGACTGCCTACACCGGAGATGAGGCGGCGGTGGTTGTCGAACCCTACAAGGCTGCGCTCAGGGAAATCGTGGTCTTCGTCGATGGTCGGACCGGGACCTCAGGCATTTTGGAGTTTGCCGGGGTGCTCGCCCAGGAGCACGGCGCCCACTTGATCGGCGTTTTCATTCAGCCGGAGCCCGCCGTCACCCCGTCGGAGACGTTCGCGCGCGGCACGGGCATCCTGGGCGTGATCGAGTCGCATCGAGCACAACTCGAGGGCATCGAGGCGAGCCACCGAGCCAGGTTCGCGGACATCGCCCGTGCTCAGGGAATCCGATCGGAGTGGAGAGTCCTGTCGTCCTCGAGCAATGACGGGGCCGAGCACGTGCACTACGCGGACCTGGCGGTGATCGCCCGCGCGAACGCTGCGAGCCAGATGGCCGGCCCTGCTGGCCTCGTGGAGTCCCTCGTGCTGACTTCCGGCCGGCCGATCATCATGTTCCCGCCGCACGGCGCGGTATCCCGGGTCCGACGCGTCGTCGTGGGGTGGAATGCCCGGCGCGAGGCCATCCGGGCCGTGGGAGATGCTCTGCCCTTGCTCACAAGGGCCGAGGCGGTCGAGGTCCTGGTCGTCGACCCTCAGCGTCACCCGGGTCACGGTGAGGAGCCCGGGGCAGACATCGCTCGCCACCTGGCGCGTCACGGCGTGCAACTCGAGGTGCGGCGCTTGTCGTCCGGCGGAGGGGACGTGGGCCACATCCTGCTGTCGCGGGCTGCCGATTTCGGCGCCGATCTCCTCGTCATGGGCGCCTATGGCCATTCCCATCTGAGCGA
>MNFJ01000125.1 GCA_001918155.1 Deltaproteobacteria bacterium 13_1_40CM_4_68_19
GTGCACACGGAGTTCGCGACCGGGGAGATCCCCGGGTTCGTGCACCTGTACGCGGGCGAAGAGGCCTCGGCCACCGGCGTCTGCATGCACCTCCGGGACGACGACTACATCGCCAGCACGCACCGGGGACACGGCCACTGCATCGCCAAGGGCGTCGATCCGGTGGGGATGATGGCCGAGATCTACGGAAAGTCGACGGGCACCTGCAAGGGAAAGGGCGGCTCCATGCACATCGCCGACCTCTCCCGGGGAATGATGGGCGCCAACGGCATCGTGGGCGGCGGCGGGCCCCTCATCTGCGGCGCGGCGCTGGCTGCCAAGTACAAGAGGGAGAACGGCGTCGCGGTCTGCTTCTTCGGCGACGGCGCCTCCAACCAGGGGACCATCCTCGAGGCGATGAACCTGGCCTCGGTCTGGAACCTGCCCGCGATCTTCGTAGCCGAGAACAACGGCTACGCCGAGACCACCTCCTCCTCCTGGTCGGTGGCCTCCGACAACATCGCCGACCGCGGGTCGGCCTTCGGAATGCCCAGCGTCATCGTCGACGGCTTCGACTTCTTCGCCGCCCACGAGGCGGCCGGCGAGGCCGTCAAACGCGCCCGCGAAGGCGGCGGCCCGACGCTGATCGAGATGAAGTTCATGCGCTACTACGGCCATTTCGAGGGCGATCAGCAGACCTACCGGGGCGCCGACGAGGTCAAGAAGCTGCGCGAGGAGAAGGACTGCCTGCTCCGCTTTCGCAAGCGCGTCACCTCCGCCGGCGAGCTCCTGGCTGCCGAGCTCGACGCGGTCGACAAGGACGTGCTTGCGCTGATCGACCGGGCGGTGAAGCAGGCGAAGGCGGATCCGAAGCCGGAAGCAGCGGACCTGCTCACCGACGTCTACGTCTCGTACCCGTGATCAGGAGGGTGAACGCCATGGCAAGGACCATCACCTACCAGCAGGCCATCAACGAGGCACTCCGCCAGGAGATGGAGCGCGATCCGCGCGTCATCGTCATGGGAGAGGACAACGCCGGCGGCGCGGGGTCACCGGGAGAACAGGACGCCTGGGGCGGCGTGCTCGGCGTCACCAAGGGACTCTATCCCCGGTTCCCCGACCGGGTGCTCGACACTCCCATCTCCGAGTCGGGTTTCATCGGCGCCGCCATCGGCGCGGCCGTCGCCGGCATGCGCCCGGTCGCCGAGCTCATGTTCGTCGACTTCATGGGCGTCTGCTTCGACCAGATCTTCAACCAGGCCGCCAAGTTCAAGTACATGTTCGGCGGCAAGGCGGAGACGCCGGTGGTCATCCGCACCATGATCGGCGCCGGCTTCCGCGCCGCCGCCCAGCATTCGCAGATGCTGACCTCCATCTTCACCCACGTCCCGGGCCTGAAGGTGGCTTGTCCGGCGACGCCCTACGACGCCAAGGGGCTCCTCATCCAGTCCATCCGCGACAACGACCCGGTCATCTTCTGCGAGCACAAGCTGCTCTACGGCCTGAAGGGCGACGTGCCCGAGGAGAGCTACACGGTCCCGTTCGGAGAGGCCAATGTGGTGCGCGAAGGAAAGAGCGTCACGGTGGTCGCCTACGGGCGCATGGTCCACTTCGCCGTGCAGGCGGCCGGGGAACTGGCGAAGAAGAAGATCGACTGCGAGGTCATCGACCTGCGGACCACGTCGCCGATGGACGAAGCCACCATCCTCGAGTCGGCCGAGAAGACCGGACGCGTCGTGGTCGTGGACGAGGCGAATCCGCGCTGCTCGCTGGCGACCGACGTCGCCGCGCTGGTGGCGGAGAAGGCCTTCCGGTCGTTGAAGGCGCCGGTCGAGAGAGTGACCGCCCCGCACGTTCCCGTGCCGTTCTCCGACGCGCTCGAGGATCTCTACATCCCGAGCCCGGCGAAGATCGGCGCCGCCGTCGAGCGCGTGGCCAACTACCACTGACGGGGGAGGCGGGGGGAGGTCGTGCGCCCCCTGGCCCGTCCCTCCTCCCGGAGGAACCATGCCCGCGATCCATTCAATCACCGTTCCGAAGTGGGGTCTTTCGATGGAGAAGGGCCGGCTCACGGCGTGGCACCGCCAGGTGGGCGACCGCGTCTCCCCGGGCGACGAGATCTGCGACGTAGAGACCGACAAGATCTCGGGCGGCCTGGAGGTGAACGTCGGCGGCGTCCTGCGCCGCCAGCTGGCGCAGGAAGGCGACGAGCTGCCCGTGGGGGCCTTGGTCGCCGTCGTCGCCGATGCGGAGGTCCCGGAAGCCGAGGTCGACGCGGTGGTCGCCGCCTTCCAGGCGAGCTTCGTGCCGGCGGCCGCTGCGGGCGAAGGTGAAGGAGCGCAGCCGCAGAAGATCGAAATCGGCGGTCGGCGCATCCGCTATCTGAAACGCGGCGAGCGGGGCGACCCGGTCCTCCTCTTGCACGGGTTCGGCGGCGACCTCGGCAACTGGCTCTTCAACCACGACGCGCTGGCGGACAAGCACGCAGTCTACGCCCTCGACTTGCCGGGGCACGGGGAGTCCTCCAAGGACGTGGGCGCCGGCACCCTGGATGAGCTGGCCGCCGTGGTGACCGCGTTCCTGGAGACGGTCGGCGTCGAGAGCGCGCACCTCGTCGGTCACTCCTTGGGCGGCGCCGTGGCGCTGGCGATGGCCTCGTCGACGCCCAAGCGCGTCCGATCCCTGTCGCTCATCTGCAGCGCCGGGTTGGGCCGGGAGATCAACGCGGGATACATCGACGGTTTCGTGCGTGCCACCACCCGCAATGCGCTCAGGCCTTGTGTGGCGCAGCTCTACGCCCAGGAAACCCTGGTGACGCGGCAGCTCGTCGACGACCTCCTCAAGTACAAGCGGCTCGAGGGAGTCGACGCCGCGCTCCGCAAGCTCGCGGACAACCTCTTTCCCGGCGGCACGCAGAGGTCGCTCTTCCGCGACGCCCTCGCGTCCACCAGGATCCCGGTGCTCGTCGTCTGGGGCGGGAAGGATCGGATCATTCCCGCATCGCAGGCGGACGGCCTCCCCGGCCACGTGCGGGTCGAAGTGCTCCCCGATGCGGGCCACATGGTGCAGGTGGAGGCCGCGGGCGCGGTGAACCGGCTCCTCGCCTCGTTCATTCGCTAAGGGACGTCCGGCGTTCGTCCCGCCTGGACACGATCTTTAATCGTACACCCAAGGGCCGCGGTTGGCGAGCACCCGTCCTCTTGAAAAGCTCAGGCGAGGAGGCCTAGCGTGCTCCGGCCAAAGGAGGGATTCATGCAACCCACGTTACCGTCGCGCAGGGAATTCCTGAAGCAAGGTTCCGGGGTCATCATCGGGGCCCTGGTATTTTCGTCCGGCCCGATCGCCCTCCTCGCGCCGAGCAAGGTCTGGGCGCTGGAGCTGGGGGCGCTGGACGAAGCGACGGGAAAGGCGCTGCTCAAGTTTGCCCGCCACCTCTATCCGCACGACACGATGGAGGACGCCGTCTATGCGATGGTCGTGAAGGCCTTGGACAAGGACGCCGCGGACGGGAGCGTGAAGAAGCTTCTCGTCGAGGGAGTCGCCTCCCTCGACCGCGCCGCGGGCGGCGACTGGATCGCGAAGAGCCCCGATCGCCAGCTGGTCGCGGTCAAGGCGCTCGAGGGGACCCCGTTCTTCGCCAAGGTCCGCGGCACTTGCGTCGTGGCGCTCTACGACAATCCGCTGGCGTACGCCCACTTCGGCTATGAGGGCAGCTCCTGGGACAAGGGCGGCTACCTCCACCGTGGCTTCAACGACCTCAACTGGTTGCCCGATCCGCCAACCGACGCCAGCCCACGCCTCTCGCGCGCGGGCGCCTGATCGAGGAGATCCGACATGGCAACCTATGAAACGAGCGACGAGTCCGTGGTGGTCGTCATCGGTAGCGGGGCCGGAGGCGGCACCCTGGCCAACGAGCTCTGCCAGAAAGGCGCCCCGGTGGTGCTGCTCGAGGCGGGCAAGCGCCAATCCACCGCCACCTATGTGAACGACGAGTGGGCGTCGTTCGGGCAGCTCGCCTGGACGGACAAGCGCACCACCTCGGGTACCTGGCGCGTGGCGCGCGATTTCCCGAACCTCCCGGCCTGGACCTGCAAGACCGTCGGCGGCACCACCACCCACTGGGCGGGCGCGTCGCTGCGATTCCAGCGCAACGAGTTCAGGGCACTCACCACCTACGGGCGGATCGAAGGCGCGAACCTGCTCGACTGGCCGCTCAACTACGAGGAGCTGGCGCCCTACTACGACAAGGCCGAGGACAAGCTTGGAGTGACCCGCACGCACGACATCGCGGGTTTGCCGGGAAACAACAACTTCAAGGTCTTCTACAGCGGCGCCAAGAAGCTCGGCTACCGGAACGTGCACACGGGGCGGATGGCCATCAACAGCAAGCCGCGGAAGGGCCGCCTCGGATGCATGCAGATCGGATTCTGCTTCCAGGGCTGCAAATCCGGCGCGAAGTGGTCGACCCTGTACGCCGACATCCCCGAAGCGGAGGCCACCGGACGTCTCGACCTGCGCCCCGAGTCCTTCGTGACGCGCATCGAGCACGACGACGCGGGCAAGGTTTCCGGCGTGGTCTACTTCGACAAGGACGGCAAGGAGCAGCGCCAGAAGGCGCGCGTGGTGTGCGTCGCCTGCAACTCCATCGAGACGGCGCGACTGCTCCTCAACTCGCAGTCGCCGCAGCACCCGAACGGGCTCGCCAACTCGTCCGGCCAGGTCGGGCGGAACTACCAGCGGCACATGACCGGCTCGGTCTACGGCATCTTCGACAAGCCGGTGCACATGTGGCGCGGGACGACCATGGCGGGCATCGTGACCGACGAGTCCGGCAACAATCCGAAGCGCGGGTTCACCGGCGGCTACGAGATGGAGACGCTCTCGCTCGGCCTCCCGTTCATGGCTGCGTTCCTCAATCCAGGGGCGTGGGGACGCGAGTTCACCTCGGCGATGGATGGGTACGCGAACATGGCCGGCATGTGGCTGGTCGGTGAGGACATGCCGCAGGAGACCAACCGCGTCACGTTGCACCCGACGGAGAAGGATCGGTTCGGAATGCCGATCCCCAACGTGCATTTCGACGATCACCCCAATGACGTCGCCATGCGCGCCCACGCGTATCGGCAGGGCAAGGCGATCTACGAGGCGGCGGGAGCAAAGCGGACGATCCTCACCCCCCCATATCCGTCGACGCACAACCTGGGGACGGCGCGCATGGCGGCCAAGGCGCGCGACGGGGTCTGCAACAAGTGGGGTCAGACCTTCGACGTCGCAAACCTGTTCGTCTCGGATGGCTCGGTGTTCGCCACCGGCGGGTCGGAGAACCCGACGCTGACCATCGTCACGCTCGCGATCCGCCAGGCGGACTACATCACCGACCAGTTGTCCAAGCAGACTCTGTAGCCGAAGGGCCGGGGGACTACATCGCGTCCCCCGGCTCTCCTCTCTGCGCATGGTAGGCTGGTGCGGATGCCGGACTTTCGCAGCCGCGCATTTCTGCTGGACCACGTCCGCGCGACGATGGCCTTCTACCATCCGCGCGCCGTCGACCGGAACGGCGGTTTCTTCCACTTCTTCCGCGATGACGGGAGCGTCTACGACGCCGTCACGCGACATCTGGTGTCCAGCACGCGATTCGTCTTCGACTACGCGATGGCCGCCCGCCACTTCGGCTCTGACGATTACCGGAAGGCGGCTCGTCACGGGATCGCTTTCCTGCGCGAGCGACACAGGAATTCGCAGACGGGCGGCTACGCCTGGCTGCTCCGGGACAACGAGGCGGTCGACGCGACGAACCACTGCTACGGCCTCGCCTTCGTGTTGCTCGCCTGTGCGCACGCGTCGATGGCCGGGATCGACGAGGCGCGGCCCTGGATCGCGGAAGCCTTCCAGCTGATGGAAGACCACTTCTGGTCCGATCGCTACGGACTGTACGCGGACGAAGCCAGCGCAGACTGGAACCGTCTCTCGCCGTACCGGGGGCAGAATGCAAACATGCACGGCTGCGAGGCGATGCTCGCCGCCTTTGACGCCACCGGCGAGCCCCGTTACCTCGAGCGGGCAGAGATCCTGGCCCGCAACATCACCCTGCGCCAGGCAGACCTGGCGCAGGGTCTGATCTGGGAGCATTACCACTCCGATTGGTCGGTGGATTGGGACTACAACAAAGACGACCGGACCAACATCTTTCGCCCGTGGGGCTTTCAGCCCGGGCATCTCACCGAGTGGGCCAAGCTGCTGCTGATCCTCGATCGGCACCGCGCCCGGTTGCGAACCGGTGGCGACTGGCTGGTGCCCCGCGCGCTTCAGCTGTTCGACGCCGCGGTGGCCAAGGCGTGGGACCCCGGGTTCGGCGGGCTGTACTACGGCTTTGCGCCGGATGGCTCCATCTGCGACAGCGACAAGTATTTCTGGGTGCAGGCGGAATCACTCGCAGCCGCCGCGCTCCTCGCCGCCCGCACCGGGCTGAAGAAGTACTGGGACTGGTACGATCGAATCTGGGCTTACAGCTGGCAGTGGCTCGTCGATCACCAGTACGGCGCCTGGTATCGCATCCTCACCCGCGACAACCGCAAGTACAGCGACGAGAAGAGCCCCGCGGGCAAGACCGACTACCACACCATGGGCGCCTGCTACGAAGTGCTCAACGTGATTCCGGAATGATGGCTCCGTCCCTCAGCCTTTGGCCGACGCCGCCCAGAGGTTGATGCCGCTTTCGGTTGCGTATCGGTCGATCTCGCTCAGCTCGTCGGCGGAAAAATCGAGCTTGTCGAGCACGCCGAAGTTTTGCTCGAGCTGGGCCACGCTGCTCGCCCCGACGAGCGTCGAGGTGATCCGCGGATCGCGCAAGGTCCAGGCGAGCGCCATCTGTGCTAGCGTCTGGCGGCGCCGGGTGGCGATCTGCTGGAGCGCGCGCACCTTCGACAGCACCTGCTCGGTCATCAGATCGGCCGAGAAGGAGCCGGACCGACTCGCTCGCGAGCCTGCCGGCACGCCCGCGAGGTATCGGTCCGTGAGCAGTCCTTGCGCGAGTGGGGAGAAGACGATGCAACCGATCCCCTCCTCGCCGAGGACCTCGAGGAGGTCGGGCTCGATCCACCGGTTCAGCATCGAATACGAGGGCTGGTGGATGAGGAGCGGCGTTCCCAGGTCGCGGAGGATGGCGGCCGCCTCTTTCGTTCGCCGGGCCGAGTAGGAGGAGATGCCGACGTAGAGCGCCTTGCCCTGGCGCACGGCGGTATCGAGCGCGCCCATCGTCTCTTCCAGCGGGGTCTCGGGATCGAAGCGGTGTGAATAGAAGATGTCGACGTACTCGAGGCCCATCCGCTTCAGGCTCTGGTCGAGGCTCGCCAGCAGGTACTTTCGCGAGCCCCAGATGCCGTAAGGTCCCGGCCACATGTCGTAGCCAGCCTTGGTCGAGATGATCAGCTCGTCGCGCCGCCCGGCCAGGTCGGACTTGAGGATGCGTCCGAAGTTCTCCTCTGCCGAGCCGTACGGCGGACCGTAGTTGTTCGCCAGGTCGAAGTGGGTGATCCCGAGATCGAAGGCCCGGCGGATGATCGCCCGCTGCGTCTCGATGGGCCGGTCGCCGCCGAAATTCTGCCAGAGCCCGAGCGAGATCGCGGGCAACTTGAGGCCGCTGCGGCCGGTGCGCCGGAACGGCATGCGGGCGTAACGCTCGCCATCCTGCATCATGATCATTGCGCGGCTCCTCCTGCCGCCCATGGAATGCCCTTGCTCCGGCATCCGCGCAACCCTCCCTGCGCCGGTAGTCCTTTGGCGCAAGAGTCCCCATACGTTTGTTCAGGTCGCGACTACCTGCGCGAAATGCCAGCGATGGCCCTCGGGATCGATGGCCTCGCGGCAGCTCGTTACTTCGTCAAGACGTGCCCTTCCCGGTCGTGGACGGGCGGCAAATGGCGGGAAATCCGCGCCACGTTCCAGGTCGTCACTTCCGCCGTCCACTGCGAGTCCACCGCGTTGAATTGCGGGTTGAAGTCGCGCAGATCCAGAGCGAGATTGGTCACGTAGACGAATTCGCCGAAGAATACCGGGCTGGCCGGAAAGAGCAGCCCGCGCGGCGACCCGTCGGGCGCGATTCCGTCGAAGTCGCCCAGCTTGGCGATGCCCTTCCCGCTGGGATCGACCACCACGATCTCGTCCGCCTGGTTGGCGACGACCCACAGGTTGTCGTCCGCGTCGATGATCAGGCCGTCTGCGCCGTTGATGCTGTTGACGAAGACCGTCGGGGTGCCCGGCACGCCCTTGGCGACCGGGATCTGCACCACCGTGTCGTTCGACGTGTTGGCCACGAACAGGACGCCGGCGCTATTGAAGGCGAGACCATTCGCTCCGAAGGGAGGAACGCCGTTCGGCAGCAAGAGCGGGCTCGTCATCCACGCCGTCGCCTCGCCGCCCTCGGGGCCGGCCCTCCAGATGATCCCCTGGAACGAGTCCGAAACGTAGACGTTGCCGGCCTTGTCGAAGTTCAGCGCGTTCAGCCCGGAATCGGGCTTGAACGGCGGCGGAGGCTCCGCGAACGGCGCCGACGCGCCGGTAAGCGGGTCCACGCGTAGCACCTGCTTGCCGCCGAAATCGATCACCAGCAGCTCGTGCGTAGTCGGGTGGAAATCGAGGCCGAGGAGCGCCGGGCTCGAGTCCAGCTTGAGGATGCGCAGCAGCCGTCCCGAGCGATCGAACACCGCGATCCGCCCCGTCCCCGAAGTCGCCTTGTAATCGAAGTCGGCCACGTAGAACTCCCCGGTGCGCCGATCCACCGTGATGCCTTCCGGGTTGCGCAGCGGATGCGGCAGGTCGGCGAACTCGACGGCGCGGGTGCGATTCCACGCCTCGGCGGCCGGCGGCAGGGCAAAGATCGACAAGGCTGCGAGCAAGAAGGATCGAAGGGTCATGGCGAATCTCCTACGGCGTCAGGAAGGCGGGGGCTTCGACGGCTGAGGCGCCGCGCCCATGCTCACGGCCGAATATTCGTAGAGGGTGCGGGCGTTCTCGAACTGAGTGGCAGAGCGGAACACGAGCCGGTATCCAGCGCGATCGAACTGCAGGTGTTGTTGTAGCAAAGCCCCGAGGCCCTCATCCCTTTCCAGGGCGTCTGCCAGCGCTCGCTGCTGAGACAGGACGATGGGCTTCTGCCCCGGCATCTGGAGAACCAGAACGTTGAGGATCTGGATCGCGCCAGGTCCCACCGCGAGCGGCGCCGCTTCGGTGACGGCCTGCCGCGCTTCCAGCCTGATCATGCGCGCCTTCGCCTCGGGAATGCTGGCCTCGACCGCCTGGCTCACCCAGTCCAGCAGCCGCTCGCGCACGGTCGCGACATCGGCGCTCGCAAGGGCCTGGATGTCGCCCTCGCGCCGCACCGCCGCGGCGAGCGAGGAGATCTCCTTCAGGTAGACGTTCTTCTGGGATTCCGGAATGTAATACATGAGGACGAGGTGGACCTTCTTTCCATCCGGCGCGCCGTAATCGATTCCCGCCGGACTCCACCCGACCGCGCAGACCAGCTCCCCGTTCCCCGCCGCACGCACGTGCGGACAAGCAACCCCGTTCCCGATGGCGGTATTCATCGTCCGCTCGCGCGTCATCATCGCCTCGTACAACTCGCCCACGCTCGGCATGTCCGGCACAGCCTCGATCAGGTTTGCGAGGTACTCGAGCGACTTCTCCTTGTTCGTGTCGGGCACCTCGACGAGACGGCCCTCGCGCAGCGCCGTGAGAAGCGCCTTCATCAGTCGGCTCCGTAGCGCCGGATGAAGCGCGTCTTCACGAAGTGGGTGAGGAAGGAGTAGGCGATCACCGTCAACAGCATCCAGGGCCAGAATGCCACGGGCAAAGGCACCAGCCCCAGGTAGCCCGCAAGGGGCGAATAAGGAAGGGCGCAAGCGACGCCGATCACGATGAGCGTGGTCAAGGTGAGCGGCCAGCTGGCGCGGCTCTGGAAGAAGGGTACGCGATTGGTGCGGATGATGTGCACGATCAGCGTCTGGGTGAGGAGCGACTCCACGAACCAGCCGGTGTGGAACAAGCTCTCGTAGTGCGTCTTCAGCGACGGATCGGACGTGGTCCTGAACGCGATGCAGCCGAAGAAATAGAGCATCAGGAAGAAGGTCGTGTAGTCGAAGATGGAGCTCATCGGTCCAATCCAGATCATGAACTTCTTGATGCTGGCGATGTTCCACTTGCGCGGCTTCTGGAGGTACTCGTCGTCGATGCGATCCGTCGGAATGCCCACCTGCGAGAAGTCGTAGAGGAGGTTGTTCACCAGCACCTGGATGGGCGCCATGGGCAGGAACGGGAGGAAGTAACTGCCGCCCACCACGCTGAACATGTTCCCGAAGTTCGAGCTCGCGCCCATCTTGATGTACTTGGTGATGTTGCCGAAGACGCGCCGTCCCTCGAGGATGCCGTCCTCCAGCACCAGCAGGCTCTTCTCGAGCAGGATGATGTCGGCGGATTCCTTTGCGACGTCCACGGCAGTGTCGACGGAGATCCCGACGTCGGCGGTCTTCATCGCCGGCGCGTCGTTGATGCCATCGCCCATGAAGCCGACCACGTGTCCGCCCCGCTGCAGCGCGCGGATGATGTCCTCCTTCTGGGAGGGCGTGAGGCGGGCGAAGACGTTCGCCTTGCGCGTCAGGTCGGTGAGCTGGGCATCGCTGAGACCGCGCAGTCGATCGCCCGTGACCAGCTGTTCGATGGCGAGTCCGACGTCGCGGCAGACCTTCTGCGTGACGAGGGCATTGTCGCCGGTGAGGATCTTGGTCGCCACGCCGCTCTTGCGCAGCGCCTCCAGCGCGGCCGTAGCGGTTTCCTTGGGTGGGTCGAAGAACGCGAGGTATCCGAGCAGCACCAGATCGCTCTCGTCCGCCGCGGAGAAGATCTCCTTGGTGCGCGGGAACTCGCGATATGCGATGGCCACCACCCGGTACCCGTCGCGGCTCAGCGCCTCGTACTCCTCGAGGAGGTCCTGCTTGAGCATGTCGATCAGCGGGTTGATCTCCTCGTCCACCTGGTAACGGCTGCAGACCTGGAAGATCTCCTCGACCGCTCCCTTGCAGATGAGGACGTGGTCGCCTTCGTAATCGATGACGACCGACATCCGGCGGCGCTGGAAGTCGAAGGGGATCTCGTCGACCTTGCGGGCGCAGCGCTCCACGTCGAGGTCGCTGTGGGCGAGGATTGCGCGGTCGAGGAGGTTGCGCAGGCCCGTCTGGTAATACGAGTTCATGTATGCGTACCGCAGCACGTCTTCCGAAAGGCGGTTGGTCACGTCGACGTACCGCTCGAGGACGACGCGGTCCTGCGTGAGCGTTCCCGTCTTGTCGGTGCAGAGCACGTCCATGGCGCCGAAGTTCTGGATCGAGTTCAGCCGCTTCACGATCACCTGCTTGCGACTCATGGAGATCGCGCCCTTGGACAGGTTCACCGTCACGATCATCGGCAGCATCTCGGGCGTGAGACCCACGGCCACCGACAGGCCGAAGAGGAGTGCCTCTGCCCAGTCGTGCTTGGTGAGCCCGACGATGACGAAGACCACCGAGACCATCACCACCATGAAGCGGATCATCAGCCAGGTGAAGCTCTCGATGCCGCGGTCGAAGCTGGTGAGCACCCGCTGGCCGGCGAGGCGGGCGGAGATGGCGCCGAAATAGGTGCGGGCGCCGGTGTTCACCACCACGGCCCGGGCGGTCCCCGAGAGCACGTTGGAGCCCTGGAAACACGTGTTCGCGAGGTCGATCGCGTTCTTCCCGGCGGTTTCGACCGGCGCGGCCGACTTCTCGATGGGCATCGATTCGCCGGTGAGCGCGGCCTGGCTGACGTAGAAGTCCTTCGCCGCGATGAGACGGATGTCGGCAGGGATGATGTCGCCCACGGCGAGCACCGCGATGTCGCCGGGGACCAGATCCCGCAGCGGAAGCTCGATCTCCCTGCCGCCGCGGACCACGGTGCAGGTGGCCTTGATCATCGAGAGCAATTTCTCGACGGCGTCGTTCGACCGGCGCTCCTGCACGTAGCCCAGCGCAACGCTGAGCACGACCATGGCCGCCACGACCGAGGCGGCGCGCACGTCGCCCATCCCGAGCGACACCAGCGCGATCACCAGCAGCTGGATGACCAACGGGTTCTTCGAGCGCTGCAGGATCTCGCCGAAGAATCCGACCCGGCGGGCATGCTCGACCTCGTTGGGACCGAACCGGGCAAGGCGCTCCTCGACCTGCGCGGAGGAGAAACCCTTGTCGGTGGTGCCGAGCCGGGCGATGACCGCCTCGGGTGGGAGCGCACCCATCTCGAGGAGCTCACGCTCGGCCTGCAGCGCCGTGGCCGTATCCGGTGGGCGCGGGCGCCTGGTGGTCGCGGCCGGTATCGATCTCCGCTGCGCTGTGTTGAGGTTTTCGGCCACGGTGCCTTCCTTCAAAACTACAATTCTCAGATGCCGGCCACCTGCATCCGCTGCCGGAAATCGCGAGTGATCCGCCAATGCGTCGAGGTCCGCAATGGACCTTGGCCGTGCGCTGCGCGTCGAGCATCTCGAGCGACGCCTTCGAAGCGCGAGGGGCCCGGGGCGACTTTCACCGCTGCCGCTTCCACTCTGCCGCGATCGGAGCGGGCAGCGAATCCAGGCCACGGCTCGCTCATGGGACGCAATGTACGCGGGCCCGCCCGGATCCGGGATGGCTGTTCCCGCAAGCGCTCACTTCCGGCGTTGCGACGATTCGCAAGCCCGCGAGAACATGCGAGCCGCGGGCAATGCGCGGTGGCACGGCACTTGATTCACGCATCCTCGGAGGAAGGCCGATGCACAGCCTCTGGCAGGACGTGCGCTACGGGCTGAGGACCTTCCGCGCCCGGCCAGGGTTCACAGCGGTGGTGGTGATCACTCTCGCGCTCGGCATCGGCGCGAACACGGCGATCTTCAGCGCATTCAACGCCCTGCTCCTGCGCCCGCTGCCAGTCGCGGACGTCGACCGCCTCGTCTTCGGGATGGCGCTGCGCGAAGGTTTCGATCCGTTCGGCACTTCCTTCCTCGACTACGCTCTCTACCGCGACGAGGCCCGGTCGCTCGCCTCGTCCGGGCTGGCGACGCAGCGGCAGTTCCATCTGGTGCGTGAGGGTGAACCGGAGCGCGTGGTGGCCGCAGCGGTGACGGCATCCTACCTGACGACGCTCGGCGTGAAGCCCGTCGCGGGCCGGCTGTTCACGGCCGATGAAGACCGGCCGGGCGGTCCGGCAGTGGCTCTCGTCGGCCATGCGCTCTGGCAGCGACTCTTCGCGAGCGACCCGGCACCGATCGGCCGCGTGATCGATCTCGACGGGAACCCGTACACCATCGTCGGCGTGCTCCCACCCGCATTC